>NZ_JBWYIZ010000003.1:0-242762 GCF_056779995.1 Acinetobacter sp. ANC_7504 | reverse complement strand
ACAAAGATGTCTTTTTACATTCTGAAAATGGTTTATTGGCCTTTGGTCCACCCCCTGCGGAAGAAGACCGTGACCCTGAGTTAATTAACGCGGGTAAAGAGTTTGTAACCCTGCTAGAAGGCGGAGCTTTCTTCCATCATGGTGATTCATTTGCAATGATGCGTGGTGGTCATTTAGACATCGCAGTCTTGGGTGCTTTCCAAGTCGCTGAAAATGGTGATCTTGCAAACTGGCATACCGGTGCACCTGATGCCATTCCTGCTGTGGGTGGTGCAATGGACTTAGCCGTGGGTGCGAAAAAAGTCTTTATTACCACCGATCATGTCACTAAAAAAGGCGAACCGAAAATCGTTGCTGAGCTGACTTATCCTGCGACAGGTTTGAAATGTGTGGACCGCATTTATACGGACCTTTGTGTGATTGATGTGACGGCAGATGGCATGAAAGTCATTGAGAAAGTTGAAGGCTTATCTTTTGAAGAGCTTCAATCGATGACGGGTGCCAAACTCATTGATGCCACTCAGGCTTAAGACTGGTTTTAGGATCTTACACTATGAAAAACGCATACATCATTGATGCCATCCGTACGCCTTTTGGTCGTTATGCCGGTGGTTTAGCGCCTGTCCGTGCGGATGACTTAGGTGCAGTGCCATTAAAAGCGTTAATGGAACGTAACCCTTCTGTGGATTGGAATGTCGTCGATGACGTTTTATTTGGCTGTGCCAACCAAGCCGGTGAAGATAATCGTAACGTCGGTCGTATGTCGGCTCTTTTAGCAGGTATTCCTTATACAGTACCTGCAACCACAGTCAACCGTTTATGTGGTTCATCACTCGATACCGTAGCAATGGCCGCGCGTGCCATTAAAGCTGGTGAAGCTGACGTGATTGTGGCAGGTGGTGTTGAATCTATGTCACGTGCCCCATTTGTGATGGGTAAATCTGAGAGTGCATTTGGTCGTAGTCAAAAGATTGAAGACACCACCATGGGCTGGCGTTTTATCAACCCGAAGCTTAAAGAAATGTATGGTGTTGAAACCATGCCGCAAACGGCTGAAAACGTGGCTGAACAGTTCAATATTAGCCGCGCTGATCAAGACCAATTTGCTTTAACCAGCCAACAACGTACGGCTGCTGCACAAGCACGTGGTTTCTTTGATCAAGAAATCGTGCCTGTGACTATTCCACAGCGTAAAGGTGATGCAGTTGTGGTGGCAAAAGATGAACATCCTCGTGCAACCACCCTCGAGGCCTTAACCAAGTTAAAACCTGTTGTAAAAGCAGACGGTACAGTAACCGCAGGTAATGCATCAGGCATTAACGATGGTGCTGCTGCGATTCTGATTGCGTCTGATGCAGCTGTAGAAAAATATGGTTTAAAACCTCGTGCCAAAGTGATTGGTGCAACCACTGTTGGGGTTGAACCTCGCATTATGGGCTTTGGTCCGGCACCTGCGATTAAAAAACTGTTAGCACAAACCGGTTTAACACTAGAGCAAATGGATGTGATTGAGCTGAACGAAGCGTTTGCAGCACAAGCATTGGCGTGTACACGTGACCTAGGTTTAGCCGACGATGATGCGCGTGTAAACCCAAATGGTGGTGCAATTGCATTAGGTCATCCATTGGGTGCATCAGGTGCGCGTTTGGTGACGACTGCACTGAATCAACTAGAAGCAACTGGCGGTAAATATGCATTGTGCTCTATGTGTATTGGTGTGGGTCAAGGCATCGCTTTAATAATTGAAAAAGTTTAACAGCAATTTTTGGACAGACGCTTTATGGTGAAACACATGATGAAGCGTAATAGGGATAAGTTATGAGTCAGTTATATGCAAGTTTGTTTTATCAGAATGATGTAAATATCATATTTAGTGATGAAGCACTCGTAAAATATATGTTGCGTGCAGAGGTTGCACTGGCTCAAGCTCAAGCTGAAGTTGGTGTTATTCCCTTAATTGCTGCTGAAACGATTCAACGTGTTGCAGCACAAGAAATTCATTCCATTATTAATTTTGATCATTTGGCACAGTCCAGTGGTCTCGCTGGCAATATTGCAATTCCATTCGTAAAGCAATTCACTGCTGCTGTGAAAAAAATCAATGAAGATGCTTCTCGTTATGTGCATTGGGGTGCGACCAGCCAAGATATCATTGATACGGCCTTTATGCTGCAAGCTCAAGATGCGTTACAGCTGATCGAAAAGCAACTTATTCAAGCTATTCAGGCAACTAAAAAACTGACGATTCAATACCGTGATCAGGTGATGATTGGACGTACATGGTTGCAACAAGGTTTACCACTTACCTTTGGACATAAAACAGCACGGTGGCTCTCTAGTTTAGATCGAGATTTAAAGCGTGTTCAGCAGTTACAGCAACATGTCTTAACAGCACAGTTAGGGGGTGCGGTAGGTACTTTAGCTTCACTAACTGAATATGGTTCGGCTGTAGTGAGTACCTACGCACAAAAACTTGGTTTAAATACGCCCGTATGTACATGGCATGGGGAGCGAGATCGTGTAGCCGACATTGCACATGTACTTGCAACGATTACAGGAAACTTGGGCAAGATGGCCCGTGACTGGTCACTCATGATGCAAACAGAAATTGCAGAAGTGTTTGAACCGAGTGGTGCTGGGCGTGGAGGGTCATCGACGATGCCTCATAAGCGTAATCCTGTTGCAGCTGCTTCAATTCTAGCCGCTGCAAATCGCGTCCCTGCATTAATGTCAAGTATCTACCAAAGCTTAGTACAAGAACATGAACGAAGTTTAGGTGCATGGCATGCTGAATGGCTAGCGTTACCAGAGTTATTTCAACTGACGGCGGGTAGTTTAAGTAGAGCAATCGATGTATTTACGGGATTAGAAGTAGATCCTGAAAATATGTTCAGAAATTTAGAGTGCACGCAAGGATTAATCATGGCTGAAGCACTGATGATGTCACTCGCACCTCAGATGGGTCGATTGAATGCACATCATCTTGTGGAAGCTGCTTGTAAGCAAGCAGTTGCCGAACAACGACACTTACTCGATGTTGTACAAAATAATCCAGAAATATTAGCTATTTTTGATCTAGATCAACTCCGTCAGATTTTTAATCCGCAACATTATCTAGGAAATACTCAAGCACAAATAGATGCGGTACTAGAGAGCGTTCAAGGAAGTACACCATAATGACATTAATCAATAATCGTAATGGTCAGCAGCTTGCGGTCTATCGTTTTGGTGACGATACAAAACCAAGCATCATTTTTTCAAACTCACTGGGCACTGATCATGGCATGTGGCAAGCCCAAATTGATTATTTTTCCAAAGATTATGATGTGATTTGCTACGACACACGTGGTCATGGAAGAAGTAGTGTCATTGAAAATACCACAATCATTGATTTAGCCAATGATGTCCTTGATGTATTCAATCATTTCTCTATAGAAAAAGCGCATTTTTGTGGTATCTCCATGGGGGGAGTTACTGGGATTCAATTAGGCATAATTGCACCAGAGCGTTTTAACTCTATTACCATTGCAAATTCAGCAGCAAAAATTGGAAATGCCGAGGCATGGTTGAGTCGTGCAGATGCGGTTGAACAAAATGGTTTGGCTGATATCGTCAGTACTACACATACGCGTTGGTTTAGTGAACAATTTGATTATTTACACGATGTGACAGCTCAAAAAACCATTCAGAGTTTGTCTGTCACTCAGCCTAAAGGCTATGCAGCCTCTTGTCGTGCTTTAGCTCAGACGGATTTACGCAATCAACTTGGAAAAATTATTGTGCCTTGTTTGGCATTATGTGGCGGCTTAGATCCTGTGACCACAGTGAATGATGGTGAGTTTTTAAAACAACATATACCTGACTGTCAACTTGCAGTCATAGATGCATCGCATTTATCCAATATTGAGCGACCAGTTGAATTTAACCAAGCATTGCTTGCTTTTATTCAGTCTTAAGCACATCTGAACATCAAATAATTTCAATTTTAAAGAGGAACAACCTCATGAATGATGAAGAACGTTATAAGCAGGGGCTAGAAGTCCGTACTGAAGTCTTGGGTGAAGCCCATGTCGGGCGTTCACTTGAAAATTTAAACGAATTTAATGCTGATTTTCAAAACTTTATTAGTCGTTTTGCATGGGGTGAGGTTTGGTCAAGACCAGGACTGCCAAGACACATACGTAGTTTGGTGACGATTGGAATCTTACTTGCATTGGGGCGTGAAGCAGAGCTCAGAATGCATATTCGTGCTTGTTTCAACAATGGCGTTACCAAAGATGATCTTAAAGAATTATTTTTGCATGCGTCTTTATATGCAGGACTTCCTGCAGCCAATGCTGCAATGCATATGGCAGAAGAAGTATTTGCAGAGTTAGGCATTTCGCCTGAGAAAATTAAATAAACGGACGATATTTTAAATTGAATAAGGAGAGATTCATGTCTCAAATTCTGATGGGTGCTTATGCACAGCGAAATACAGATGATCATCCACCAGCATATGCACCGGGATATAAAACCAGTGTATTACGTTCGCCGAAAAATGCACTGATTTCGATTGCGCAAACATTAACCGAGGTTACTGCACCTCACTTTAGCGCAGACTTATTGGGTCCTAAAGACAATGATTTAATTTTAAATTATGCAAAAGATGGTTTACCTGTTGGTGAACGCGTCATTATTCATGGTTATTTACGTGATCAATTTGGTCGTCCTGTTAAAAATGCTTTGATTGAAGTATGGCAAGCGAATGCCTCAGGACGTTATCGCCATCCAAATGATCAGTATGTGGGAGCTATGGACCCTAACTTTGGTGGTTGCGGTCGAATGCTCACAGATGAAAATGGATTCTTCATTTTTAGAACGATAAAACCAGGACCTTATCCGTGGCGTAACCGTATCAATGAGTGGCGTCCAGCACATATCCATTTTTCTGTGATGGCAGATGGCTGGGCACAGCGTTTGATTTCCCAGTTTTATTTTGAAGGCGATACATTAATTGATAGCTGTCCAATTTTAAAAACTGTTCCTTCAGAACAACAGCGAAGAGCTTTAATTGCGCTCGAAGACAAGAGCAACTTTATTGAAGCAGATAGTCGTTGCTATCGTTTTGACATTACTTTACGTGGTCGTCGTGCGACATATTTTGAAAATGATTTGACTTGATAGGGAGCATCAGGATGAATGGCTGGAAATTTGAAGAATTACATGAAACACCATCTCAAACAGGTGGTCCATATGTCCATATTGGATTAATGCCTAATCAAGCTGGTATAGAAGTATTTGAGCATAGCTTCAATAATCAAATGGTGAAAGATGGCACTCAAGGTGAACGTATTCGCCTCGAAGGGCAAGTTTTTGACGGTTTGGGTTTACCACTTCGCGATGTACTCGTAGAAATTTGGCAAGCTGATGCCAATGGTGTTTATCCAAGTCAGCAGGATACGCAAGGGAAGCAGCCAGATCCAAACTTTTTAGGTTGGGGTAGAGCGGGTGCGGATTTTGACACTGGTTTTTGGAGCTTTGATACCATCAAACCAGGTGCTGTTCCTGGACGTAAGGGTTCACAGCAAGCACCACATATCGCGCTGGTTATTTTTGCGCGTGGTATCAATTTAGGTTTACATACTCGAGTTTACTTCGAGGATGAAGCTGAAGCGAATGCGAAAGACCCAATTTTGAATGGTATTGAGTGGGCGCCACGTCGTCAAACACTCATTGCTAAGCGTGAAGAGCGTGATGGTCAGATCGTTTATCGTTTCGATATTCGTATTCAAGGTGAAAATGAAACTGTATTCTTTGATATTTAAACTTTGAACAAGAAATTAAAAAGGTCAGTGATTTCACTGACCTTTTGTTGTTTCTATCAATAGATTTTGATGAAACAACTTATCTTAACAATACAAAGTTATATATTCGTGAGCATAAATTATTGAGGCTCTTTTTGTAAAACGACATATGGTGTATTTACTACGGATTTTTGTTTTAACTTATAGATGATGAAAATGGCAATAGCTGCTATAACAAATGCAAAACCAAAATTTCCGTACAATTCTAAAGGTGAGTTCCCTAGGTCTAAAAAGTATCCCGCAATGATTGGAGAGAAAATACCACCAAAACGACCAACACCAGTTGCAATCCCCACGCCTGTTGATCGTACATCTGCCTCATAGAGCTGTGTAGAAATGGCATAGATTCCAGCTAAACAGCCATTAATAAAGAATCCTAGCGTTGTGGCAACGATGATTAATATATTTAAATTATCTGTATTGTTCACAAACAATAAAATACATACGTACGTGAGGATTAAAAAGGCAATTTGATTGATGTATACGCTGACTTTAGAACTAAGAACACCAATGATAAAACTACCTAAAATACCACCCACGCTGATCATCATGGCAGTTTTAATAGATAATGAGTTATCTAGACCAGAACTATTGAGAATTTTAGGAGTCCAGCCCATCACGAAATAAAAACCAAAAAGAATAAAGAATATAGAAACCCATAATACAAGGGATTTAACTAAATACTTGTGGTTAAATATTTCTACGTAAGAAGACTTTTGATTTTCTTTGTATGCTTTAGGGAGTGTGAGAATTGGTTTTTTATGCATTTTAGAGAAAATTTGATTCAATTTTTCCAAAGCATGTTTTGGTTGTTTTAGTAATAAATAATCGATCGATTCTGGTAAAAATTTCAATGAGCACAGAAAAGCAAATGTAGTAACGAATCCACCAATTAGAAATACTTGTCTCCAACCGATACTTTCTAAGCTATATACAGCAAGTAGTGCTCCGCTAATTGCTCCAATCCCATAACCGGCAGATAATATACCAACACTAAAACTTTTATATTTAGTCGGAGAATATTCACTGGCCAAAATCATAGCACTGATTTGAACACCACCAATACCAACACCAGTGAAAAATCTGCACAGAACCAATTGTTTAAAGTCGGTGGCAAATGCAGATGCAAACATGCTCAGACCACAGATTAATAGACAAAGGTTAATTAAATTACGTCTACCGATTTTATCTGCGAGAGGTGCAAGTAAAAATGAACAGACGGTCATACCAATTAAACCAGCACTAATTAAAGTTCCTATATTAGTACCAGTTAATGAAAACTCATTGGCAACTGAACTTGCCAAATAAGCCATTATCATGAAATCGAATCCGTCGATAATGTATAAAATAAAACAGAAAAAAACGACAAATTTTTGATATAAACTTATTTTGTCGTTGTCGACACAGTCCTTTAATTTTAAGATATCCATTCTTTTTTTAATCCTTATAGAACCATAAATGCAGCACTGGTTTTTGCCACTAGCTTTCCATGCTGCCAAGCTTCACTTTCAATGCTTAAAATTTTACGTCCTTCTTTAATGAACCACGCTTTTGCCAATACTTCACCAACTTCACATGGTCTGAAGAAATCAATTGTTAAATTAATTGTGGCAGCTGGTTTTTCTGTTTGATTTAAGGCAGCTAAAATTCCCATTGCATCGTCAAGCATTGCGCAGATCATGCCTCCTTCAATACTTCCCCTAGGATTGGTAAAACTTTCAAGAGCAATATATTGAACTGAAATTACTCGCTTTTCCTTGTCCCACTGAAGTTGATGACCACCTAATAAATGATGAATAGGGGGTAAATTAGATAAAACTTGTTCGTCCATTGAAAAGTACTCCTTTTAATATTTATTTCACTGTAAATGCATCATAGATCACGGCTTTTCCGAGACGCATTGCACTTCCAACTGCAATTGTCTGATTTAACCATGCATATTTTTCTGAGCTAGTTTCAAACTGCATGGTTAACTTGAAGTAATATTGAGTGGGATTAACATCTTCGCCACGACTTAATTGTTCTAGTACTTGTGGTGAAGCATGGCGATAACCTTTAGTTTGTAAATAAATCAGAGCACCATCATCAGTTTCTAATAAATAGCGCGTATCTATATATGCCAAACCTTTGCTATCGACCTTTTGCCAATCTGCACCATTGTTAAGAATACGCCCCTTCAAACTTGGTCCAGAAAAAGTTCCTCCAGTGATTGGGATAATGCGTCTTTGCCCTAAATCTGAAGTTTTACCGAGTTCCCAAACTGGGGCTGTGAGTTCAATATTGAATGTCGCAAGGGGTTCAAGTTTTATGGGTTGTGGTGAATATTGGGTATTTGCCAAACTTAATGTAGTGGTGGTATAGACCAATAAGCCGATTAAATATTTCATACTTATTATCCTTAGAGAGGGTAGGGTTCCTCAGTAAAGAACCCTTTTGTTATTATTTAAATTTCCACGTGTAATCAATATTGATACGAGTTTCATTGGCTGGCTTAATATTGGCGGTAATTGGCATATCATTATCGTAGATCGCGTAACGCGCGCGTAAACCTAAATTTTTTAGTGGGCCATTTTGAACTATGTAAGCTAGATCAAAATCCAATTCATCTTCCGAAAAATCTGTACCACCCAACTGTGGTGCGTAAATATTGCTACCATGGGTATAGCGGGTCATAAAACGAAGACCTGGGATATAGTCTTTAAAATCGTATTCATAACGCAGGCTATAAACACGCTCTTTCGCATTCAAAAACTCACCAGTCCAAGTATCAATTGCTAGTCCAGTTTCTCCTCCAGTTAAGTACGGAAAAGCAGTATCTCCAAAGTGGTGAAATGTAGAAAAGATAAACTTATGGTTTTGGTGTTGAAGTTCTGAATGGCTATGAAGTAAATTATTGTCAACTAAACCCGCTTTAGCAGTCCCATCTTCATCGCTAATGTAGTAACGCAACTGTGTTGTAAAAGTGGATTGATTTGAGATTGGATATTTATAGGTTATGCCTAACAACGATTGGCGATATAAGTCGTTAACATCCATATGAAATGCAGTCAACCGCAATGGATTATTAGTCAAGTCATAATGTCCACCTAAGTAATACAAATAATCTGTTTCTTCAGAAATATAACGACCATTTACTCCAGAGATCTTTATAGCTTCATAATTTGTAGAATCACGTTGATTGACTTCATCAATATAGGATGCTTGGAGATCCAGACCTTGAATATCTTTAGATTGAACTGCAACACCTCGATACGTTTGAGGTAAAAGTCGCGCTGGAGAGCCGACTAAAACAGGAGTCATGGGTTGAAGGGTCCCTATACGTACCTCGGTTTCAGAAACTTTAGCTTTTAAAGTGACTCCAACTTCACCATATTGATCTGCAGGCTCATTGGTTGCCAAGGAACGAATTAAGTTTCCTGTACCTCCATATTTAGCATCAGCATCCAGTTTAAAACCTGCGGTCGCTAATAGATCTAAACCAAAACCAATCGTTCCATCGGTGAAACCAGATTGCGCTTTAAAGATAAATCCTTGTGTCCAGTCTCTTAATGCGGGGTATCTATTCTCAACTTTAAAGTCACGGTCAAAGTAGAAGTTACGTGCAGTTAATTCGACTTTACTTTGGTCGATAAAATTATTTGCAAATACTGGAGCGGTACATAATAGAAGTGGTGTGATCCATAATTTTTTCATCTTTATTTCATCCTGAAATAGTATTAATACATAGAGGTAATCTTTGTGTTATTTTCCTAAAAGTTCTCTTGCAACGATTTCTTTCATAATTTCATTGGTTCCCCCATAAATTTTTTGAACACGTGCATCGACATAAAATCGAGATATTGGATATTCCCGCATGTATCCATATCCCCCGAACAATTGCAGAAGTTGATCAATGACTTCACATTGGGTATCAGTGATGAAGCATTTCAATGCCGCAACTTCGCTTACATCCAATACTCCCTGTTGATAAAACGACTTACATTTTTCGACAAAGGCTTCGGCTGCTAGAGTTTTAATTTTGGCTTGAGCGATTACAAAACGAGTATTTTGAAATTGTGCAATTGATTGTCCAAAAGCTTTACGTTCGAGGACATATTCTTGAGTAATTTCTAAAGCACCTTGCAAAGCGCCTAATGCCATGAGAGAAATACTCAAACGCTCACGTGGAAGTTCTTGCATGAGATAGCTAAAGCCTTGACCTTCCTGACCTAATAATTGGTCTTTAGGAACTCTGACTTGGTCAAAAAATAATTCGGCAGTGTCTTGAGATTGAAGTCCAATTTTTTTTAGACCACGACCTTTTTTTACTCCATCTAAATGAGCATCCACCAATAAAATCGAAATACCTTTAGCTCTTGCTTGAGGATCAGTTTTAGCAACTAAAACTATGAGATCTGCATGTTGACCATTCGATATAAACGTTTTTGAGCCATTTACCACATAATGATCGCCATCTAATAAGGCTTGAGTGCGGATGGCTTGTAGGTCTGAACCTGCATTGGCTTCAGTCATTGCAATAGCTGTAACAACTTCACCGGATACCATTTTAGGTAACCAATATTGTTTTTGATCTTCACTTCCAATATTCTGGATATAGGGTGAAACAAGTTCACTCTGACCACCGATTGCAACGGCTAACGCAGAGAAGCCCGCTCGAGCCGTTTCTTGAACGATCATTTGTGAATAATATATCGGTGCGCCGTAACCTCCATATTGTTCAGGCACATCGACGCATAAAAATCCATTTTGTCCAAGTTGATCCCAAACTTGTCGAGGCATGAGTCCTTGCTCTTCCCATGACTCATAATATGGGGCGACAAACTCTGCTAGGAAGCGTCGATAATTGTCCCGAAACAGCTCAAAATCACTATCTTTCTGCATAGCGTTATCCTAATTTTGAATGCAACTGTCTAAGCAGCGTTTGACTAAACGCTGCTGAATAAAAAAGTTGAGTTAATTTCTAAGGGTTGGAATGCGAATAATGAGTGGATTATTGATGTTTTTTTCGTATAACTCTTCCACCATTGCTATGCGACGTTTCAAGATACCACTTTGATTGAGATTGCCTTTATCAGTGGTTTCTCCTGCATCAAGAAGTGGAGGTTCAATCATGAGGTAAAGCATTGAAACAGTGTTTGAACTACCTGTCGCATCTTTGTTGAAATCAATTAAAAACTGCTTGAACCATTGTTGAACTTTAGGGTGTAGAAGCACCTCTTTAGCACCAACTAGACTTAAATCTAATCCTGCATACTCAGCGCAATCTGCAATTTTGGGAAATATTAAAAATCCAATCGCACTTAAATTAGAACCGGTAATACAAACATCTTGAATAAGTCGATTACCTGTAATGAGAACTTTATTGCGTAATGTTCCAACATTGACAAAGGTACCTGTATTCAACTTAAAATCTTCAGCTATACGGCCATCATACATGAGTCCCTGACTCGGGTCGGATGGATCCACTAACTTCACAGCATCCCCGGTGCGATAAAAGCCTTCATCATCAAAGATGTCAGCTTGTTGTGCCATAGGTAGACGCCAGTAATGTTTCATGACATTTTTACCACGAACACAAAACTCAAGTTTGTCACCATAAGGAACTAATTTCACTTCACAACCTGGAGCTGGATATCCAATGAACCCAGCCATTACTTTGGGACCAGTTGTAAACACACATGATGGTGCAGTCTCAGTCATCCCCAAACCGCTCATGATACGAATACGTTCTCCACAGTGTGACTGCGCGATTTGGTCAAGTCTGTTCCAACCAGCTTCTGATAGTGCAGCACCAGCAAAAAACAAAATTTTAACTCGACTAAAAAATTTTTCACGTAACTCAGCATCTTGTTCAAGAGCTACGGTTATTTCTTCCCATCCTTTAGGAACGTTTAAATACACAGTAGGTGCAATTTCCTTAAGATTTCTGATGGTTTCTTCCATCTTTCCTGGAACTGGCTTGCCGTCATCAATATAAATTGTGCCGCCGTTATATAATGCGATTCCTACATTATGACTGCCACCAAAAGTATGGTGCCATGCTAACCAATCAACTAATACTGGGGGGGTCTCTTCAAACTCAGGGAAGGTCTGAAGCAGCATCTGTTGATTGGTACATAGCATTAGATGCGTTGTAGGTACCGCTTTCGGCATTTTAGTTGAGCCAGATGTAAATAGAAATTTCGCTATTTGATGTTCATCAATGGTCTCATAATGATCTTTAATATCACTAATTTCAGAGGAGAGGAATGAAGAGAAAGCAAGGCAATTTTTCTCACCAAATTTTCCAGAATTCGTAACTATCACAATATCATCTGTATCGCAGCAATGTTCAATCGCTTTAGCAAAAGCTTGACCATCATTAGCAAAAACCAAACCTGGTGTTAGAACATCAAACACATGTTTGAGCTTGCCAAAATCTTTAGAAATAAGTGAATAGGCAGGAGAAATTGCGGAGAATGGAATCCCTGCAAGCATTGCTCCCATTGACAAAGTAAGATGCTCTAGATCATTTCCAGATAGAATGACAATAGGACGTTCAGTTGAAAGATGTGAATACTGTTTCAAACTTTGTGCAATACGCCATGCTCGATCTAATGTTTCTGCGTATGTAAGCTTAATCCATTCATCATCATGACCACGTCTTGCTGCGAATACACGATCGGGATGAGTTTGAGCATATTGAATTAAACGGTCAGTAATTTTTTGTGGGTATGGTTTAAGTTGTTCTTTTGGGGAAATATACAAAGTGCCATTTTTAGATTGAAACTCAATCTCGTGACTGCCTAATTTAACAAATCGCTCAGGATATTTATGCGTATGAACCGTCATATTCGACATTGTTTTCACTCCATGTATTTTTAGCTATTCTTTTCCAACGAAAAGAGCTGACTTCATGTCAACTCTTTGAAATGTTCGTTAAATAGGGTAGTGACGAGTTTTGGTTTGCATGGTGATCCAACGCAGCTCAGTGAACTCTGCAACTGAGACTTTACTCCCAAATCGTCCATAACCACTTTGTTTCACACCACCAAAAGGCATTTGCGCTTCATCATGAACGGTTGCACCATTAATATGACAAATACCTGATTCGATACGTTTAGCAACATCTAGAGCTAGGGATAAATCTTGACTAAAAACTGCTGCAGATAATCCAAATTCTGAGTCATTTGCTAAATCGATTGCTTCATCAACAGTTTTAAAACGTTGAACGGTGCACACAGGACCAAAAGATTCTTCGGCATAAATCTGCATATCTTTAGTGACGTCAACTACGATAGTAGGTTGCATCATAGCACCATCAATGCTTAAACCCAGTGGTAAATATGCACCTTTTTCACGTGCATCTTCAATTAAATTTTTGATTCTTGTTGCAGCTTTTAAACTTTCTAGAACGCCCAGGGGTTCTTGACTCTTAAGTGGATTTCCTGCTCTGATATTCTGAACTTTATTGATCAATTTTTCGATGAATTGGTCTGCAATTTTTTCATCCACAAGAACACGCTCTGTCGACATACAGATCTGTCCCTGGTTGAAAAAAGCGCCGAAACTGATGGCATTAACGGCTTCGTCCAGGTCCGCTTGCTCCAATACAATGACCGGTGCTTTGCCACCAAGTTCCAGCAACACTGGTTTGAGGTATTTCGCTGCAGTTTCTGCAATTATTCGTCCTACATGCGTTGAACCTGTAAAATTAATTCTTTTAGTCAATGGATGACTGATCAAACGCTCTACAATCTGTGGAGCATCTTGCGGGGCATGAGTAATGACATTGACAACACCGTCGCCAATACCTGCTTTATGAAGTACTTCCCCAATTAATCGATGTGTTGCAGGGCAAGCTTCAGATGCTTTAAGTACGACTGTATTCCCACAAGCCAGAGGCATCGCTAAGGCACGAGTGGCTAAGATAACAGGAGCATTCCACGGCGCCATACCAACGATGACACCACATGGAACGCGAACACCCATAGCGATATTGCCAGGAACATCTGATGGAATAATATTTCCATCAATTTGTGTAGTCATGGCTGCCGCTTCTCTCAGCATATTGGCAGCAAGATGGACATTAAAGCCATACCACGTCGCAGTTGAACCTATTTCATGTATTGCAGTTTGAATAAACTGTTCAGTTTTTTGATCCATCAAATCTGCAGCTTTAAGCAATTTTAAACGTCGGTCTGTTGGTGATAGAACAGACCAAGTTTTGAATGCTTCATGCGCTGACTCAATTGCACGATCAACATCGCTTAAAGTCGCTGCTGCACTCGTTGATGCGATTGAGCCATTAATTGGACTGATTCTTTCAAAAGTTTGTCCTGAACTTGCTGCAACAGATTGGCCGTGAATAAGTAACTGTACGTTTTGCATGGTGAATGTTTCCTTACATGTCCATCATGACGAAAAAAGTAGATTCTGCTTAAGCAGGACGTTTATAAGTTTGAAGACCTGGTTTGATTGTTTTGTCATCCAAGAATTGCTTCATACCTTGTGCACGACCACCTTCATCATCACGGTAGTTGCATTGATCCAGTTTGGCGTATAAGTAATCTTCGTTTTGCTCCCAAGTCAGCTCACGACAGCGTTTAAAACCATTCTTCGCAGTACGCAGTACAACTGGATTCTTTTCAAGCAAATTATTTGCCAATTCAGTTACTTCTGCACGTAATTGTGCAAGTGGAACGCTCTTGTTTACTAAGCCCATATTCGCAGCTTCAACACCAGAGAAGGTTTTGCCTGTCATGATGTAGTACATAGAAGCACGATGGCCAACTGTATCAGCCATAGCTTTGCTCACTAAGTTACCTGGAGGAATTCCCCAATTCACTTCAGACAAGCCAAATGTAGCTTCATCTGCTGCAATGGCTAGATCACATGCGACTAGTGGTGAGAATCCACCACCGAAGCACCAGCCGTTTACCATTGCAATCGTTGGTTTTGAATAAAAACGAAGTAAATGCCATTGCCAACGTGATGCATCACGACGAATTCGTTCTTGGAAAATTTCTGGCTGGCTGTCAACCTCACGGAAGTACTCTTTCAAGTCCATACCTGCTGTCCAAGAATCCCCAGCACCAGTGAGTACCAAAACACCTGCTTCTGGATCGAGTTCAAGCGTTTCAAGTACATCAATCATTTCTTTATTTAAGGTTGGACTCATCGCATTTTTCTTTTCTGGGCGATTTAAAGTGACCCAAGCAATGCCAGCTTCAACTTTTACATCAACAGTGGACCAGCGATTTTGATAAGACATGATAAGCTCCTTAGTGTTTGTTTTATGTCCTGTTGGAATTAAGATAATATCAGTTAAACTTACATACAAGTGTTTTTTTGAATTTTTTATAGAATTTTTATAATATATTGATATTTAAGAAAATAATATTTTAAATGAATTTTATTTAAAAAAAAAATATTGATTATTTTATAAGTTTAGGTGATATTTTTTGAGTTGCCTGGACGGAGGCAATACATAGGATGTGTATTTTTTTAAAAGTATTTTAAAAGCTCTAAAAGGGACAATAAAAATGGAACAAAGTGTAAGTAGTAAGACTAAAGCTACGCTTACACTCGTACTGTGTTTCGCTATCGCTGTATTTGAAGGTTTCGATCTTCAATCAATGGGCGTAGCAGCACCACGGATGCGAGCAGAGTTTGGCTTAAATAATACTCAAATGGCATGGGCATTTAGCGCGGCAATCTTGGGTACTTTACCTGGTGCATTATTAGGAGGTCGTTACGCTGATAAAATTGGGCGTAAGGCAGTTCTATTGACCAGTATTTTAATTTTTGGAGTGATGTCAGTTCTAACGGCATATGCTTCTGATTATACACTGCTTTTAATCATTCGTTTCTTAACTGGCTTAGGGATGGGTGGTGCTTTACCAATGATGATCACCATGGCATCTGAGGCAGTGTCAGAGAAACATAAAGGCATTGCAGTCAGTATTATGTATAGCGGTATTCCATTTGGTGGAATGTTGACATCATTCGTGGCAATGGGTTTAGCTGGTGATGCGCAATGGAGACATATCTTCTACATTGGTGGCTTCGCTCCAATTCTTTTAATCCCTTTGCTAATGAAATATTTGCCAGAGTCTAAAGACTATTTAACAGCGACGAAGAATAAAACTTCTACCCCATTCTTTGAAGTGTTGTTTGCAAAAGAACGGCGTTTTTCCACGATTCAAATTTGGATCAGTTTTTTCTTTACGTTAGTTGTTTTATATTTTTTACTCAACTGGTTGCCACTATTGATGGGTGCACAAGGTTTAGGAAAAACAGAAGCGAACTATGTTCAAATTGGTTACAACATCGGTGGTATCTTCGGGTCGATTCTCATGGGAACTTTACTTGATAAGATTCGCATGAGTACTGTAATTAAATTTATATATATTGGCATCTTGTTATCACTGTGCTGTCTTGCAATCTCACCAACTGTTGCTTTACTTGTATTGTCTGCTGTGGGTTGTGGTCTATTTATTGTAGGTGGCCAATCAGCGCTCTATGGATTGGCAGCGATATTCTATCCAACAGAAATGCGTGGGACGGGCGTAGGCGCTGCAGTCGCAGTAGGGCGTATAGGATCTTTTGCTGGGCCACTATTTGCTGGCATGCTACTGTCGTTAGGTTCTAGTTCAGCAATGGTCATTGGTGCAAGTATTCCACTGATTTTATTTGCAGCTATTGCGGCATTAATGCTTGTACGCAAGCCACGAGCAGAGCAGTCTGATGCTGTTCTAAATATAACTACACGTTAAACATATGTTAAAAGTATGATTACGACAGTAGTCATACTTTTGTTCATCTATTAAGGAATATAAAATGTCAGAAGTTAATCATTCGATTCCGACACTGAGCTATATAATTGCAAGGGTTGATCGTATTGTGAGTAAACTTTTAACTGAACGTTTAAAAGACTTAGATATCACCTTATCTCAGTTTACAGCATTGTCAGTTATCGCTGCGAAAGGCAATCTATCTAATGCAAAACTTGCAGAACGTTCATTTATTAAACCGCAATCTACCAATAAAATTCTACAAGATTTACAAAACCAGGATTGGATCAGTAGAGCTTCAGATCCCTCACATGGACGAAGAATTTTAATTAATGTAACGCCTAAAGGATTTGAAAAACTCGAACAATGTCGAAACATTGTTAATGAGATAGAACAAAAAATGTTAGATGGGGTAGATATCCATTTAGCTTATTTAATTCGAAACAATCTAGAGTTAATGGCAACCAATCTTCAAAAAATAAATATTGATGATACGAACTCATAATCACCTCAGTTATCAAAAATAGAATAGTGAATTTCCGGCCTAAAAGAGTCCTTTAAGTCAACAGAGATTGATATTCCAAATCTGACTCGTTAGGATCAATCATGATCAAAAAAATTGAGTAGTTATATGTCTTCAGGGCAGCAAGTGTTAATTGAACTTCGAAAAATGATTATTTCTGGGGAGATTGCAGGAGGTTCTCGTTTGGCTGAAATTCCGACTGCTGAAATGCTAGGTGTATCGCGTCAACCTATTCGAATGGCTTTTCGGCTTTTAGAGCAAGAAGGCTTACTCGTTAAAAATCCAACTCGAGGCTATACTGTTCGAGAAATTTCATCCAAATTAGTTCATGATGCGTTGCATGTACGTGGCGTTTTAGAAGGTCTTGCTGCAAAAACGCTTGCTGAAAAAGGCATGACGTTAGATCAACATCAAACACTTTTGAATTGTATTACGCAAATTGATTCCATATTCAATAAACCAGAATTAACAAGCGATGATTTAGAAACCTACCATCATTACAACACTATTTTTCACAATACTATTATTCAAGGCTCGGATAATGTCGCAATTGTGCAAGCACTCAGTAAAAACAATCAGTTACCTATGGCATCTGCACAAGCACTGACTTATGATAAAAATAATGCGCTGTCTGAAATTCGTCGTTTGCAATATGCGCATATCCAACACTGCTCAATATTCAATGCATTAAAGCAACAAGACTCAGCACGCGCTGAAAGTTTAATGCGTGAGCATAGTCATGTGGTTACTTTAGGGGAGACTATGCGTTCAATATTTCATACAGATGGGTCTATATAAAAAACCCTTCAATTAATGAAGGGCTACACTTGAAAATCTATCGATCCAAATTAAACATCAATGATAATTCGTTGAGATTTGGCTCTTGAGCAACAAGGTGTGAATTGATCATTTGCAGCTTGTTCCTCTTCAGTTAAATACATATCTCTGTGATCAATTTCACCCTCAACTACATTTACTAAGCAAGTGCCACAAATACCTTGTTCACAAGATAAAGGGATACAGATTCCAGCATGTTCTAAAGCTTGTGCTGCAGATTGATCAGCTGCGACATGAATACGTTGCCCTGTTTTTAAAATCTCAATTTCAAAACTGCCATCTTGACTGGTATCAATAGCTTGTGCGCTGAAATGCTCTTTATGTACTTGATGACTAGGCCAAGAGAGCGTATCTGCGGTATGGATCACATAGTTCATAAAACCATCTGGGCCACATACATAAATATGATGATCGATATGAGGAGAAGCAAAGACTGTATTCAAAAGAATATGTGTTTCAGGTTCATCATCAATATGGATGTGGACGGAATCTCCTAGAGCCTCTAAATCTTGTTGGAATGCAATAGAAGCTCTCGTTTTCACAAAATACAGTAATTGGAAGGGATGATTATTGCGTTTAAGCTCTTTAGCCATTGCTAAGATAGGAGTGATACCGATTCCACCTGCACACAAATATGCATATTCTGTCTCAGGAACCAAGGCAAACAAATTTCGTGGTTCACTAATCTTGAGCTGCTGACCCTCACGAAGTTGTTCATGAATAAATTTAGAACCACCACGTGATAAAGGATCATTCAGGACACCAATGACGTAACGGTGCTGCTCTGAACTACAATTTGCCAAAGAATACTGTCTAATTAATTGATTACCTAAGTGCACATCAATATGTGCACCGGCTTGAAAAGCTGGTAATAATTCACCATGGGTGTTTACCAGTTCGAAAGATAAAATGTGTTCATTATGACGATAAATCTTCTGAATAGTCACATCCATGTGAGTATCGCTCCTTGGTAAAATGAAAAACTGATAAAATGTGGGTTTACTTTAAACAACATTCAAAGTTGTAATTTTCTGCTCATCATTCGTTTGCTCTAAGCTGATCAAGCGGTCAATTACTTTTCGAGATTGAACACCGCCTGCATCAATATTCAGCATTAGCAATTTACGATCAGGATGTCTCAATAAATTCTGTTGCTGTTGTTCAAGCATATCTAAATCTTCCGAGAAAATTTTGCCCTGTCCCTCACGAATTTGGTTAGTTAATTCGATGTTGTCGGGTTGGAAGTGTCGAGCCATTCCCCAGAAATACCAGTGAGACGTTTCCGTTTCGGGGGTAATAAAATCCACAACGATTGAAGACACTTTTTTATTTTCCGGTGCGTTGTAACCACCATGGCCTGCGTGGGCAACACCAACTTCAATATGAACATTGCTAGGTGCATGAAAGTGACAAATTTGCCAACGGTCTACTAGGACATCTGCAGCGAGATTATTACCTTTTAGAGCCATTTGCCAAAATGGAGGTGCATAAATGTTTTCCATATGACGTTCAGTCACAACGTGGTCACCATCAACACGAGTGGTTGGTGCAGCTTCATCGATTTCTTTTTGACCAATGCTGTTTGCATGAACATATGTTTCATGGGTGAGATCCATTAAGTTATCAATCATCAAGCGGTAATCACAGTTGATGTGGAATAGTCCACCACCATAGGCCCATTCTGGATTTTCAGCCCACTCTAAAGTTGGGAGTTGATCTTCACTTGCAAGCGATTGGTCTCCTGGCCATACCCAAATAAAGCCAAATTTTTCAATTGCGCGATAGCTTTTATTGCAAGGAAAGCCACGTACACGTTGCCCAGGCATTGAAACCGTTTTGCCGTCACATCCCATCACTAACCCATGATAACCACAGACCAGTTGACCATCTTCAACAAAGCCTAATGACAAAGGTGCACCGCGATGTGGGCAAAAATCTTCAACGGCATGTATTTGGTTGTCTTTTCCACGATAAAAAACCATTTTTTCACCGCAAATTTGTCTTCCTAGAGGCTTATCTTGTACTTCTTCAGGTCGTGCCGCCACATACCAAGCATTTTTTACAAACATGAGTTGATCTCCTTATCAATTGGATCCAATAATTCTATTTTTTAGATAAAAAGTCAATAATAATCTTTAAAACTAAATATTTTGGATCCATTTTTGAGAGAGCATTTAAATAATAATTATTTTTGAGCAAAAATGATGGCAAATCACCATCCAAGAATATGGCGAAATTGATTCATTGTCAGAGAGGGCACGAGGGGTTAATTTATTAAACAAAAAATACTTAAACTTGATGGATTATTGGGATTTTATTTTTAGCTTCATTAGAAAATTAAAATTGACCTAATTTTTTCATTTGACGACGACGTCTCGTGAGCCCCAAGATTTCTTGGCGATCTTGAATTTCTTGAGCAGAATAAGGAAGCGTCTGTTGCAATGCTTCGAGTTGAAGATGACTGTTTTCAATGAGGAAGCAATCATGCTCAACTGGCCATGCACTGGTAATGGGTTTGCGTTTACGGGAATAGTTCATGGTTAAATTATAAAATTTGAGAAAAGAATAGTGTAGATGCGTATCAAGTTAAACGACAAAAAATGTCGTAATGATTTAGAACACTAAGATTTTAAACCCTATTTTAATGAGAATCTTTCAACGTACTTTTAAGTCATATTAATTGAATAAAATTACCTAGATTTACACGGTTTACATAACATGTGGATTTTGAAATGAGTTGTTACGTTTCGTGCCATCCCTCTACTGGTTTTTAAGTTAATATTTTAAAAGTTAAAACTTAATAACACCAAGAAAATTAACAATAAAAATAAAGAAATAATCATTTCTGTAATGAACGATTCAATGAATAATCATCGGAATGAGTAAAAAATATGATGCTAATCGTGGTGTGTTTTGCTTTGGTCAGTTGCTATGCCGTATGGCGACTATTATTACAACCTAAATTGATTATGGGGAATACGCAGAGGCACTTTGATTTAACAAAACTCCTCAAGCCTACTGATCTCAGCCAGCCGGCGCGCTTGGTGTATGATACGGATTCTGTCGAAGATATTCGTATGTTTGATGAGGTTGCAAAATTACTGTTTGAGAAACGTGTAAATCATCGTGATATCAAGTTTGCTCAGCAAATTCAATATGAGTTTTTGAACAAGATGCCATCACGAACTTTATGTCAGATCAATCAATTTGATTTAGGTGAGTGGTCGATTTTATGGGAATATCGTAATCAATCCCTTGAATACTATGTGAGTCAATATGGCATCATGTATCGACATACTGACGCACAAGGGGTAGAACATCAATCTGACTTTATTCAGTAATTTAGAATTTAATCATTAACTAAATTGAGATAATTTTGGAGCATGTCATCCCAAATTTTTTCTGCGCCTTTTTTGAAATATCCCATGTGTCCAATTGCAGGCATTTGATACTGTTTGGCTGTGATATCAATGTAGCGCATATCAGCAGAACGATAATGTTGCATAAAGGCTTGCCTCGAATTTGGGAGAGCCCAATCATCATCTAATGCTGAAACAGCATAAATTTTGGTTTTAACACTTGCATATTGTGCTTTTAAATCTTGTTGCTCGGGGTCAGCGAAAAAGTATAACGGATTTTTGCACCAACGACGCCACTGTTGATATACCCCTAAAGGCAGATCAGAGCCCATATTGAATTTACTCCAAGGTAAATAACCTGTGACTGCGACAATGGGTGGAAACACAATACTCCACATCACGGATACTTTGAATCTTTCTTTGAACGGCATATATCCTGCCCAACCTGCACCTGTACCGTAGCAACACATGGCACTGACTTGATGATGATTAGGGGTAAGTCCCAAGGCTTGACCACCATAAGAGTGTGCAGTCACAAATAAGGGGAAAGTATCGCTAGAAAAGTATTCAATGGCACCAGCGAGATCAAGTTTCCCCCAATCCAAATAACTCATTTTAAAACCTTTGAGTTGTGCTGGAGATGATGCCCCCACACCACGATAATCAAAGGTTAGCACTTCAAAACCACGTTCTGCAGCATACTCTGCAAATCTGCGATAAAAAGGTTGGGGAACCGCTGTCGCTGAAGCCACAATAATACGTGCAACAGTCTTCACACCAGATGATAGGTAGCGAGTGCCGGTGAGCATATAGTTATCTAAGGCAGGAAACTGAACTTGAGTTTTATTGATGCTCGGCATCTGGTTCACATTTGGAATAGCTTGCATGTCTATATTTCCCGATATTGAACTATTGACCTTTAAAGCGAGGTTGACGTTTTTCGCTCATTGCTCGCATACCTTCGACTGCATCTTCAGATTGTATTAGTGGAAGAAGATGAGTCTTTAACTGATTAAAAGCGTACTGTTCATCATGTGAAATTGCTTCATGAGCAGCCGTCAATGTGGCCTGAACAGCGAGTGGAGCAGCTGAAGCGATGGATTCGGCGAGTTCAATGGCACGGTCAAGCGGATCTTGTTCTGTTACTTCGGTAATTAAATGAAGTCGATATGCAGTTGCAGCATCAAAAAAATCCCCCGTCAATAAGTAGCGCATTGCATTAGACCAACCTGCAGTTTTAACGAAGCGTGAAGTTGCTCCGCCAAAGGGGAGGATGCCACGTTGCACTTCAAGTTGAGTAAATTGGGTATTTTGATGGGCAATACAGATATCGGCATTCAACATCAATTCTATTCCAGCAGTAAAACAATACCCCTTCACAGCGACAACGACTGGTTTTTTTCGTTTACGACCAGTCGTGCCCCATGGGTTAATCAGATTCATATCTTCCGAAAATATACCATCTGACATACGCGGCTGAAGCTCAAGCAGATCTAATCCTGCCGTGAAGTGCTCTCCATGTGCATAAATCACAGCACAGCGTAAATCGGACTGGTCTTCATAGGTGGTAAGTGCTTGTGAAAGTTCATCAATCATATGACTGTCGAATGCATTGCGCTTCGCAGCACGGTTTAAACCAATCAACATCAGATGATTGCGAATTTCAATGGTTATTCTGGTCGTTTGAGTTGTATTCATCATTATTATTTTCCATTGAGGACATTCTATTTTTAGAGGAGTTTAATGGTTAGGTCAAAACTGTGCAGTTCAAATTGAACATCGCTAAGTCGTGTTCGTTAAGAATCATGTATGGTGCCATTCAATATACGTTAGGATAGGCGTATCAAATAAACCACGATCATTTTAAGTAGTGTATGAGCCTTTTAGAAATTATTTCAGTATTGATGAGTGTATTGGGTGTAACCCTCACGATTCGTCGTAATATATGGTGTTGGCCTGTGAATCTCGTGGCTTATGGCTTATATGCAAAGTTATTTTATGACTATCAACTCTATGGTGAAACGATATTGCAATGCGTGTTTATCGGTTTAGGTGTGTATGGGTGGTGGATATGGAAAGCTCAGTTTAAACAGCAAGAGCAACTTGCCATCAATCGTATTCAAGGGTTGAGAATTATCAAACATGTGTTTTTTACAATGTTGGCAGGATTTATTTTTGGTTTAGGTTTGGATTATTTTACGGATGCTTCCATTCCTTATTTAGATGCTCAATTGGCAAGTTTAAGTCTGCTCATTACATATTGGACGTCAAAACGATATTTGGAAATTTGGCCTGCTTGGATCGTGGTGGATATCATCTATGTGATGATGTTTATGTATAAAGATCTATACTTGACGGCTGGTCTTTATGGCGCATTTATTGTTTTAGCCTTATTAGGTTATCTTCAGTGGAAGAAAAAATATCAAGTTCAACAGCAAACCGTCTACTCACTCTGAAAAATTTACATCCTTGGACATTGATTTGAATGATTCGATCTGCAAAATAAAGCAGATCGACGTAACAATGAAATTGAATTTAACCAGTAGACTTTAAATGTATGATTATCCACTTTTGGGAAGCTCGATTTCTGCAATTTGTAAAATCATTACAACAGCATCCTCATCGTTATCTTAACTTTGAATCCGTTGCCGATTTTTATCAAAGTCAGTGGTTAAAAACGCTTCCTCCTCATACTGAATATTTTTGTACTGGATTAGACGATGGTGCAGAGCAGTTTGATATTTTGATTCAATATTTGCATCATCGAGTCAGTATTCACATTGCACAAGAAATTAAAGTTATTTATCGAGAACTCGATCTCTAAGAGTTCTAAGAGTTAGGAGTGTACTTAGCAATTTTTAGCTGAGTCAAATCAAAATGCTTGAGCGTATCGCTAGCTGGATTTAAGCAAAAAAAGCTTTAAAAAAAAATAGAATAAATGGTAAAAAAACCTTGATAAATCCTAATCTTAAGGTTAGATTGTGATAATAAGTGCAATTATAATAAAAAATATGTGATTTTATTCACTATATTTTGTAGGGGTGAAATAGATTTAATGATTACACAGTTAAATGAAAATATAGTTTATTTTGATGAGCTGTTTCAATTGAGTTAGTTCATTATGTTAAGACTATTCAATCGAATTTTTCGCCCCTATACACTTCATTCATTTATGAATCAAAGTGTGTTGATGAATTGGAGTAACTTAAATAAATGTATTCTGGTCATGGTATTGGGCGGGCTTGCACATATCACCTGGATTACATGGTATTTATTTTCATTTCATCATCCTGCATTACATCATTGGCTCAATCCTGATTATTATTATTTTCACCTATCACGGATGTTGCTGTGCTGTGTATTACAGTTCTTACTGATTATTCCTTGTGTCATATGGCGTCATAAAGAATGGGTGAGACAATATTTACCTTACTTTATTATTTTGGTATTTTCCGTAAGCTTTATTTATGGTGGCTATTCGGTTGGTATCAGTAGTCCTGCTACCGTTGCGGGATTTATCAGTATTTTAACAGTTGGTCTGGTTTTATTTGAACGCAAGATTGTATATCTGCTTTTTTTACCAGTCACTGTATATATGCTCATTGCAATTGTCAGTAGTGCATTGGGTTATATGACCTACGCACCGGTCTTTAGTGATCAGCTCAATTATTCAGTCATGGTATTTAATGAATTCTGGGTTTATTCACAACTTTATTTTTACGTGCCTATTTTTTTTGCGACTTTTGTATTGTTTGAGATTTTGTTGACGCAATGGAGAAATCGAGAAAAACAAATTAATTTAATGAGTCAAATGGACCCGCTTACGGGGATTTATAACCGTCGAAAAATAGGTTTAGAACTCAATGAAATTCAATTACAAGAACGAAAATTTGCTCTCATTCTGTTAGATCTTGATCATTTTAAGAGTATTAATGATAACTATGGTCATGATATCGGAGACAACGTCTTAAAGCGTGTTGCCAATGTACTACGTCAAAATATACGTGATACAGATATTGTCGGGCGATTTGGTGGTGAAGAGTTTGTGATGCTGTTGCAGAATAAAAACCTCAGAGCTGCGATGGAGGTCGCAGAGCGGTGTCGCAAAGAAATTGAAAATGAGCTCTTTTATATCGATGAACGTACGACGATCAGAGTGACAGCAAGCTTTGGTATAGCCATTTCTGAATTTAATTTAAATAAAGAAGCGGTGATTCGTCATGCAGATCAAGCATTATATCTAGCAAAAAAACGTGGTCGTAATCAGGTTAGACACTACTACGAACTTCAGGATGCTGATGTCATACAAAAAAGTGAAACTTGAGCCGTAAAATTATCAGGTCACAAATTCGTCATTTAAATCAGTTTTACTTCATCTTGAAATGCTTTAAGATTGGTTGACTATTAATCAAATATTTGATTTAAAATTTAAAAAATTATGAAGATCAAATTCTTATCATAATTGAGATGAACGTATTATGACGATACTACCCATTGCTCAAAAAGGTGAAGTGATCCTTGAATTGGTTGCATCGCCGGTAAGTGAACTTGAGTTTAGTAGTAGCTGGTTAACGCATCTGGTTGAAGCAATGAATTTTACGATGCAACAGCGCAATGGTGTCGGTATTGCTGCACCACAAGTTTATGTCTCTAAAAGGATTATTATCGTCGCTTCAAAACCCAATATACGGTATCCCGATGCGCCTGAGATGGAGCCTATTTACATGATTAATCCTGAAATATTGGAGCGTTCTGATCATGTTGTTTTAGGAGAAGAGGGATGTTTAAGTGTAGAGAATCGACGTGCGGAAGTAGCTCGAGCTTCATCAATCCGTGTCCGTTATCGTAATATGCAAGGACAGGAAATTACTGAGACTTTTTCAGGATTCCCTGCACGAATCATTCAACACGAAATTGACCATCTTGATGGGATCTTGTTTGTAGAGCGAGTTCACGCTGCTTAAAAAGACAATATAAAAGATAAAAGGACAGAATGAAGTTAATCAGGAAGATTCAACATATGATTAAGCGATTGTATCGTATGGCCAATACGTACATCCTTGATCCTCAAAATATGCTGATCAATTGGAGTGATTTTAAAAAGGGACGGCTTATCCTCTTTTTTGGAATTCTAAGCCAACTTGAGGTCGCTCGCTGGTTAATTGTGGCTTTTTATACCCCTGAAAAAGCACAGTGGTTAAATCCTGACTATTTTGAATTACGTGTTACCCAATTGTTGGTGACCTCCGTGATTTATCTTGTCCTGTTTTGGAGTTGTTTCAAGTTTCAGCATATCGCTAAGTTTCAAACCTTCATTGCTTACTTTGCCCCTAGTTTCTTTGGAATGACCATGATTTATTCAGGGTATTCGATTGGAATTTATAGTCCTGCAACAATGGCAGGGTTCATTAGTATTGTATTGGTCGGGTTGGTATTTTATAGCCGTAAAATTATTTATGGGATTGCAATTCCAATTACGATATACACGTTATTAACGTGTTACTTGACGCATATCGATCGAATTCGTTATGCACCTATGTTTAGTGATGAGTTGAATAAAAGTATCGTTTACCAAAATGATTTTTGGGTCATGAGCATGGTACAGCTCTACGTGCCTATTTTACTTATGAGTGTTTTATTCTTTGAGATTTTACTCACCCAATGGCGCAGTCGTGAAAAACAATTCGAAACCAGCAGTAAATTTGATGCGCTGACGAACGTTTATAACCGTCGTCAGATCAATGAAGTGTTATCACATTTTCAGCAGGATCGTGCTGATTATGCTGTGATCTTATTGGATTTGGATCATTTCAAACAAATTAATGATCAATATGGTCATGCAGCAGGAGATGAAGTCCTGAAACAGGTGGCGACGCGTTTGGAATATCATGTTCGTATTGGTGATACGGTTGGACGTTATGGCGGTGAAGAATTTATATTAATTCTGGACAATCTCAGTCGTGATCAAGCGGTTGATATCGCAGAACGTTGCCGTAACGCGATTGCACAGCAGCCAATTGTGCTGGATGATGGAACCTCGTTAAATGTGACGGCAAGCTTTGGTATTGCACTATCCCATGAGTTATCTGATCAAGATGTCATTACGCATTGTGCAGATCACGCTTTATATATTGCCAAAGAAAGCGGACGAAATCAGGTACAGTTATATCAGTCAGCTTAATTCAATGATTAAATTTCGGTTTTGGTACTACTAACTATAGAGAAACATACGTTTAGGTTTTTTTATAGCAATGCTTTTGTTTTGGTCAGTGATCATCAAATTCATACCATAAATTGATCTGAACGATAAAGCAGTCTTTTTAATGCTTAAAGCGCATTGACATGATCGCTGAATACATCCAAATTTTAATAAAATAAATATGAATATTTGATAATACAATTAAATGATGACTCGAGAGAATGAAGTACAACAACAGCGCAGTTTATTGCAAGCTATCAAATATGTCTTGTTAGAATCTGATCGTTCTATTATTAACTGGTCCAACTTTAATAAAGGGATTCTGTTACTTATATTTGGGCTGTTGATGCTCATCGGTCATTGGTTGTGGTACTACCTAACTTTCCATTCAGAATATCAAATTTGGTTAGATTCAGAATATTATCCTCATCGGACATTGACCACATGTTTACAAGTGATTTTGACCACGTGTTTTCTGACGATCGCTTTAGTGCTTCGTAAAAATGCTACTGCTCGCCGAATCTTGGGCTATTTAATCCCCTTATTTTATGGATTGATTGTCATTTTTTCAGGATACACGGTTGGGATTTATAGTCCTGCGGTGATGGCGGGAACGGTCAATATTGTATTAATTGGTTTTGTGTTATATGAACAGCGCATCATCTATAGCGTCTCTTTTATTATTGCTTGTATTATCGTGTGGTTGGCAGTACTGACGGCCAATGGTCAACTGACTTATGCACCATTATTTAGTGATGCACTGAATCAATCTAATTTGTATGCCAATCCTTTTTGGCTGAAAAGTATGGCGGTACTATATTTACCCATACTGTTGTGCTCAGCAGTTTTTTTTGAGTTGATCTTGTCGCAGTGGAGACGACGTGAGCGTAAGATTGAAATACTAAGTCAGAAAGATGCGTTAACCAACCTCTATAACCGTCGTTACATCAATCAGTTTATTAGTAAGTTAATTCAACAAAATCGCAGCTTTGCTTTCATCATCTTAGATCTCGATTTCTTCAAGCAGATTAATGACAATTATGGTCATGATGTTGGTGATCTTGTACTTAAACGTATTGCTCTCATTTTAAAACAGCAAACACGAGAAGAGGATATAGTGGGACGACTCGGTGGTGAAGAGTTTGTTCTAGTACTTAAAGATGGTGATATCGACGAAGCATTAATCATCGCAGAACGCTGCCGTCGAACGATCGAAAGTGAAAAAATTGAGATTAGCCCAGCGACTTTTATTCAAGTGACCGCAAGCTTTGGCGTGGCGATGTCACAAAATTTACCACATCTATACACAGACGAAGTAAAGCAAAGGATTTATAGTGCAGCGGATAAAGCACTATATCTTGCAAAGCAGAATGGTCGTAATCAAGTCAGATGTGACACGATATCGACAGCTGAATTTAACATTTGAGATCTTATTTTGGGTCTCCATTGATCACCAAGAGAATAAAAATGAAGACACCTGTACCTGATTATCTTGCCCATGTATTGGACCAATGTCATGCGAATACCGAAGGAGCATTGGCTGACTATATTCCAGAACTGGCAGCTGCCAATCCAAATCGTATCGCTTTAGCAATTTCAACCATTGATGGTACGATTTATTCTTCAGGGGATGATGAAGTTGAGTTCACGATTCAATCAATGTCTAAACCATTTGCTTATGCATTAGCGATTCAAGAACATGGTTTAGCTAAAGTATTAGAAAAAGTTGGCGTTGAGCCGTCGGGGGAAGCATTTAATCAAATCTCATTAGAAAAAGAACGATCGATTCCCAAGAACCCAATGATTAACTCGGGTGCGATTACGACACATTCTTTATTACCTCATAAAAAGACTGTTTCTCGTGCAGAACATTTACGACGTTTCTTGAGTGAACTGTGTGGGCGTGAATTAACCTTTGATGAGCAAGTCTATCAATCTGAACTCAAAACAGCATTTCGTAATCTTTCGATTGGATATATGTTGCGTACCGTCGGCGTGCTAGAAGAAGACCCAGAGCATATTGTTCATGGTTATATTCAACAGTGTGCGATTAAAGTCACCGTGAAAGATTTAGCGCGAATGGGCAGTGTTTTGGCGAATGGCGGAAAAGACCCTGTTACGGGAAAATGTATTTTAGATCGTCAGGTATGTCGTCAGGTACTTAGCGTCATGATGACGTGTGGTATGTACGATGCAGCTGGAGACTGGTTGACCACCGTAGGTATTCCTGCCAAAAGTGGTGTGGCAGGGGGGATCATTGGTGTCTTACCAGGTCAGGTCGGAATTGCGGTTTTTTCGCCTAAATTAGACAGCCATGGCAACAGTGTTCGAGGTGTGGAAATCTTTGAACGTCTATCAAGTGATATGGGATTACATTTAATGGAGGGAACCCCTTCAGCACAAACCATTATCCAAAGTCGCCGTGAGTATGATGATGGCATGGTGGTGTATGAGCTACGTGGTGTCTTGCAATTTACAGAGACTGAAATGTTCTTGCGTGAGTTACAGAATGAGCCTGTAGGTAAAAATAAAGTAGTGCTTGATCTTACACATCTGACTTTAATCCATGATGTCGGTGCTCGAATGTTATTTGAAGGTGTGAAACGTCTACAGGATGATGGTCACAAAGTGGTGGTTTTAGATGCGGAATCATTGTTATCGGAACAACAAAGTAAAGGACTCAAACGCGTCATTGTCCAACAGCACTTGCATGATTATTTAAAGTGATCAGCAAAGATGATGCACTTTAAGATGCGTGTATAATATTGAAAATTGTATACCGTTTTTTGGGAATGTTATGAAGTCTGAAGTCCAGCAAGGAAAAATTAAAATTTATCATGCCGATAAAGGTTTTGGTTTTATTGGTGGTGCAGGTGAGGATATTTTTTTCCACATTTCTGACTTTCCTGCAGATGAAGGTGAGCCAAAACGCAATGACCGAGTCAAATTTCAGGTTGTTGAAAATCAAGGTAAATTAAAAGCAGTCAAAATTCAACGTGTAGCTGACCAGTCAGCGAAAGCGAAGAAGTCTCGTGTGGCATCACATAATCAGGCGATTACCAGCGCATTATTATCAAGTTTTAAAAAATAAAAAGCAAAAAAAGCCCTGAATCATCAGGGCTTTTTTACATAACTAATCAATCATTTATGTCATGTTTAGATGTTATTTTAGATGATCAGCAATATCGGTAAAAATCACGCCTAAACCATATGCACCTGCATCAGGATAGCCTAAGCTACGATCCCCGACAGTACCTGCACGACCCATACGTGCAACAATCTCTTTGGTCGATTGTGCGCCTTGAACAGCAGCTTGAGCACCTAAGATAAAGTTTTCCTTAAAGCTTTTGTCGGTGTTGTTTGACCATGAATCTGCGCATGGCACTAAAGCATCGATCAACGTTTTATCACCGACAACAGCGCCACGTCCAAATGAACGTTCGCCTGTGGTTTGAATACCTTTTACTGCGGCTTGCAGCATATCGGCAAAATCTGCCACGCTCAACGTGGTTTTACCTTGAATGGCTTTACTTGCAGCGCGGAATGCAGAACCCCAGATGGGACCCGAAGCACCGCCACAATGTTCCATAATGATCATGGAGCTATTGAGCAAGAATTCATCCATCTGCTGTGCTTGGATCAAGCTTTGCCATTCTTTCTTGAGTTGTTTAAAGCCTTTAGCCACACTCATGCCGAAGTCGCCGTCACCTGCGTGCGCGTCTAACTCACAAAATGGCACTTCATTTTTAATAATACACGCTGCCATCACATCGACCACATAGCGCATATTTTCAATGGTGAATTGCTCATTTTGAATTTCAGCATGTTCTGCTGCAGTTTCAACTTGGCTGTTGCCTTGATGTTGGGTAGCCGTATCTTTTATCGCAAACTCAATGGCTAAAGCAGGTGAACCATCAAGTTTAAAGGCAGGGGTGTTGGCTTCTGCATCTAAGTATGTTTTGAGTTCATCATCCAATTCAAGTAATGAAATGGATGCGCCATTCATGTCGATACTGGTCATGTAGTTGCCGACAAAAGTACGGTAAATTTTGATGCCTTTATGTGCAAGGTATTCGCATACATCATGATTAAACAGATACAGTTCTTGCATTGGGGTTGAGCCAAAGCCATTGATCAATACTGCGACTTCTTTCATGTCTGGGCGATCTAAAAATAGATCATCGACCATACGTTGTGCCAGTTCTTTTGCTGGCAAGATTTTTTCACGACGGATCCCCGGTTCACCATGGATACCCACGCCGTATTCCATTTCATCATCGGCAAGGGTAAAAGTTGGTGTACCTTTAGCAGGAACTGTACATGAGCTATAGGCAAAACCTAAACTGATGACATTGTCAGCCGCTTTTTGAGCGACTGTTTTAACTTCACCTAATTCTAAGCCTTTAGATGCTGCTGCGCCTGCAATCTTATGAACAAAGATTGTGCCTGCGACACCACGACGACCGACGGTATAGAGGCTGTCTTTAACCGCTATATCATCTGCAACTTTCACAAAGTCGACTTGAATTCCGTCTTCAGCGGCTAAGGCTGCACCATTCTGGAAATTCATCATATCGCCAGAATAGTTTTTGATGATCATTAGCACGCCTTTATCAGTTGCGACGTGTTGCAGTGCTTTATAGACCTGAATTTGTGAAGGTGATGCAAAGACATCGCCACATACGGCAGCGTCTAACATGCCTTGACCGACAAAGCCCGCATGTGCAGGTTCGTGCCCGCTACCACCACCACTGATGAGAGCAACATTGTTATGTTTTTCTTTTTTTGAAATGATTTTGTGTGACTCGGTAAATGCGAGTTCTGGGTGTGCAAGGACAAAGCCTTTGCACATGTCGACAACCAAGTTTTCAGGGTGGTTGATGAGTTTTTTCATGGAAATATCAAACTTTTGGTAATTTCATTAATAAGTATTAATTATTCACTAAACTTGAAATATTTGCTGATCTAAAAATGTTAAAACGGATGATTTGGGGTTGGGTGGTTAGAAAAGGGGCATTTTTGATTTATATCCACTTGAGCCTAGATGAATAAAATATTCCTATATGATGTATTGACTTGAGTGATTATTAATGTTGATGAGCTGAAATTCAAGAAATCTAGGGAGGCTCGGAATAATATTATCCCTCCCCCCCAAAAAAATAATTTAGTGACTGAAAAGCTTGAATACTTGAACCGGTTTTTTAATTTTTTGAATGAATGTGTGAGTGGAGTTACTTAATAGAGTGATATCGCAGGATGTTAGAAATTTTGGTTGGACGGTTAAAATTATACCTTGTAAAAAGTACACAGAAATAATTCCAACTTTTAAGATAATTTTTATAACATCAACATGACTAGAGTAACTACCGTCAATCAGCGTGTTTTGCAATGAAGGTACAGTAAAAAAGAATAAGATCAGCATAGCTATAGCACAGAAAGCTCCAAGCCCTCTGATGATGTCGGGATTGGAAAGTACTTCAAGCTTTAGAGTGTAAAACCCATTTTTAATTTTTTTTAAACGCCTCATTTCATATAATCTCATAACCTATCTTTACTACTTTGATTAACATATTATTTCTTAATTTACAATGTTTATAGTGATTAATATCTAAGCAATTAATAAATATTTCAAAAATGTTTGCTCATCTAGAATTGTTTTAGCTCCTCCCTTTATTAAAGGGAGGTTGGGAGGGATTAATAAAAAATTAGTAGAATAAAAAATGAAACCCTACAATAAAAACTTAAAACAAGCCTCACGTGATTTACGCAATAACATGACTGATGCTGAAAAGTTGTTATGGTCGCGACTGTGCCATAAGCAAATTTTAGGTTTGTAGTTTTATCGGCAGAAACCAATTTTGAATCACATTGTGGATTTTTACTGTCCTTCAGTCTGTTTAGTGATTGAGTATGATGGTAGTCAGCACTATAAGGCTGAAGTTCTAGAAGGAGATCGAATTCGAGATGAGGTTTTGGCAATGTAATTATTAAATCAATTATAATCATTCAAAATTTCATACAATTAAATTTAGAGACAATATGCGGGGAGAGCCAATGGTTAGAGATATTGCTAAATTATTGGAAGAGTTTTTTAAATATGAAAAGGAAAGGGTTGAATCTTTTGATATGCCGCACATGCCAACATTGGGTGAAGCCTATGAAGAAATCACGATTCAAGGGTTAAATAAAAAATATATTTTACCCGATATGTGTGATTTGAAGGTGGTAAAAGGGTTCATAAGAATTGGAAAAAAACAATTACCACAGCAAATTGATTGTATGTTAGTACATGGTGATGGAGTTCAATATGGTTTAACAGATAAATATATCTATGATGTTTCAAATGTATTGGCTATATTTGAAGTTAAAAAAAATTTAACAAAGGAACAATTGGTAGATGCTTTAGCTCATTTAAGTGAAATTAAAGCAGAATTTTATGAGTACTTAGATGATAAAATAAATAGAAATGATGTAGGTATAAATTTATCTTTATTTTCTTTGCACTTAAGTTATCTAATTGGTTACAGAATTGAAGCAATTGATGAGCTGGCGAGACTAAATAAAGCGCAGCAATATATAGCACGTACTTTATTAGTTGAAATGTTAATGCCTTTTACCATAGTTCACTCTTATGAAGGTTATAGCCGTGTAGGGGATTTAAGAAATGCTATTCAAGAAACCTTCTACATGATAGATGATCATAACTCACAAAGAGGTGTGAGGGTTTTAGATTTTCCAACGCTGATAACTAACAATCAAATAGGAATGTTAAAAGCAATTGGAATGCCTTATTGGGCTGATTTATATGAAGAAAATGTTGGAAAATGGTGGAGTTATTTAGCTTCATATAATGCGAACTCTGCAATTATTTTTCTAGAGTTATTGTGGGCTAAAATTAGTTTACATCTAAATATTAGTTTTGATTTTGAAGATGACCTTATATCTGAGAATATTTTACCATTTTTTATAGTAAGTACTTTTGGGAATATACCTGATGGTAGATTTATTAACAAAAATGATCCTCGCTTGAAATCCATAGCGAAAGCTAATGATTTGATATTTAAGCCTCAGATTATTAAAAAGGAATTAGCAGATTTATTCAATTTTATTACATTTAAAGGTGGTGTTGAAATTGAAAACATTAAGTCTGATCTTGAGGAAATGAGTCTTTCGATAGATGAATTTATTTATCTTTTACAAACGTATTCTTGTTTGGGGGTTACAAATGATTTTGTATCTGTGATCTCTAGTTGGAGATGCATTGAAGTTGATGGAAAATATCTCATAAGTAATGATTTAATTAGATTTCAAAATTGGTTGCAATCAAATCAAATAGAATATAAACCGTATTATATGAATATCTATATGTAAAAACCCCCTCATGTGAGGGGGGGCTTTTATAAACTACGAGATTATTAAACCACAGAATCATCCAAATTCGGCGCTAACCAACGTTTTGCCTCATCCAAGGTCCAACCTTTACGCTTCGCATAATCTTCCAACTGATCGCCAGAGATTTTACCCACGTTAAAGTATTCTGTTTCAGGGTTGGCGTAGTAGAAACCGCTGACTGATGAAGGTGGCCACATTGCAAAGCTACTGGTTAAGTAAGTTCCGATCTTATCAGTCGTACCTAACCAATCAAACAGCGGCGCTTTTTCAGAATGTTCAGGACAAGCAGGGTAGCCCGGTGCAGGACGAATACCCACATACTTCTCTTTGATCAACTCTTCATTTGAAAGCTGTTCATCCGCTTGGTAGCCCCAGAACTCTTTACGAATACGTTGGTGCAAGTGTTCAGCAAATGCTTCTGCAAAACGGTCACCCAAGGCTTGAACCATAATCGCGTTATAGTCATCACCTTTGGCTTTGTATTCTTGCGAAAGTTCTTCCGCACCAAAGATCGATACAGTGAAACCACCCAAATAATCTTGCGCCACGTCTTTCGGCGCTACAAAGTCAGCCAGTGAGAAATTCGCTTTACCTGTGACTTTGTCAGACTGCTGACGAATATGCTCAAAGGTATGCGTCACATTGCCATTTTCATCCGTTACCGCAACAGTATCCGCTGCAACACGGTTGGCAGGGTAAAGACTAAAAGTAGCGCGCGCATCGAAACGTTTATTTTCGATAATGTCTTTGAGCATTGCTTGTGCTTGTTCAAACAAATCACGTGCGGCTTCACCGACGACTTCATCTTCAAGGATTTTCGGGAATTTACCCGCCAAACTCCAAGAAATAAAGAATGGTGTCCAGTCAAAATACTCAACCAAAGTTTCTAATGGATAGTTGGTGAAAGTTTCAGAACCAATGAAGTTTGGTTTTACTGGCGCATGCTTTTCAAAGTCAATTTTGAAGCCATTTTCAACCGATTCAGCATAAGAAAGTTTTGCTGCTTTCGGTTGTTTGTTGGCAAGACGCGTACGGATTTTTTCATAATCCGCCGCATAATCCGCTGCCAATTGTGGCTTCATATCAGCAGATAAAAGTTGTGTTGCAACACCGACTGCACGAGATGCATCGGCAGTGTAGTACACACCATCATTGTGATATTGCGGTGCAATCTTCACAGCGGTATGTGCTTTAGACGTGGTCGCACCACCAATCATGAGTGGAATGTTAAAACCTTTACGTTGCATTTCTTTGGCAACAAATACCATTTCATCCAATGACGGTGTGATCAAACCTGATAAACCGATGATGTCAACTTTTTCATCAATCGCAGTTTGTAAGATTTTCTCACAAGGTACCATCACGCCAAGGTCAACGATGTCATAACCGTTACAGCCAAGTACCACACCCACGATGTTTTTACCGATGTCGTGTACGTCGCCTTTAACAGTAGCAAGCAAGATTTTACCTTTGGCTTCACCTTGGGTTTTTTCTGCTTCAATAAATGGGTTCAACCAAGCCACGGCTTGTTTCATCACACGTGCAGATTTCACCACCTGAGGTAGGAACATTTTGCCGGCACCGAACAAGTCGCCAACCACGTTCATCCCTGCCATGAGTGGACCTTCGATCACATCAAGTGGACGAGCTGATTTTAAACGTGCTTCTTCGGTATCTTCATCAATATAAGTCGTAATACCTTTTACAAGCGCGTATTCAAGACGTTTTTCAACAGGTTCATTACGCCATTCAAGGTTTTCTTCAGCTTTTTGCGCGCCTGCTTGACCACGGTATTTTTCAGCCACTGCAAGGAGTTTTTCTGTTGCTTCTTGACCGCTTGCACCTTGGTTGCGGTTTAACACCACATCTTCAACCGCTTCTTTTAATTCGGCATCAATGTCATCATAAATCGCAAGCTGACCTGCGTTGACGATCCCCATGGTTAAACCTTGTTGAATGCCGTGATATAAGAACACCGCATGGATCGCTTCACGAACAGGTTCGTTACCACGGAATGAGAACGATACGTTTGAGATCCCGCCTGACACCATCGCGTTTGGAAGGTTTTGTTTAATCCAACCGGTTGCTTCAATGAAGTCCACACCGTAGTTGTTGTGTTCTTCAATACCTGTTGCGACCGCAAACACGTTCGGGTCAAAAATAATATCTTCAGATGGGAAACCCACTTCGTTGACTAAGACATCATAAGAGCGCTTACAGATTTCTTTTTTACGTTCAGCAGTATCCGCCTGACCGTTTTCATCAAACGCCATGACAATCACTGCCGCACCGTATTGACGGCATAGGCGAGCACGTTCTACAAACTCGTCATAACCTTCTTTTAAGGAAATTGAGTTTACAACCGCTTTACCTTGGACGCATTTCAAACCTGCTTCAATGATCTCCCATTTAGAAGAATCCAGCATGATTGGCACACGTGAAATATCAGGCTCAGACGCGATCAGATTCAGGAAATGCACCATCGCTTCTTGCGAATCGAGCATACCTTCATCCATGTTGATGTCGATGATTTGCGCACCGGCTTCAACTTGTTGACGTGCCACATCTAAAGCTTCAGTGAAGTTACCTTCTTTAATCAGGCGTAAGAATTTTTTAGAACCTGTCACGTTGGTACGTTCACCGACGTTCACAAACAATGAATCTTTGGTGATGTTGAATGGCTCTAAACCACTTAAACGACATGCAGGTTCAATTTCAGGGATTTGACGCGGTGCAATACCTTCAACCGCTTGCGCAATCGCACGAATATGATCCGGCGTCGTACCACAACAACCACCCGTAATGTTAATTAAGCCACTTTCAGCAAATTCTTTAATAAATGCTGCAGTTTCTTCAGGAGTTTCATCATAACCACCGAAGGCATTTGGTAAGCCTGCGTTTGGATGCGCTGAAACAAAAGTATCCGCAACGTCAGACACGGTTTTGACGTGTGGACGCATCGCATCTGCACCCAGTGCACAGTTAAAGCCAATCGATAAAGGCTCTGCATGGCGCATTGAGTTCCAGAATGCTTCTGCGGTTTGACCTGTGAGTGTACGGCCAGATGCATCGGTAATGGTGCCCGAAATCATAATTGGCAGTTCGTAACCAATTTCTTTAAACACTTCTTTCACTGCAAAGATCGCAGCTTTGGCATTTAGGGTATCGAAGACCGTTTCAATCAAGATGATGTCTGCACCACCTTCAATCAATGCCTTAGTCGCTTCAATGTAGTTAACTTTTAACTCATCAAAGGTGATGTTACGGAATGCCGGATCATTTACATTTGGTGAAATTGAAGTGGTACGTGACGTTGGTCCTAATACGCCCGCGACAAAACGTGGTTTTTCAGGTGTTGAGTATTTTTTACATGCTTCTTTGGCAATTCGAGCTGCTTCACGGTTAATCTCAGGAACCAAATCTTCCATATGGTAGTCAGACATTGAAACACGGGTTCCATTGAACGAGTTAGTTTCAATAATATCTGCACCAGCTTCAAGATAAGCTTCATGAATGCCTTGAATAATCTGTGGCTGAGTTAGAACCAATAAGTCGTTATTACCCTTAAGGTCGTAGGCCCAATCCTCAAAACGTTCACCACGGTAATCAGCTTCTTCCAATTTGTGGCGTTGGATCATGGTACCCATTGCACCATCAATAATCAGGATACGTTTGGCAAGAAGCGCTTTTAAGGTGGCGAGGGTAGACATCAAATGACTCTCACAAAAATCTGCACAAATAATGGTGCAATATTTTAGCAGAGTTACGTCCACTTTTCTGATAAATAAAAATTTATGAACCTATTCCCAAAAAATTAAGGATGAATTTCATCCATCGACTACGATGATCAACCTATCAAAACTGAAACTGTCTATATTTCATCATGTTGTCATAATCTAATGTAATAATAACTGCCGTTGTAACAAATGTGACAGTGATGTCATCTTTATTTCATCTATTTAATTACCGATTGAAATAAAGATTAAAGACGAGGCTTTTGTATTAACTATCTGATTATTATTGATAAATTTTGAATACTGGTTGTTTTTAAAGTTTAATTTTCTTAAATAAGTGTCGTTTGGATGACTTATATGACAGCTCTTTGTCATATAATTGTAATAATTAAATTGAACAATAGAGTGGATATTTATCCTCTTTCTCTGCTTGCATGAATTCTAATCAAACTCCAGTTTCAGATTCAGCACAATCGTCAACGCCTATGCAGTCGACGAATGTTCACGTGCCAACGCCGAAATTCTTTATGCCAGTGTTCCTTACACTGATTGTTTCAACCTTGATTTACATTGGTTTTCAGTTGGCTGCTGATTTATCTCATGTGCCTGCTTTAAATCTTTATGCTGTGATCATGTTGGCCACGGCATTGTTTATCGCATTGGGTTTCGAGTTCGTTAACGGTTTCCATGACACGGCCAATGCTGTGGCAACGGTCATTTATACCAACGCTTTATCTGCACCTGTCGCTGTAATGTGGGCAGGCTTCTGTAACTTCCTTGGCGTAATGGTCGCAAGTGGTGCAGTTGCCTACGGTATTATCGCGCTATTGCCTGTTGAATTGATTATGAACGTCGGTTCAGGTGCTGGTTTTGCCATGGTCTTTGCCATGTTGATTGCCGCAATCGTATGGAACTTAGGAACTTGGTTCCTCGGTATCCCTGCTTCTAGCTCTCATACACTGATCGGTTCGATTTTAGGTGTGGGCATCATGAACTACATCTTAAACGCAGGTAATGGTGCGTCAGGTGTAGACATGGAACAGGTGATGAAAGTGGGTAAAGCACTTTTATTCTCACCATTAATCGGTTTTGCATTTGCGGCTGTATTGTTCTTATTGGTTAAAAAAATCTTTAAGAAACAAGTGGAATTATTCCAACCACCAGAAGGGAATAAACCGCCGCCGCCACTTATTCGTGCCATTTTGATTTTCACGTGTACCGGTGTAAGTTTTGCACACGGCTCAAATGATGGTCAAAAAGGTATGGGTCTGATTATGTTGATTCTGATCGGGATCGTGCCATTGGCATACTCTTTAAACAAGAGTCTAGATCAACAACATATCCAAACGTTTGGTCAGTTATCTGCTCAAACTGCTGATTTGATTTATCCAAATCACCAAGATATTCCAGATGAAAAAGCGCGTGAAATTATCACGTCATATATCCAAACCAAAGAAATCACGCCTGAAGTTGTGCCAGCTTTGGCAAGTTTAACGGATCATTTAGGTGAAAAAGTAGGAAGCTACACATCCATTAAAGATGTTCCTGAAGATCAAGTGGCTGAATTCCGTAATGATATGTACCTCAGCACGACTGCATTCAAGCGTTTAGATAAAGCAGAAGCTTTACCTGCCATGACTGAAGCGCAAGAAAAAACAGTGGACAACTACCGTGATAACTTAGATTCATTCCTTCAATACATTCCAACATGGGTGAAAGTTGCGACTGCATTGGCATTAGGTCTAGGGACGATGGTAGGCTGGAAACGTATTGTTGTTACCGTTGGTGAGCGTATTGGTAAACAACACATGACTTATGGTCAGGGGATGTCTGCAGAGTTAGTTGCAATGTCAACGATTGCTGCTGCTGATGGCTTTGGTATGCCAGTGTCAACAACACACGTTTTAAACTCTGCTGTAGCAGGTACGATGGTTGCGAATAAGTCGGGCTTAAACTTCCAAATGGTTCGCACAATCTTATCAGCGTGGATTTTCACACTGCCAGCAACAATCTGTTTATCAGGTGGTTTATTCTGGTTGTTCCTTCAGTTCACCTGATTGAATTCAATACTTAAAGACTAAAAAAGCGCTGAACAATCAGCGCTTTTTTTATGATCAATTGTTTATGACGCTTATTTTTGGAATTTAGACCAAAGTTTTTTCAAGGGGAGTTTTTCCTCAGCAAAACCATATAATGCGGCAAATGGTAGGGCGGTGCGTGCGAGATATGCTACACGCCATAATCCACCATGATTAGCACCATGCATGATTAAGTCTAATGGATGATTGAGGGCGATGTCAGGATTGGCAACCGACTGTGGGTTTCTCAAATCATGAATCCACAACGCAGCCATAATCGCATTGGTCGTCGCGGGTTCAAATGCTTCAACATCAAACAAATTGGCACCATTGAAAGCAGCTTTTAATAATGGGTTTTTGGTTACCGAATGTGTAGTGGTCGATGGAGCAATATTAATGCTGACACGTTGACCTTGTGACCGTGCTAACGTAGCGCGCCATTGTTGAATCCTTTTCGCCAACGCATAATTTGGACCTTGTTCAACCACAAGACAGTCGCAGATCCCATACTGTTTATCATGACATTGGAATAAGCGTTCTTCATTTTGTTTGAAAAAATAATCACGAGAGACAGTCGAAATACTCTTGGACAGAATATTTTCAAGTTTAGAGCGTGATTTAAACTTATCTAATCCACCTTGAATAACTTCCTGTGGTACAGCGTAGACGTCAGTGGGCGTACACATATACATTAAACTGGTATTGGATTTTTGTTGGCTGACATGTTGCATAATGGCATCCATCGCCATAGAAACACGAACGTGCTTTTCGCCATCTAAATACGCAATCGCGGCAAGATCTAAGTCTCGATCAAACTGGGTGAGCCAATGTGCAATCTCAGGGGTATCTGTTAATAAGTTAACGCCTAAACGCTCTGCAGCTTCACGTATAGATGCAGATGAATCTATTGATTCGACACTTGGAGCGTATAAGGTCGCATTGCCTTGCAGAACAGTATTCAAAATCTTTGTCCATACTCGCTCATGATTTAAATCAAGCGCCATGATATTGGCTTTCCATTTCGCCAGCCAAGGTAAAGGTCCTGCTTCAGAAGCTGCACCAAACAGCACCATTGTTCGATCCGAAAGGTCAAACCACTCTGGATGCTGCACACACGCTTGTAGTGCCTGTGCATGTGATGCTTCTATAATACCTCGGTCTAACCAAAGTTGAATTTGGTCGAGTAGGGCTTGACCTTCTAAATTTTTACCCTGATAAGGTACAAACCATTGCGGCTCAGCATTAGAGTTTCCTTGAAGTGTGTAGGTATTTAAATCTTTTGATTTAAGATTCATCACTTCATTCAATGCATGTGTATGTTGATCACGTTGAAAACTAAACTCTTCATAAGCTTGTTGAAGTCCATCTTGAGCGATGCGCAGCGCAGCTTCAGGTGATGAGAGCCCACATTCTACCAACCGTTTAAAATGAATCGGATAGGATTTTCGCCAATTCTTTTCATTGATAACTGCATCAGCGTATTCTGGCTGAATCTGTTGTAATGCCGCACTGACGATGCGTTGGCCTGATTTTGAACTGCTGGGTTTAGAGGACGTGTTAGAGGAAAATTGTAAACCATCAGGTTGATTAGACATGCAAAAAATCTCAAAAAAAAATGAATAAATTCGCGGATGCCTACATTATCCTGACAAAATTAATGATCTAGGTGGCATTAATTACCAGATATTGATTGAATTATTACGAGATATTTCTAAAAAAAGGAAGCCGAAGACTTCCTTTATAAACAAAATCAATTATTTAGTATTTTTTATACCATTGATCAATTCTTCTAACATAAATGCAGTGTTATCTAAGCCAGCGCCCGTTAAATACCAGGCATCGGCATCAACAAAGATGACACGATTCTCTTTGACTGCTTGACTATTCTTGAGTAATGGATGTGATTGAATATGTTGTTTCGCAGCATAGTTTTGCGTGTTTACAGCACCACGGTCTAACACAATGATGAAATCAGGATTTTGTTTTATTGCATGTGCTAGATGCTCTAAATTGCGTTGCGCGGCAGCAAGAGCTTCTGGTGAGTTTGGAGCAGGTCGAGCACTTGAGGCTTGAGGTGCTGCAGACGGCACCACTGACTTTAAGCCAGAAATATCATAGGCAAATCCAAATCTTTCATTCTTTGCATGCGGTATAAAATTATCACCCATGGCAAAAAGCATCAGGCCGGATTTGCCTTTAGTGAGTTGTTTAAGTTGTGCTTGAAGGGCATAGACATGATCTAATTTAGATTGTGCGAGTTGTTCCTTATTAAACATTTTTGCTAAAAAAAGTGTGCGATTTTTCAGGTCTTGATTGAAGTTTTGAGTATCAGGCCAGAGGTTGATTGCAGGTGCAATTTTTTTGACCTCATTTAATTTTGCAGCAGAACGCCCGCCGACAATGATGAGATCTGGCTTTTGTTCTTTTAATAAGGTTTGGTTGGGTTCAAATAAAGATCCAGCTTTTACATATTGTTTGTCATTAAATTTTTTCAAAGCACCAACAAAAGTAGTTTCGGGTACGATTGATGCTTGAATACCTAAAGCATTCAGTGTATCCAACGCGGATAGTTCGTAAACAGCCAGCTTCTGTGGCGTATTTTGAAGTTGAATAGTTTGATCTTGATAAGTGAATTGAACAGGTTGAGCATATGAAACAAAGGCGCTGAATGAAAGAATGAGTGCCAATGGAAGTTTAATGTAAGTCATATCAATACCTCGAGGTTTGATAAAAGCTTAACATGAACATATAAATGATAATCATTATCATTGTTGAATTTGTGTTTTTGATTTATTTACCAGCATCAACTTTGAATTTAAGGGTATTTGTGCGGAGTGTTTTAAGCCCCCGCAATGATCAAAGAATTAGAGCGGTAGTTGAAGCAACTTGCTGAAGAAATGTGGAATAATTTGAGGTTCAATCAATATCGTAACCACGACACCGTAGGCTGCACCCCATAAATGTGCACTGTGGTTGATGTTACTGTTTCCACGTTTACCTGACCAAATACTATAAGCAACATAAAGCACGGCAAAAATAATGGCTGGAACTGGAATAAAGAAGACAAATATCAGTTTCCATGGTTGAAATAAAATATAAGCAAACAAGACTGCTGATACTGCTCCAGAGGCACCTAGACTTGCCCAGCGGTGATCATTTTTATGTTTTAAATAGCTTGGAATAATTGCCGCGATTAAACCGCCTAAATAGAACAGAACAAATCCGAGTTCATATAAGTATTGTCGATAAAAACTCTCAATTACACTTCCAAAGAAAAAGAGTGTGATCATATTGAACAGTAGATGTGTTCCATCTGCATGTATAAAACCATGCGTGATAAATCGATCGTATTGACCTTTCTGCATGGCTGGAGGCCAAAAAATCAAACGATTCATAATATTTTGATTGGAAAATGCAACCAGTGAAATGGCAACCGTAATTAAAACGATGGTGACAGTATGATTAAAAGGTAAATCAAGCATATGGATAAGATTGAATAAATTGCTTTAATTCTATTCATCATGCCATTTTTTTAAATTTAATTGTTATTAATATAATAATTCTGACAAATTTAGTTGAATTTTAAATATTATCCCCGATCTTCAGTTAAAATAGAGTCTTCAGCTTGAGGAAAAATTGTTATGTCGACTGAGAACACCAGCACTGCAGTTGCTGAAGAAATTCCAAATTTATTAATTACACCAACTGCGCAAGAGTATTTGTTTGAACTTTTAGAGAAGCAAAATACTCCTGGTATCGCGGTACGTGTTTTCGTAGAACATCCGGGTACACCACGTGCTGAATGCTGCATGGCGTATAGTGCACCAGATGAAGTCGTTCCAACCGACTATAAACAAGAATATCCAAAATTTGCTGCATATATTGATACACCATCAATCCCATACTTATTGGATGCAGTGATTGATTACAACAAAGATCGCTTTGGTGGTCAGTTGACTTTCCGTGCACCTAACTCGAAAGTGCCACGTGTAGGTCCAGATGCATCGATTGAAGAACGTATAACCTATGTATTACAGTCAGAAATTAACCCTGGTTTAGCAGGGCATGGTGGAAACTGTGCATTGGTTGAAGTGGTTGAAGATGCTGAGCATGGTTTAACAGCGGTCTTGAAATTTGGTGGTGGCTGTCAAGGGTGTTCAGCAATTGATGTGACACTTAAACAAGGTGTTGAAGTTACGCTAAAACAGCATATCCCAGAGTTACAACGTGTTGTGGACCAGACAGACCACAGCCAATCAGAAGGCGCTTATATGAAATAAGTTGCCTTTAAATTTACAAAAGTTGATTTGAAAAGCTCCCATTAAAAGGGGGCTTTTTTTATGAAAACTGAACAAAATGAGTAATATCAATAAAATTGAAATGTAAAAACAAAACTATAAATGAGAATAGTTATCATAATCTATTGCAAAGTGATTATCATTTGTTACAATGCGACACAATTCGAACAAGATCTCTCCACACATTCTTTGGTAATTACACAATGCAAAAGACATTTTTAAAATCTAAGTTAGCGTTTGCTGTCTTAACCACCATGTCGGTTTCAAGTTTTGCACAAGAGCAAATTGGTCAAGATACTAATGCAAAACAAGATACAACTAAGTTAAAAACAATTGTCGTAACTTCAGCGAGTGGTTATGAGCAAAATATAGCGGATGCTGCTGCTACTATTTCAGTGATTACTGCCGAAGAATTAGAAAAAAAATCTTATAGTGATGTAACTGATGCATTGAAAAATGTTCCAGGTGTATTTGTACAAGGCGGTGGAACGAACCAGACGATCTCCATTCGGGGTATGGGATCAGCTTATACCCTATTTTTAGTAGATGGACGTCCAATGAATGATGGTAGTCTTTTAACAACAAATGGGGGGGTTCAAGGAGCATCAGTAAACTTCTTACCGCCAATAGAATCGATTGAACGTATTGAAGTGATTCGAGGCCCGTCATCCTCTCTATATGGTTCTGATGCAATGGGTGGTGTAATTAACATCATTACTAAAAAGCATCAAGATCGTTTGACTGCAAGTATTCGAACAGAATATATCAAAGCTGGTAAATCGAATGACGTTAACAACGACGCAACCAATACCAGCTTGTATGTAAATGCACCATTAATTGATAAGCTTCTTTCGGTTCAAGTTACAGCTGGTCTTCAAAAGATTGAAGAAAGTTCATTACAAAAAAATACAGCCGAAACAGGTGAGAGTGAACCAGATTTTCAAAAAACAAATCTAGGTACAAAGTTTGTTTTTACACCAGATGAAAAAAACACACTCACTGCTGAATATGTAAGAACTCAACAAGAGCGTACACACAACCCAGGTAAAAGTTATACCCAGTATGTTTCAGTAACGGGTCCTAAAGTTGATATTGATGGTAAAGATTTCGTTCTATCTAATGGAAATTATTATCCAGCATATAATACGAATAATCGTAATGATGATGGTGAGCTAATCTATCGTTCAGATGTCGTACCGAATACAGGGACTTACTCAGAATTAGAAAAAAATAATTTTAGCCTTACTCATGATGGTGAGTACGACAATCTAAAACTCACTTCTTACTTGCAATATGATAAAGATAAAAATAATGCAATTACAGGGCGTACTGTGGGTAAAGTTCAAAATCCAGGGGGGATTTTATTTGAGACTATCACAGCCAATACCCAAGGAACGTACTTTTTCGAAGATCATAGTCTGACCATTGGCGGGCGATATTTAAAAGAAAATCTTGAGGATGGTACAAGTAACCAAAATGCAGCGATGGCTGGTAAAGTCACTAAAATGGATCGATATCAATGGTCTATTTTTGCAGAAGATACTTGGAATGTCAGTGATAAGTTAGCACTAACCTTAAGTGGTCGTTTCGATGAAAATGAGTTTTTTGGTGATAATTTCAGTCCAAAGGCATATGCAGTTTATAAAGCTACAGACAACGTGACTTTAAAAGGAGGTGTAATTTCAGGCTATAAAGCGCCGAGCTTACGTAATTCTTCTCCAGATTACATGCTGAACTCAATGGGCGGGGCAATTATGCCAAACCCAAATTTAAAGCCAGAAACCAGTTTAACGTATGAAACAGGTTTTGCATTCACTCATCCTGAATTGGGTTTATCTGCAAGTCTTATGGTCTATCAAACTGACTTTAACGATAAAATTACTCGATCTGGTCGTTTAGATGGTAGTCGACTTCCCCCAAAAAATGACGGTGAGCCGCCTTACACTCAATCTGAAATTAATGATTTCGTTAATAGCAGTGCTTTCTATCAGTCCAACCCTAATCTGCCATATAACGCAAATGGTTATACACTCAACTATAACATTGATAAGGCCGAAATTAGAGGGCTTGAACTGACCACAGATTACAACATTACAGATTACTTAAAATATAGACACTCTTATACATTCACAGATAGTGAGCAAAAATCTGGACAGTATGAAGGTAAACCATTGAATAATTTGCCTAAACATATGTTTAATGCAGGCTTAGATTGGGACTTTAATGATCAATTGTATTTATGGACTCAATTGAATTATCGTGGCAAAACAGTGGGTGATACCGATGGAGATAAAACACCAGCTTATACATTTGTAGATGTTGGAGCTGTGTATAAGTATAGTGACCAATTCCAGCTATCTACTGGTGTATATAATGTTGCAAACAAAAATGTACTGAAAGATGGAAATGATTGGGTGCTTGATGGTCGACGTTACAGCTTTGCCTTGAATTATAAGTTTTAATGACTTGTGCTTGGAGTGAGAGCGAGAATCTCACTCCAAGCTTTGAATAGTCGAGTTTAGAAGGAAAATAATGAAGCGCGTCGATGGCTATGTGGTTGACACTATCTATCCTATGTTTTTTTATCCAGAGATGCAGCCAATTTGGTTGAGTACAATCAGCCAATTTCAAGGTTATATAGCGCCAGATATATCTCAAAATTTTCGATATTTAGAGTTAGGTTGTGGTTGTGGTCTTAACTTGATTGTGGCAGCAATTGCAAATCCGCACGCTGAGTTTGTCGGAGTGGATTTTAATGACAAACACATACAACGAGCTACAGAGCTTACTCAATTCTTACAGTTAAGCAATATAAGATTCTTAAATATAGACTTTGAAAAATTTAACAAAAATAATAATGAAGTGTTTGATTTCATTGTCTGTCATGGAGTGTATTCTTGGGTTTCTGAACACAATCAATATTTTATTAGGCAGATTCTAGATAAATCTTTAAAGGACCAAGGATTATTCTATTTACACTATATGTGCTTTCCTGGATCCGCTACTTTACAGCCTATTCAAAAAATCTTTAACTTGGTTGATAAAAATACGTCTCAGCAATCTGCTCAAAGTATTGAATTGTCTACAGCACTAGTGAGTGAATTAAATCGGAGAGGCGCTTTTATTGGATATGACAAAATACAAGGAATTGTGAATACATTAAAAAATGATACCAATTATCTCGCTCACGAACTTTTAACTGATTATTGGCAACCCCTTTATAGTGTAGATGTACATGAGATTTTAAAGATCGAAGCTGATCTATCATATATTGGGAGTGCAGTTCCAACTGAAAACTTAGATTCGCTTAGCATTCCAATCGACTTGCAACAGTTGATATCAGATGTGAATATTTCGAATACAAAAGAGTATCTAAAAGATATTGCTCGGGATTCAAAGCAACGTATGGATTTGTTTCAAAAAAAATCAGTGAATTACCGTTTTGAAGACCATTTAGGAATTTTACATAAGATTAGATTAGATCTTATTCTTAACAATCAGCGATTGGATAATATTAATTTAAAAACATCAATTGGCCCAATTCAAGCTCCGAAGGAGGTGATCAGTGCCATTATTGAAAGTTTAAGAACTGGTTCTAAAACTTTTCAACAGTTACATCACCTTCCTTGTTTTCAGCAAAATTTAAAACTACTTGTTGAGAGTATATTTTTATTGATGAATTGCCATTATATCTATCCTATAAGCGAGCATAGAGAATCAAAGGACGTACGTAAAATAGAACGTCTCAATTCATGGCTGAGTGAGCATCAAATTCAGATTCAAATACCGACGACATATTTCTAATAAACCGCTCTAAGGAGCGGTTTTATAATTAAGATGTGAGAATACTTAGTGCTGGTTCAGAATAGTAGAATTTTTCAAGATATACACGTGCACGTTGTTTAAGGTGTTCACTAGAAATCATATGCTTAATTACGGGGCAGAGTAGAGCACTTAATTCATTTTGAACAAGGCTTTCGTTGATATTGATATCTTGCATGATCAGATCAAAAGAGCGGTCTTGATTATGGCAATACCACGTGTAAATACCATCGTGTACTTGTTGCTTTAAATATTCAGTTTGACGGAGGTTGTCCCAAATATCATGTCCCATTGCCACAGTATTTGGTAGATCATTGATTTCAACATAGTTTTTAACAGCAGAGAGTGGGACTTGCTTTATTTTGTGCCAAAGATTGGCTTGGAAGTGGTATAGCTTATTGTCATCAAAGTGTTGGTTAATCACTTGTTCGCTAATTTGACTGATCTTGATAATATTTTTTTGAAGATAATGTTTGACCGTATCATCAAGATTGGAATCAGTGACACTTTCAAGAACTGATTTCCCCATTTTCATAAAGCGGCCGACACCGGGTACTTTTTTATTCATCACTGAATTATCAATATAATCCTGAATAGAATGATGGATTAACTCGGTGAGCATACTCGAAAATGCGGGATTGTTCACGATACGTTTAATCAGGGCTTGGCGGTGAGCGCTTTTAGATGAAATATAAAGTGCAATTCGATCAATGGTGTGAACCGAGATAATATCTTCGATTTGAGTCGTTTCGTTAAGCGGGTGAACCAACGCAAATCGAATATGCTCCGCAATCTGTTGAATGAGAGAATCAGTTGCAGGCGTATTTAGAATTTGTTTTTGAAGCAGCGCATTAATCGCCTCGAAAGACCAAATTTTCTTTAAAGGTTGTTTTCTAAACCATTGATAAAAATATAAAAATTCATTTTCAATAGTGTCATCTTGAGAAAATTCATGATCAAGAAATGCCAAATGTGCCTCAATCAACTGTTCGATTTTAGGATTTTTTTCCATGAAAATTCTCAATATCCTTAATTTGATGATGACGTTTTAACGGTATTCATCTTATTTAAAAAACTTAAGTAATGTTGCGCCACAAGATCAGGTGTTTCTACGATAGGTGTATGACCAATTTGATCTAATAGAATAGGGGGATGTGCTTTTTTTAAGGCGGTCCCTAATTCATGTGCAACTTCAACATTGACTATCTGATCTTGTTTTCCCCACAAAATCAATGTTTCAACCTCAATATTTTTTAACAATTGAGCAAATGATTCAACGGTGTACTGTTGATTGAGTTTAACAAGCTGATGAATCAACTCAGATGTATCCGCCGCGCGTTGAATAAGTGCTTGCTCTTGTTGTTTCTTGATTAAACTGGGTACGAAGGGAGCTTTATGCATGACTCTCCTAGAAACATAATTCAAGTCACCAGGTTGTGAGATTAAAAGCTGCTTTAAATAAATTGGGTTATTGAGGAAGAATGTTTTGTTGCTTCTGAATAATCCACCGGCACTGATCAGAAATAAACTTTTCATTTCTTGAGGATATTTAGCAGCATACATCAGTCCGATTGATCCACCGACAGAGTGACCCGCTAGATTAAGCTGGTTTTCAATGCGTAATGCTTCTGCAAAACGACGTAACTGTTCAGTCAGATGAGGAAGTGATAAGTCAAATCCCTTCGGTGTTAGCGTTTGTCCACCTCCAGGCAAGTCAACGATAATGACGCGATATTGCTGTGTGAGATTCCGAGCTACATGATTCCAACTGTCTCGATTCATGCCTATACCATGAATGAGCAATAAGGCAGGTCGATCAGCAGGACCACCTTCGCTATAAGACCACACAACATCTCCGACGCGAATCGTTTTATTGGATAGTCCTGCCCAAGCACGTTCTTCATTTAAAACTTTTTGATAGTCGATACATTCAACAGTATCTGCTCGGGTAGATGAGATACCGAGGCTGAGCATTAACGCGAGTAAAATGGAAAATAAATGTTGATGCTTTAATATGGGTAAAGGAAGATGAACAAACATGCAGGTGAAATCCCTTAAAACAGGGCGACATTATAATCAAGTGACTTTTATAAAGTAGTAGTTAAAAGTAAAAAAATAAATCCTATTTTTGTGATAATTGGTTCTCGATTTAAATAAGTTTTACTTCATAAACATAAATTTAAGCGCTGAATCAGCTGCTAAAGTGTTTAGTAAGGAATGATCATAATCATCAGATTTGAAGAAATTGAAGATATTTTTAGCAATTAACAAAAATTGTAACAGAGTTTAAATTTTGTCAGTGACAATCAAAAAGCACAGTATTAAAATTACCTCAAACCTTGATAAACCATGGATACAAGATGCTAACTGCACAAGAAGCTTTAGAACGTTTAAAAATTGGTAATCAACGTTTTGTTGAAGGTCAAACCAAGCATCAGCGATTATTGACGCATCAAGAGCGTGCTCAGATGGCTGAAACTCAAGAGCCATTTGCGATTGTATTAGGATGTTCTGATTCACGTGTTCCAGCTGAAATGGTTTTTGATCAGGGCTTAGGTGATTTATTTGTTATTCGTGTAGCAGGCAATATCGTAGCTCCATCTCAAGTTGGAAGTGTGGAGTTTGCAGCCGAAAGTTTTAATTGTCCTTTAGTGATTGTATTGGGTCATACACATTGCGGCGCGATCGACTCAACGATTGAAGCATTACGTAATCCTCAACAACCGCCATCAGTTAATTTGATGTCTATTGTCAATCGCGTACGTCCATCAGTCGAAATTTTAATGCAAACTGAGTTAAAAGATGATTTGAAAAAGCTTTCAGTACACGCGGTTCGCTCAAATGTTTTTGCTTCAGTTAACCAGTTGCGCCATGGTTCTGCGGTGTTGGAAAACTTGATTGCACAAGGTAAATTAAAAGTTGTAGGTGCAGAATACTCACTTGAAACAGGTGAAGTTACATTCTTTGACTTCTAATATCAGCATTTTAAAAAAGCCAGCTTAAGCTGGCTTTTTTATTGATTGGGATTTATGGATCTATATGTCTATAACTTTATAGAGCGCCTTTAATATAAGAATATGCATTATTTAAGAGTTTAGGTTGAGCTTGTTCATTAGGATGAATCAGATCTTTTTGCATGAGTTTATTATTTCCAGCAACACCTTCTAGAAAAAAAGGGAGCAACTTCACATTAAATTGCTGGCTCACAACTTTATAATTATTTTCAAAGGCTTTGCTATACGCTGAGCCATAGTTTGGAGGAATCTTCATGCCAAATATGAGTACTTTGGCATTAGATTTTTGGCTCAATTGAACTAATCGAGTTAGGTTTTGTTGAATCATTTTTGGAGGTTGACCTCGTAAACCGTCATTACCTCCCAATTCAATTACGACAATATCTGGTTTGTGTGTTTGTAGCAATTTGGGCAAACGTGCTAATGCACCACTGCTTGTTTCACCACTGACACTTGCATTGACCACTCGATGTTGTTTCGGATACTGTTGATCAAGACGTTTTTGCAAAAGATTGACCCAACCTTTCTCGGTGGGTACGCCGTAACCAGCACTTAAACTATCACCAAGAATAAGGATAGTTTTTGCAAAGCTATTGATCGGTAAAAGAAACAGACAACTGCAGATAAATAAAAAGGCAGTTTTTCTCAACGTAACAATATTTAAACTTTGACTGATTTGCATAAAGGCTTTCTATGGTTCGTAATGACTCAACTTCTTCAATCATGCCACAAGCGTTAATTTCTGCACAGCAATTGACACAAACGATACAGATCCAACAAAAAAAGTTGACGATTTTTGAGAAACTAAATCTACAAATTTATCCTGGCGAGCAAGTCGCAATCACAGGCAGATCGGGTTCTGGAAAATCTACACTCTTGGGAATTCTGGCGACATTAGATCAGCCAAGTTCAGGAACATTGTCGATTAATGGTATAGCAGTTGAGCAATTAAGCGAAGAGCAACGCGCTCAAATTAGACTTGAAAATATTGGTTTTGTATTTCAATCCTTTCAGCTTTTACCTTCTTTATCTGCGCTTGAAAATGTCATGTTACCGCTGAGAATTCAAAAGAATTTTGATTATGCCAAAGCAGAACAACAAGCCCTTTATTGGTTGAACAAAGTGGGTTTAGATCGTCAAAGTACTCAAACACCTAAAGTACTGTCTGGGGGAGAACAACAACGCGTAGCAATTGCACGCGCTTTAATTGCTGAGCCCAAAATTGTATTTGCGGATGAACCAACGGGAAATTTAGATGGGACGACAGCCCAGGAGATTGAACAGCTTTTATTTGATTTGAATCGGGAGCTGGGCACTACATTGGTTTTAGTCACCCATGATCAAAAGCTAGCACAAAAATGTGAGACGCATTATGAATTGATCGATGGTCAATTAGAAAAAGTGCAAGGCGCTTCAGCTTCTGGAGCGCGTGTATGAGTGCGCTATTCAAACCTTTGTTGAAGCAAAGTTTTGCTAGCACAGGGATTTATTTGCTCATTTTTGCATTGAGTCTCGCGATTAGTGCGACAACCGCTTTAAAGTTCAGTAATGATCAGATTCAACAAGCTGTTTCATTGCAGGCTGCTAAGCTTCAAGCTGCTGATCTAGTGTTGAGTGATCAATATCCGCTCAATGAAAAATTTAAACAGAAGGCGAACCAACTCAATCTACAACAGTCCCAAGTGACGGTTTTTGGTTCAATGGCACATACTGATGAACAATTTGTCATGGTGAATGTCAAAGCGATTGAGTCCAATTTTCCGCTACGTGGTGAACTCATTATTCAACCTGATCAGACTGCTATTCGGTCAGAAGAGGTATGGCTGAGTCAACGTGCTTTAGATTTATTAAATGTCAAAATAGGGGAGAGGGTTCAAATCGCAGATGCGAGTTTTACAGTCACAGGAGTCATTGAAAAGGATTCTAACCAAGAACTCGGATTTTCAGCCTTTTCACCTACAGTGATCATTTCACAATCTGATGTTGCGGCAACCAATGCGATTCAGCCTGGAAGTCGTATCGAATATCGTCTGCTTATGTCTGGTGAGCCAAATAGACTTAATGAGTTTACGGCTTATTTTGATCAGCTCTATCCTAAAAAAATGATTGAACCAAATGCAGATGATCAGCAAGCAATGGAAACCCAAAGCTCAATTCGCTTGAGAACTGCGGATGAGGCGAATACCCGCTTGATGCGTCCAATTGAAAATCTAGATACTTTTTTACAGCTTGCAAACATTCTTACAATTTTACTGTGCGGTATTGCAATTGCGTTGACCAGTCAACGGTACGTTCAACAAAATCAAGATCATGTTGCTTTAATGAGATGTATGGGGGCTGCAAAGTTCCAAATTCTTAAGAACTATATTGCATTGCTTATGATTGCCGTCGCAATTGCGATGTTCATCGGTACTGGGTTAGGGATTGGTCTAGGCTATATTTTATTGCAGTTTATGTTGCAACTAATTCCGCATTTAGACATCCAATTTAGCTTGTTTGATTTGGTTTTGGGTCCTTTGCCGATTGCAATATTCACCAGTGTCATTGTGATGTTTGGATTTATTGTCCCAAGTTTGATGCAGCTCTTAAATACGCCTCCAATTCGTGTTATCCGTGAGGATGTTAAATCTACGCGTTCTCTCTTGACCTTATTGGGAGCGGGAGCTGTAAGTCTTATTTTATTTTGTATTTTGCTCACTCAAAATATACAGTTCTCATTGCTCGTTATCGGTACGATCCTCGCATTGTGTGCAAGTATGTTCAGCATAGTTTGGTTGCTATTAAAGATGATCAAATCTTTGAAAAATAGATGGTCAGCCTATGTACGTGTACCTAATCAAACAGCATTTCAAATTACTGCACTTGCATTAGGTCTGAGCCTGATTACAGTTCTTGTAGTATTAAGGACGGATCTATTAGATCGTTGGCAGCAACAGTTACCTGAAGGTACGCCAAATCAATTTATTTATGGTCTTCCTCCATTTGAAGTTGAGCAATTTAAAGCTCAGATCGAAAAAGAAGGTTGGCCAAGTACACCCTTGTATCCGAATATCCGCGGACGCCTAATTAAACATAATGGTCAGCCATTTTCGGAATCATTAAGAGCGCAAAATAACTCACTCAGACGAGAGTTGAATTTGACTCAAGCTCAAGGCTATCCAGAAGATAATGTCATTGTCAGTGGGCAGCCACAATTGCAGCAGGTGGGAGATGTTTCTGTTGAAGCAAATCTTGCTGAAGAGTTAGGGATAAAAGTGGGTGATCAACTCAGTTTTAGCTTGCCAGAAGGCGAACTTCAAGCCAATGTTGTAAATTTAAGAACAGTCGAGTGGGAAAGCTTCAGTCCAAATTTTTTCTTCATTTTTGCACCGAATACGATGGATGAAAATGCTGGAAGTTATTTAGGAAGTTTTTTTGTACCTCAAGATGAAAAATCCAAGTTGGTCAATCTGATTCAGCAGTTCTCAAATACTGTATTTATCGATGTTTCCTTAATTTTAGATGAAATTAAGAATTTAGTATCTGTTCTAGTTCAAATTATTACCATTCTTGCGCTTCTCGTCAGTGTTTCAGGTTTTTTGGTGTTGATTGCTTGCATTAATTTATTGATGGATGAGCGAAAGCGAGAAGTCGCGATTTTAAGATCATTTGGCAGCTCAAAATCCAATTTGAAAAATATGCTGAGTTTAGAAATTGGATTTATCGGCTTTATGGCTGGCTTAGTATCGTGTTTTTTTGCTGAGGTCATCAGTGCGATCGCCAGTTATAAAATGGATCTCGCTATACAACCGCATTGGGAAATCTGGGTGATTCTACCCATGAGCATGATGATTTTATGTGCGCTGATTGGTCGTTATCGTTTAAGCTACTTAACTGAGATTCCTCCATTAAAAAGCTTGCGTGAACTCAATCAATCATAAAATTTATGAGGTCTAAAAAATGCAATTGGAATTAGTATGCCAATTGCATTTTCATTTGCTGCAACATTTCAGCCCAAATGGGTTGTATTCCGCTCACTAAGCCTAAGTTATATTGATACATGAGCCAACATAAGAAGATGCCTAGAGGAAGTACCACGATGGTAGTGGTGAAGCCTAGTCTAAATCGTTGACCGATGTACCAACATAAAGCCATGACTGCACCCATCAACATTCCACCAATATGCGCTGCATTATTTATTCCAGGGATCATGAATCCCATACCAATATTTAATGCCAAGATGATCAGCAGCGATTTACGATCAAAGAGAAATTGTTGTTGTGGTAAAGGGGGAAAAAGAGATAAGAGCGTTAAAGCACCACCTAAACCCATAACGGCACCTGATGCACCTGCGGATACACGTGGAAATAAATCATGGTTGACATGCTCCAATAACTCGTAACTATTCCGAATATCAATCAGCCCACTGACCAAGCTTCCCATAATGCCTGCTAATAGGTACAAGCCTAGAAAATAAATATGCCCAAATGTTTTCTCAGCGACATTGCCAAAGATATACAATGCCCACATATTGAGCATTAAATGAATAAGACCAAAATGAAAAAATGTACTGCTGAAGATTCGGAGGGGTTCCTCTAAATAAGTCAGCGGTGCATAATCAGCACCCCAGCGCAAAGCATCTATTGTTGCTGGGTTTGATACATCCACCCCGCTAAAGATTTGCCAGATAAAAAGTCCAACATTCAGTGTAATGAGTAAAAACGTAATCTGACTTAACGGTAGACGTGATTGGCTTTGAAATTGGGGTGGTTGCATTTCAGTCATGTCATTGTATTCTGTGATAGTGATATGGATTAAGGTCAAGCATGTACTACGCTAACAAAAGGAGCAACACACTGACATGAAAGCATTTATTGTTCGAACTTTATTGGTCATTGTCAGTATCATCCTTGTAATTCAACTATGGATTTTTTCAAGTCTTGCATGGTGGAGAACCAATGCTGTTGATACAACGATGCTCATGCGTTGGACATATTGGACCGACAGTTCGAAGCCCATTCAGCATCAATGGCGTGATTATGAGAATATCAGTGATCATCTGAAACGTGCGATTATTGCAGCTGAAGATGCTAAATTTATGCAACATCATGGTTTTGATTTTGACGGCATAAAACATGCTTTGGAAAGAAATAAAGAAAAAGAACAAGTGGTTGCGGGTGGATCTACCATTTCCCAACAATTATCCAAAAATCTATTTTTATTTAATAAGCGTTCTTTTTTACGTAAAGGACAAGAGGCCGTCGCCACAGTCATGATGGAGCGTATGTGGTCAAAACAACGCATTCTTGAGGTATACATGAACTCCATTGAATTTGGAGATCATATCTTTGGTGTGGAAGCTGCAGCACGTCATTATTTTGGAAAATCTGCAAGCAGTCTAACACGTGAGCAAGCCGCATTTTTGGCAGCGATCTTGCCGAATCCGCGTTATTATCAACACCACCGTCAAGATCGTAAACTCAAAAATAAACAGCGAATTATTTTGCGTTACATGAATGCTTCAAGAATTCCGTGAGATGGACTTGTTTAAAAAACTCTCGTGAGATCAAAAATGCACAGTGATCATGTGCATTTTTTATGAAATTGTCATAAATTTGAAGCATACTTAAGACAGATCTTTAGCATGCAGGTTTGTGGTATGAATACCGCGATGACAAATACTCCAACTGAATATACTTATAATGAACGATATATCAATCGTGAACTTTCGATTTTAGACTTTCATCTTCGTGTTTTAGAACAAGCGGTTGATCCATTGCATCCATTGCTTGAGCGAATGAATTTCTTATTGATTTTTTCAAGAAATATGGACGAATTCTTTGAAATTCGTGTTGCGGGTGTCATGGAGCAATTGGAGCTCGGTAATGAAAGCCGTAGTCCAGATGGTTTAACACCAAAGCAAGTTCTTGAGAAAATTTCACAGACTGCGCATGCTGCAATAGAGCGTCAATATCGTATTTTGAATGATGAAATTTTTCCAAAATTACGTGAAGAAGATATTTGCTTCTTACGTCGAGGAGAGTTGACACCTGCTCAATCCCAATGGATTAAAAAATATTTTCAGGAACAAGTTGCGCCAGTACTTACTCCAATTAGTTTAGATCCAGCACATCCATTCCCGCGTTTAGTCAACAAATCACTCAACTTTATCGTCACGCTAGAAGGCAAAGATGCTTTTGGACGACAGATTGATTTAGCCGTTGTCCCTGCGCCACGTTCTTTACCACGTGTGGTTCGTTTACCTGACGAGTTAACCGATGGTAAAGAACACCACGTGATGCTGTCAGCGATTATTCATGAGCATGTCTCTGATTTATTCCCAGGAATGACTGCGACAGGTTGCTATCAATTCCGTGTGACGCGAAATGCGGATTTAGCCCTTAATGAAGATGTCGAAGATTTGGCAAAAGCATTAAAAGGGGAGTTAAACTCTCGTCGATTTGGACGTGCTGTCCGTTTAGAAGTGACAGAAAATTGCCCAAAACATATTTATGATTACCTTCTCAACGAATTCGACTTGCATGAAGAACAATTATATAAAGTTGATGGACCTGTGAACTTGGCACGTTTAGTGTCTAATTTTAAACGTCCGCATTTGAGATATGACTCACATACGCCGGTCATTCCTAAAGTATTAAAGAAGTCTGAAAATGTTTTTTCTGCGATGAAGAAACAGGACATTCTTTTACATCATCCATTCGAATCATTTGCTCCAGTTATTAATTTATTACGTGAGGCAGCACGAGATCCACAAGTTTTAGCGATTAAGCAAACATTATATCGAAGTGGGCCTGATTCTGAGATTGTTCAAGTGTTGGCTGAAGCTGCACGCAATGGTAAAGAAGTCACAGCTGTCATTGAACTTCGAGCGCGATTCGATGAAGAGTCAAATATTGCGGTAGCAAATGTTTTGCAAGAGGCTGGTGCTGTGGTGGTTTATGGCATCGTAGGCTATAAAACACATGCAAAAATGATTCTCGTTGTGCGCCGTGAAAATAATAAATTGGTTCGTTATGTGCACTTAGGTACAGGGAATTATCATGCAACCAATGCCCGGATCTATACCGATTACGGATTGATGACAACGGACAAAGAGCTTTGTGAAGATGTGCATCGTATATTCCAAGAGTTGACTGGAATGGGCAAAATGGCAAAATTGAAGAAATTACTTCATGCGCCATTTACGTTGCATACACAGTTAATTAGTTATATTGATGAAGAGATTGCTCACGCCAAAGCGGGTAAGCCAGCTCAGATTATTGTGAAAGTGAATGCGCTGACTGAAGTGCAACTGATTAATAAACTTTATGAAGCATCACAAGCTGGTGTGCAGATTGATTTAATCATACGTTCAATTTGTTGTTTAAGACCAGGTTTGCCAGGGCTTTCTGAGAATATCCGTGTGCGCTCTATCGTTGGACGATTCTTAGAGCACACACGTGTGTATTATTTTGGAAATGCAGGGCAACCACGACTGTATTGTTCAAGCGCAGACTGGATGGATCGTAATTTATTTAATCGTGTTGAAGTTTGTTTCCCTGTTGAGGATCCAACTTTGAGAAAGCACATTTATCAACATGGTTTATTGAATTATATGAAAGATAATCAACAAGCTTGGTTGTTAAATGGTGATGGAACTTGGTCACGTGCGCAATGCGATGAAGGTGAGACTCCTCATAATGCGCAACATAAATTGCTTGAACTCTTTAAATCTTAAATGTTTTTTATAAAAAAAGGAGCCAAATGGCTCCTTTTTTGTGATGACTTATTAGCAAATATCAGCAGTAATGCGCTGTAGAATTTGTAAAAGGACATCAAATTCGCTTTGCAATGGCGTACTTTTACGCGTCACTAATGACAGAATGCGTGAAGGGGCATTCTCAATTGGTCGGATCACCAATTGATCATTATTTTTCAGCATATGTGTATTTACCGCAATCTGAGGTAGTAATGTAAAGCCCAGATTAGAACTCACCATTTCAACCAAGGTTGGTAATGAGCTCGCTTTAAGGCGATGATCATTCTTGCGTTCACCGATAGGGCATACACTTAAAGTATGGTCTCTTAAGCAATGACCTTCTTCAAGCAACATGAGGTGTGTCAAATCAAGGTCTTCTAGAGATTTAGCTTGCGCCGTTTTGTGGTCAGCTTTGTTTGCAACTAAGTACAAACTCTCTTTCGCAACTTCAGCGACTTTTAAGCCACGTGTATCGAATGGGAGCGCTAACATGATCATGTCTAAATTGCCATGTTCTAGCTTTTCAACCAAATGTTCACTCTGAGCTTCATGAAGATGTAGTTGAATTTTAGGTAGCTCTTTATGAACTTCTTCTAACAATTGCGACAAAATAAATGGTGCAATCGTTGGAATAATTCCTAAATGAAGATCACCAGTAAGTGGTTCGCTCATCTCACGGCTCAGTCGCATGAGATCTTGAGCATCAGCAAGAAGGACACGTGCTCGTGCAACCACTTGCTCACCGAGAGGGGTTAAACGTACATTTTGGCGATCACGTTCAACGAGAACGCCACCCAATAAACGCTCGAGCTCCATAATCCCGCCAGAAAGCGTAGACTGAGTAACGAATGAGCGACGTGCTGCTTCTGTAAAATGCAACGTCTCAGACAGAGTCACGAGATATGACAGCTGTCTTAGGGATGGTAATGCAGCCATAGTGTCCTAGTGTTTATCATTTAAAATGTTTTGCAAACAAACCACTCAGTTGTGGGATGAAATGCGCAGGAATATCATGCCCCATTCCTTCGATTAATTCAAACTTTGCGCCTGATATTGCTTTTGATACTGCCTTGCCGTGGCTAAAAGGGAGTAGACGATCCTTTGAGCCATGTACAACCAGTGTTGGCTTTTGAATTTGCTTATCGATAGAAACTAATGAGCCTGTACATAATATTGCTAAAAACTGTTGAAGTACACCCGCTGGATGATAACTACGCTTATATAATTTACGCGCGTTTTGAATAACTTCCAATTGATTGACGTAACCAGGTGAACCAATCGTCTGAATGACTTTAATACTATGATTTACAATACCATCTTCATCATTCGATGCAGGGCGACCAATAAGACTAAATAATTGTTTTGGAAATGGTGGCGGAAGAAATGGCTGATTATTACTGGTAAATAATAATCCTAGTTTATCCACTTTTTCTGGATATTTTGCTGCTAATATCTGAGCGATCATTCCCCCCATTGATGCACCAATAATATGCGCTTTTTCAAGACCTAATCGTTCAATGAGTAACGCTACATCTTCAGCCATATCATATAAATTGTAAGGAGAGCCTTGATTTCCTAGACCAAAAGCAAATCGACCCATAAGTTTAAATGTATTGAGGCGAGGTCCCTTGTGCTTAATTTTTGTTGAGAGGCCAATATCTCGGTTATCGAAACGAATGACTCTGAAACCTTGGTCTATTAAAGATTTGCAAAAAAAATCTGGCCAAAAAAGCATCTGCGCACCCAGTCCCATGATGAGAATAATCGTAGGATGTTCAGCCTTGCCTCCAACTTCAATATGAAGGTCGATCCCATTGCCTAGGCTCACTTTACTTTCTTGCATGAATGGAGCATAAGGTGAAACTTGATATTCTAGTGCGTTATTCATTTTTATTGTGTCCAAACTAAAAGGGTACTTTCATTTGAAAATACCCTAAATCTTTGAATAATTAAACGGCAGCTGGAATTAAATCTGGGACCAGTTTGGTCAATGTTAAACGTTGCTTCGCTGCTGTTGGTCCAAGTAGCACAAATCCACGAAGCGTTGTTTCTTGGTCAAGTGCTTTAGCAATCATTCCGTCATCGAGTTCTTCAGTTTCCCAAGTTGCCTCTACACCTTGAGGTACAGGTAATACAGTCAGTGGTGCAGCAGGAGTTTTCACTGCAACTGGCATCGCTGGATAATGAACTTGTGTATTTTCACCAGACAATGTTTTAGCTAAAGCACGTGCTTGTTGCATAATTGGCATGACATACGGAAGCAGTAAACCATTTACTTCTGCACAATCACCTAATGCATAAATATCGGTTTTATTGGTTTCCATTAAAGTGTTAGTCTCAATCCCACGGCTGATATGGATTCCTGCTTCTTGTGCAACTGATGTATTGGGTTGCAGGCCAACAGCAGAAAGAACAACGTCAGCTGTAAAGCTCTGTCCATTTGCAAGCGTTACGGTATAGCTTTCGTCTGAGTTTTTACTTACCCGATCTACGGTGGTACTTAATGCAAACTGAATACCTGTTTCTTCAAGATTTTGCTGGAAAGCATGTGCAACGTGTTCTGGTAGAAGGCGACCCAAAGGTTGTGGGGCAAGATCAATCACAGTCGCTTGATGACCAGTGTTCTGTAAATCGTTGGCAAACTCACAGCCAATGAGGCCTGCACCTAAAATGACAACACGCTTGTCTTGTTTAAGGTCGAGCTTAGAGCGAAATTCACGATAATCAATCAGTGAGTTAACTACATGAATATCATCAGCGCCATCACCTGAAATGGCTAAACGAATAGGGTTAGCACCTACAGCTAATATTAATTTGCTGTATATAAGGTTTTCAGCTTGTCCATCTTTTGTGTAGGTCAATTGATGTTGATCTGCAGAAATTGAAGTTACAGTCGCATGATGAATAATTTGCATATTCAATTGCGCAGACATTTTCTCAGCATCACCTAAGGCAATTTGCTCTGGCGCTTTTTTACCTACAAGTGCATTAGATAAAGTTGGTTTTGCATAGTTCACCGCATCATCTGAGCAAATCATAACAAGTGCTTGTTCAGCATTCAGTTTGCGAAACTCTCGCGCTAATGTGTAACCTGCCATGCCAGAGCCAACAATGATGATCGGTTGCATAGTACTCTCCAATACTGATAATTTTTTTAGTAAATAAGAAAAAAGACCATATCAAAATGGTCTTTAAAGGAAATCTGTATTAGATTTCAATCATTTCAAAATCTGCTTTTGATACGCCGCAATCTGGGCAAGTCCAATCATCTGGAATATCTTCCCATTTAGTGCCTGCAGCAATGCCATCTTGTGGCCAGCCTTCTGCTTCGTCATAAATCCATCCACAAACGATGCATTGATATTTTTTCATTTGATTCTCCAAAAATACTGACAATTCCATTTATTGGTGTCAGCCAAAATCTTTCTCACACCTAGACTCAATTGATATGAATTTTTATCGTTCATATTCAAGCAAATTTTTACGCAGTTCGAGGTGGAAAGTAAAGTAAATAACGGAGTTTAGCTGACTAAAAGAGAAGCTGAATGGCAGATTAGGACAAAACGCATGCTAATTATGCTAATGCATGATAGGGCTGAGCATTAAATCTTTGAAATATTTGACAAAATTATATGTATTATGATTTAAAAAAATTGTCAGACTTTTGTCGCGTATTGATTTACCAGCTATTCATATAAAATTTATACTGTTTGTGTTTTATACTTGTCATTTAATTAAAAAATGGTTTATTAAAAATCAATAAGTTATATTGGTTGGTATTTTTTTTTAGCTCATGTTTGCTATATTTTTTGTCAATAATTCGTTAAAATTTACGCATTCTTTTGTCTAATTTTTATCTCCTATGTCTAATTCTTTGTCTACATCATTGTGGTCACACATTCGTACGGTCCAAGATTTTCCCAAACCAGGAATTTGTTTCTTTGATTTAACTCCTTTGTTCATGCAGAGCATTGCACCTTTAACTGATGCCTTAATCGAAAGTATTCCTGCGGAACAATTGGCAGAAGTAGAGAGTTTCGTTGCTGTTGAAGCACGTGGGTTTGTTTTGGCGAGTTTGTTGGCGCAACGTACTGGCAAGGGTTTGTTGTTGGTTCGTAAAGCTGGAAAATTACCACCACCAGTGATTGGTGTGGGTTATAGCCTTGAGTATGGCATGGACCGTTTAGAAATGTCTGCGGATGTACAGGCTCAAAAAGTGATTATTGTTGATGATGTATTGGCCACAGGTGGTACATTAAAAGCAGTTAAGCAATTGATGGATAAATGTCAGCACACTGTTTTAGGGGCGAGTATTTTCCTTGATTTACCAGACTTACACGCGGATTTAGGAATGAATATTTGGTCAGTTTTGGACGATAAATCAAAACCTCAAATTTAAGTCGAAAAGCCTTGTGATTCACAAGGCTTTTTTAATGTGATTGATGATTTGAGTGGCTGACTAATCCGATCAGGTAATTCAGGCGATCAGGGTTTTCCAGTTGATGACGGCCACCAATAATACTTTCAACGTACATGTATGGCTCTAATAAGTCAGAGGTACTATGCATATCAATCAGTTCATCACCAAGTTCGATATAAGCGATTTGAGATGAGGTTTTGGATTGAAGCTCCTCAATTGTAATCGCTGGATAATCTGGATCGAAAGATGGCATTAGGCTCGGATTTGCAATCACAGCAGGAAGTTGAAATCGATTTGACATCTTTAATGCCCAGTAACCACCTAGACTATGTCCTACTAAAATGTCTGGTTTAATTTTCTCGATCATATCGATATAAAAACGTTCAACAGCAGCGTATTTTAAATTTCGATAATCAACATTAATGCAATATTTATTTTTAGAAAGAATTGCCTGAAACTTGGTAGATTCTCTTGAAGAATCTAATCCATGCATAAACAATACTTTAGGCTCTTGAGTGTTCATAAGTCATCATTAAATCCATTCTATTTTTTATGATTGTTGAAAGTATACTTTTCCACAATTTATAGGATGATTGTAGAGTGCTGTATTCAAAGTACAACTTAGCTTTTGGTCTAAGAAATGTTCAGACCTAGACTTTAGTGGATGAAATTAAGCGTTTTTCAAATGGCTGATTATTTTTTCTAATGCTCAAGTACTTTGAATTCTGCTATGCTATGCAACTTCTTTTTTAAATAAAATTACGAGGCAGAGATGACGCAACAAAACGCTCAATCGACTTCTGAACAAGCCATTTCCGAAAACGATTTAATCGCACAGCGTCATGCCAAGTTAAAACAGATTCAAGATAAGGCTCAAGAGCAGGGTACGAGCCCTTGGCCAAACACGTTTAAGCGTGAACATTATGCACAAGACCTTCAGGATCAGTTTGCTGATAAATCAAAAGAAGAAATTGAAGGCAGTGAAAAAGTTTATGTCAAAGTTGCGGGTCGGGTGATGTTGAACCGCGGTTCGTTCATGGTGATCCAAGACATGACCGGCCGTATTCAGCTTTATGTGGCGCGTAAAGAACTTTCTGCTGAAACACTTGACACCATTAAAGGTTTAGACCTAGGTGATATTATTGCCGTTGAAGGTTACATTGGACGTTCAGGCAAAGGTGATCTTTATGTGCATATTGAACATTTTGAACTCCTCACTAAATCACTCCGTCCTCTTCCAGACAAGTTCCACGGTTTAACAGATACAGAAGTAAAATATCGTAAACGTTATCTTGATTTGATCGTGAACGAAGAAACGCGTAAGACTTTTGAAATTCGAGCAAAAGTAGTTGCTGGTATTCGTAACTTCTTGACTGAAAAACGTTATATGGAAGTTGAAACGCCAATGATGCATGTGATTCCAGGTGGTGCTTCTGCGCGTCCATTTGAAACGCATCACAATGCCTTAGACATGCCATTATTCTTACGTATTGCACCAGAACTTTACTTAAAGCGTTTGGTTGTAGGTGGTTTTGAACGTGTGTTTGAGATTAACCGTAACTTTCGTAATGAAGGTGTGTCTACACGTCACAACCCAGAATTCACCATGATCGAATTCTACCAAGCTTATGCAGACTACAAAGACTTGATGGAACTGACAGAGCAAATGCTAGAAAAACTAGCAATTGATATCTTAGGTTCGACAGATGTACCTTATGGCGAAGAAGTGTATAGCTTCAAAGGTCCATTCAAGAAAATCTCAATGTTTGATGCAATTCTTGAACATAACCCACAATTTACACCTGAAAATGTAAATGATCGCGAGTTCTTAGCTGAGTTTGTTAAGAATGAACTTAAAGAGCAAGTGAAGCCAGGTTTTGGTCTAGGTAAGCTTCAAACGATTGTATTTGAGGAAACTGTTGAAACGAAACTTCGTCAACCGACCTTCATTACTGAATATCCTGCGGAAACCTCTCCATTGGCACGTCGTAACGATGACAACCCGCACATTACTGACCGTTTTGAATTCTTCATTGGTGGTCGTGAGCTTGCAAATGGCTTCTCAGAGTTAAATGACCCAATTGACCAGGCTGAGCGTTTCCAAGCACAGGTAGCTGAAAAAGATGCGGGTGATGATGAAGCAATGCACTATGATGCCGACTTCGTTGAGGCGCTTGAATATGGTTTACCTCCTACAGCAGGTGAAGGGATTGGTATTGATCGTCTGGTAATGCTATTTGCCAATGCGCCAAGTATTCGCGATGTGATCTTATTCCCACATATGCGTCACAAAAATGCGTAATAATGAAATTAAAACAGCCCTTCTTTGAAGGGCTGTTTTAATTTTTCTTAACATAAAATTAAATTTAAATGTTTTTTAGTGTGAGTGTATTTTGAGGTTTTAATCACAAAATATTTAATTAAGGTGATAAAAAAATATAGAAAATTATCATTAAAGCTAATCTGTTTAACCAGCTGTATGTTTATTAAAATATTTATACAATGTTATTAAATGTATCTAATTAAATACTTAATGTAAAGTTAATGGATTTATAAATTAAAAATTCAAATAATCAATAAGATATAATCCTAAATTGATTTGTGATGAACCCGAATAGACTTATAAAAATCCTATCATCGAGCTTACTATTTTCTAGTCCACTGGTGTTTGCCAATGGTATTCTCCTCAACGATGAAAACCTGAGAGATGATTTAAATTGGCTGAATCAACAAGGTGTGATTCAAATAAGCACCTCGACATGGCCGCTAAGTGGTGATGAAGTCCAACGTGCCCTCACCAATGCTAAAATTAACTCCATTGAACAACAAAAGGTTATTCAGGAAGTCGAAAGAGCGATTCAGCAGCAAAATGAAACATTAAAAGTTGATGCTTTCGCTGAGAGTGATCAAAAGAAAATCCCACAATCTTTTGCCGATCATCAAAAAGCACAATATGCGCTTGGTGCAGAGTTAAATCTTGGGGGGCAAAATTGGGATGCGAAGCTCAAAGTTAGAGGTGAAAAAGAACATCAGATAGACAATGGGCAAGACGTTAACCTAGAAGGCTCATATCTTGCGGGTAAACTTTGGAATCAATGGCTCATTGCTGGTCAGATTCCAACCTACTGGGGGCCTGCACATGATGGTAGTTTGATACGTGGAGATGCAAGTCGACCAGTATATGGTTTCACTCTACAGCGTGCCGAACAGGCTGCTTTTGATCATAAATGGCTCTCATGGATCGGGCCTTGGCAATACCAAGCTTTTGGCGGTCAATTGGATGATTATAAAGCTGTGTCAGGTACCCAGTTAATTGGCTTACGTTTTACAGCTCAGCCTCTACCTTATCTAGAATTGGGATTATCACGAATTTTTCAAATTGCTGGTAAAGGTCAACCAAATTCTGTTAAATCTTATTGGAACGCTTTCATTGGAAAAGATAATGAGTGTGAAAATAATAATTGTAGTGGTGAGGGTAATGCATCAAATCAAATTGCTGGACTCGATGCACGTTTGAATCTAAGCTATTTATCGAACCAACCAATAGGCCTTTATGCTCAATACGTGGGTGAAGATGAAGCTGGTGGTTTACCTGCTAAGAAAATGTATCAAGCCGGCGTGGATTATTCTTCATCTTTAAAAAAAATGCCTTATCAGATTTATGCAGAGTGGGTAGACACCACTACAAATGGTAAGGCTCGAGGGATATCTTATAATCATCATATTTACACAGATGGATATTATCAACATGGCTATCCTCTTGCACATGCGATTGGGGGAGATGGTGAGATGATTTCTTTGGGTGGAAATATTCGTTTTGATGCCATGAATAGACTTTCAGGTCGCGTATTATTTTCAAAAGTAAATCAATCAAATCGAGATACCAATGTTGCATTTTCCGAAGAAGATGATATCCAAGCATTAGATTTAACTTGGACGCATTTTGTGAAGCCGAATTTGCCATTAAAGATTAATGGTTGGATTGCAGATTCAGATCGTCATGGTAATGATGCAGGTGCTTCTGTTGGTATTGAAATACCTTTAGATGTCAAAAAACTGGGACGTTAATATTCTTAGATTAGCAATTGAAAAAGCCACCTGAAAAGGTGGCTTTTTTTACATGAGACTTGTTTGTATCCGAACTTTCATTTCTAAGCTAAGTTGCGCGATATAATCCTTCATCCATGGGTAATTCTGTCCCATTGGATTTACTTTAGTGGCTGTGTCTAAAAAACTAAGCTCAGGTTGACTGAATAATTGCTTTTCTAAGCAGTCTTTAAATTGCTCAGCGTTCGCATATAAATCTGTTTCAACTACAAAAAAGTGTTTTGGGTAATTGTAAAAGGCGTAGCACAAATTAAAAGCTTTTTGATTGCCTTTTAAATGACCAATACTAATTTCACTTCTATGATCTTGATTGCTATGTGTAACGCCAATCAAGAACTTTAGTTTTTGATCAGTATGTTCAACAGCAAACTGTAAGCCAATTTGATCAGCAGTTAACTCGTGCTGAACAAAAATATTTAAAGCAGAACCATTTTCAGTAAACGGTTCTTGTAACACTAGAATTTGATGATGCTGATAAATATGACCAGCAATTTGAGCTCGCTCTAAATGTTGTTTAAGAGATTCAAGGCTAAGCATGGGAGATAAAAATAACTAATTTAGAGATTTTTTATATTGAATGAATCCCGTTTCGGTTGCAACACGATTATACAAAAGTCTAGCATTATCATTGCTTTTATGGGTTAACCAATACACTCTATCATAATTATTTTTACATTCGTCATAGCTAAATTCTATTAATTTCCTGGCTAAGCCCTGATTTCTATAATTTGCATCAATAAACAAATCTTGGAGATAACAATAAGGGAGTTTAGTCCAAGTGCTTGCGTGAGAAATGAGATGTACAATTCCGACGACGTTTTGATTTTTTATAATGGCATAGCCAAACATATCGGTTTGCGACGCATCAGATAATCGTTTGAAAGTCAGAGCCGCTTGTTGAGGATTCAATTTGGTCTTGTAGAATTCAAGGTAAGCTGACCAAAGGGCTAACCATTCTTGGTATTTTATATTTGAAAGGCCTGTAATTATTATCATAATTAGATTGTCACTTTGCTTATATTCTATTTGAGTATATCAATATAAAAAAACGAGATAAAGCTCCGTTGTCTAAATCACTATAATGAATATAAATTTTCAAAAGTGTCATAAGTACACATATTCTAGCTGGTGTTGTCCATGTCATTAAATGAGGAAAGACTTACTCATCTTAAACAGCTTGAAGCTGAGAGTATTCATATCATTCGCGAAGTTGCTGCAGAATTCGAAAATCCAGTCATGCTTTATTCGATTGGTAAGGACTCGGCAGTTATGCTGCATTTAGCGCTTAAAGCATTCTATCCTGCAAAACTCCCTTTTCCACTGTTACATGTAGATACAGGTTGGAAATTTAAGGACATGATTGCTTTCCGCGACAATATGGCTAAGCAACACGGTTTCGATCTTATCGTCCACCAAAATAAAGAAGGTAAGGATGCTGGGATTAACCCATTTGATCATGGTAGTTCGAAATATACTGATATCATGAAAACTCAGGGTTTAAAACAGGCATTAGATAAATACAAGTTCGATGCTGCATTTGGTGGTGCTCGCCGTGATGAAGAAAAATCACGTGCCAAAGAACGTGTGTATTCATTCCGTGATGATAAACATCGTTGGGATCCTAAAAACCAACGTCCAGAACTTTGGAATCTTTACAATGGTAAAGTGAACAAAGGCGAAAGTATCCGTGTGTTCCCATTGTCGAACTGGACTGAGCTTGATATTTGGCAATATATTTACTTAGAAAGTATTCCACTTGTTCCATTGTACTTAGCGGCAGAACGACCTGTTGTTGAGCGTAGTGGTACATTAATTATGGTGGATGATGAGCGTATGCCTTTAAAAGAAGGTGAAGTTCCACAAATGAAATCGGTTCGTTTCCGTACTTTGGGGTGTTACCCATTGACAGGTGCGGTGGAGTCGACTGCTAACACCTTGCCAGAAATTATCCAAGAAATGTTGCTTGCAACCAGTTCTGAGCGCCAAGGTCGAATGATTGACCATGATGAAGCGGGCTCGATGGAAAAGAAAAAGCAAGAAGGTTACTTCTAGAATCTCTCTTGCGCAGCAGCGTTGCTCCTCTCTTTGTAAAAGAGAGGAGTCATCCTCCTTTTTCAAAGGGGGAACGAGGGGGATTCAAATACACCGATTTCAACATATTTGTGGAGCTATGAGCCATGTCTCATCAATCAGATTTGATTAGCCAAGATATCTTGGGTTATTTAAAACAACACGAAAATAAAGACTTATTACGCTTTTTGACTTGCGGTAACGTAGATGATGGTAAATCAACTTTAATTGGTCGTTTACTTTACGATTCAAAATTGATTTATGAAGATCAATTGCAAGCAGTGACACGTGATTCTAAAAAAGTCGGTACAACAGGTGATGCACCTGACTTAGCGTTACTTGTAGATGGTTTACAAGCAGAGCGTGAACAAGGTATTACGATTGATGTAGCTTACCGTTATTTCTCTACAGAAAAACGTAAGTTCATTATTGCCGACACTCCGGGGCATGAACAATACACACGTAACATGGCTACAGGTGCGTCTACGTGTGACCTTGCGATCATTTTAATTGATGCGCGTTACGGTGTTCAGACACAAACACGTCGTCATACGTATATTGCAAGCTTACTTGGTATTAAGAACATTATTGTTGCGATCAACAAAATGGACTTGGTTGAGTTCTCTGAAGCACGCTTTAATGAGATTCAAACAGAATACGCAGGCTTTATTGCACAATTGGGTGACCGTAAACCATCTAACATCATCTTTACGCCGATTTCTGCGTTAAATGGTGATAACGTTGTAAACAAATCACCAAATACACCTTGGTACACAGGCGAAACTTTGATGGGTACGCTTGAATCTGTAGAGATTAATCGTACTTCAGCTAAAGCTGACTTCCGCTTCCCTGTACAGTATGTGAACCGTCCTAACCTCGATTTCCGTGGTTTCTGCGGTACGATCGCACTAGGTGATATCAACGTTGGAGATACAATTACTGCGTTGCCATCAGGTAAATCATCTACAGTTAAAGAAATCGTTACTTTTGATGGTAACTTAGAACGTGCAGTTGCTGGTCAAGCAGTGACATTAACGTTAAACGACGAGATTGATATTTCTCGTGGTAACGTACTTGTACGTGCAGACCAAGAAGTACCGGCAATTTCTCGTTCTGTTCAAGCGACTGTTGTATGGATGGCTGACCAACCGCTTGCGATTGGTAAGTTATATAACGTGAAGATTGGTACGCAAACTGTTCCTGCTAAGGTAACAGCAATTAACTTCCGTACAAACGTAAATACGCTTGAAAAAGTTCAAGTTGAAAACTTAGAGCTGAATGCGATTGCGAATGTAACGATTGAATTTGATGCACCAGTCGTATTTGACCGTTATCAAGATAGCCGTTACACAGGTTCATTTATCTTTATTGACCGCTTAAGCAACGTTACAGTTGGTGCAGGTATGGTTGAAGAGGCAGTTGAGTGGACTGCACATAATGAGCCTGTAACATCAGAAGCACGTGCGGCGCGTTTGGGTCAAAAGCCTGCTGCGGTAACTGTATCAAATGCTGCAATTGTGAATGCACAAGTATTAGAAAGCTTATTGATCCAACAAGGTGTTGTCGCGATTGCTAAAGCTGGTTTAACTGCTGAGCAAGTTGCATTATTACGTGAAACTGGAGTGGTGGTCATTACTGATACTGCAACAGGTACGGATGCAAGTTTTGAAGTAGAAGCTGCTGAAGAATTGGCTGAGAAGATTGTGGAATTGGTTCGTCTTTAAGATTGACTGATTTAAAAAAACCCGCCTGATGGCGGGTTTTTTTATTTAAAAGTTAATAACGACCACACTAGTCTTAATGAGCTAAGATAGGGTAAACATTAACGATAAATTCGAGATATGATGAAAATAGTAGCGTATTTGCTTTTGATGCTCTTAACGGCATGTGTTAATGCTCCGATACAACAAAAACAACCCAGTAAAGCCTGTTTAGAATACCAACAGATGATGACAGCGCCTATGCCTAGAGAAGCTATGCAAAAACTGCAAAAAAAATGCTTCGAATCTAAAGAATAGAGATTAACGGTAAAATTGAACTAAAAACTTAAAACATTTTCGTAGAGTAGAAAAGCTAAAAAATAAAATCATCGTTTAAAGTTAAATATTTTTTTATTGCTCATGAGTCTTGATTAAGAAGGAAACTAATCCATTCTATTTAATATTCATTTACTAAGAAAAATTATTAAACCATGCCTCAAGGTTCAAAATTTTAACGATATTGGATTAGTTTTGTGTGCTTGAAACTTGAAAAATATAGGAATAGTGATTGCATTGGTGCTAAATTAAATGAGATGAAATGATTAGGCGCTACAATGAATAAAGCACTCCCAAAATTTCACCCCAAACATCTCAATTGGCTGATGCCGTTAATTTTGTCATGTTTGATGAGTGGTTCAATTTCTTTAATTAATATTGTAATGAATCGTGGATTTTTTGATGGGATCTGGGTGGTCTGGATAAAGACGTGGGCAATGTCTTGGTTAATCGCATTTCCATTGATCTTAATATTTTTACCTGTGGTAAGAAAAATCTTAATGCATTTTGTAAAAACTATGCCATAGCCCTTGAATGAAAGGTTTGATTAGCATTTAAAACAACAATTATAAAATTCTATGATCTTGCAACTGTTAAAAAATCGGGATAATTTTGCAAGTCGATAAAAATTACAACCTAAGGATTGGCATGACATATAACTCAGTGTTCAAGGAAAACTTATTTCAGAATCAGGTCATCATTGTGACAGGAGGTGGTTCTGGTATTGGACGTTGTACAGCTCATGAGCTTGCATCATTGGATGCACAAGTGATTATTACAGGGCGTACCCAAGAAAAACTCGATAAAGTTGTTGCTGAAATCATGGAAGATGGTGGCAGAGCCTATGGCATCGCTTGTGATAATCGTGATGAAGCACAAGTAAAAGCCATGATTAGCGAAGTAATTGAAAAATTCGGACGAGTTGATGGCTTGGTGAATAATGCAGGCGGACAATTTCCAGCGCATTTAGAAAAAATCTCAGCCAATGGATTTGATGCTGTCATTCGAAACAATCTACACGCTACATTCTATCTTATGCGCGAAGCTTACAATCAGTGGATGAATAAGCATGGTGGAAGTATTGTCAACATGACTGCTGATATGTGGGGAGGTATGCCGAATATGGGACATTCAGGCGCAGCTCGTGCAGGGGTCGATAATCTGACCAAGACAGCTGCTGTCGAATGGGGGAAATCAGGAGTTCGCGTGAACGCCGTAGCACCTGGATGGATTTTGTCATCAGGTATGGATACATATACTGGTGAAATGGCTGAAAAAGTGATTCCAAGTATGGCGGAGAAAGTTCCTTTGCAACGCATGGGAACGGAAGCTGAGGTGTCATCAGCGATCGTCTATTTATTGTCTGAAGCATCTAAATTTATATCGGGTGTCACGATACGGATTGATGGCGCAGCTTCTCAAGGCACACGTATATTTCCATTAAGCCCGGCTGAGAATAATCAAGCCTATGATGGATTTCACCGTTCTTTTTTACCCGAAGTGATCCAAAATTTAAAAAAATAAGAAATGCCCAATTGAAGCTTTAAACTTAACAATTGGGCATGTAAATTTAAAGTTTCTTACTGAATCGTGACTGTGACGGGTTTACCGTACAGGGTGTAGCTATAATTCGGCACAATCGTGTATTGATAGCTCGGCATGACATAGGCTTTGCCTTGTTCACTAAACGTAATCGACTGACCATTTTTACTATATTTGGCAGAACCAGGCAGAACAATCATTGAATTAAAGTTTTGTGCTGAAGCCTTACCTATCTGAGTAACTTTTTCTCCACTAAAAACAACAGGCTGTCCTACTTTCGCAGTAATTTGACCTGGAGTATTGATCTTGACGACTAAATCAGAAGATTCATGAGCATAATCGGTGGTTAAGCCATGTGTTCCTTGTACATACATACGATTAAAATCATCTTTATTGGTACGGAATGTCCAAGGCCAGAAAGTTACGCCACGTAAGCTCGCCATTGACATTAACTCTTTGCTTAATCCTGCAAAAGACGGGTTAAATGTAGAAGAATATTTTTGAGTCGCGTCTAATATTCGACGTGTGTTTACAATATTGCTTTGTGCGTTCGGCGTACTCGTTAAGAAGCCTGTAGAAACACCCGGTAAGGTATTTTTCATCTGTAAGATTTGATCACCATTAAAACTAATAACAATCGATTGATCATAGGCATTATGCTTATCTAAAAGCTCTTTAATCTTCGCTACAATTTCAGGCTTAGCACTTTTAATTTCGATGAAATTGGTCACATGGGGGTATTTTTTGACTGCAGCCAAAACCTCATCCATGGTTGGAACTGGGCGACCATTGGGAATCGTTCGTAACTGACGAATTTCAGCTAAGGTAAGATCTTCAGTATTTCTATTATCACCTGTGGTACGAGTTAATGTTCCATCATGCATCAGGAAAACATGACCATCTTTCGATAGATAAACATCATATTCAACTGCGTCAGCACCCACCTCAATAGCTTTAATTGTTCCTTCTAAAGTATTTTCATCCTCTAAAGCTGGAATGCCACGGTGGCCTGTGATCAGGGGTTTTCTTAACAGGGTATTCGGTGCCATCTGCTTCATAATGTTTTGGAAAACATCTGGCTGTTGAGTATAGATCCCATTAATCCCAGTGCTTAAAATATCAGCTGCTTTGAATGCATCAATGCCATCTTTTTGATCTGGATGAAGTGTGCTTGCCCAGGGTGTTATTAATAAGCGTTGTAGATGAGATACGACTTCTGATTGCACTAAGTGCGGCGGTAAAATGACAATTTTTGATAAAGAAGAGTTGGTATTATGCGCAATTTTTACAATATCTGATTTACTATTGGTTAAACCAGATTGTTTTGAATAGTCGAGTGCTGTACGCAATACAGGGATTTCAACACGAGCTTTACGTAAGAGTTCAGGCTGATCCGACACCAAGGTGATATCAGCGAGATCATAGTTTTCTGTCAACGTTTTCAGATTACGAATTGTTTTTTCTGAATTGATCGTTAATAGCGGAATATGACGTCGTGTTGAATCATTTAAATAATCTTTTAAATGAGTAATTTTCTTTTGATCTTGGTTAAGAAGATTGAGTTGCTCATCCAGTTGATAGGCAACATGAGTTGCTAATGGAGCTGAGTTCAGTGTAGTTGCGCCAGCAGGCTGAGCGAGTGCTGGTGCCATAGAGACTGGCAATTGCTGATCGATTAGATCTGTAACTCGATTAGACTCTGGTAGGGCTTCAAGTTGCTCAGTCACTTTAATTGAATCTACACGCATCAAAGCGCCAGCTGTAGAAATGCCAATGCCACCCTGATTTAAATTGTAAGGTAGCGTGCTATCGAGTACGAGTTCATCATTAATATAATGGCGTACGCGTTGGCCATGTACGATGACTGTTGCTTTGTAGGTCTTATTTAACTCAAAATTCTCTTTATATGCAGATTTCTGTAAAACATTCCATGTGTTGTTAGGTTGACGCATAGAAAGTTCAAGACCACTTGCAGCGGTTGCATCAACACGAAATGCGAATTGATAGTATGGAGTAAAAGCTGGATCAGCATATTGATCAGCGGCACGATAGATGATGCTACCCCAACGCCCGCCATTGTTATTTTCTAAGAAAGCAAAATCCATATCGATACGATAATTACGATGTTGCTGTAGTTCGTTTGGCAACATGATGGTCGTCATTTGTGTATCGTGCGCCGTACCATTGATGAGTAGTGCTCCATCTTTAACTTCAATATTCCCTGGATTGCTACGAAGTTGAGTCCAATTGTTTGGAATAGTAGTTAAAGCGTTGAAATTTTCTTCAAAAAGTATTTCGGGTACAGGTACTTCAATGTCTGGTGTTTCTGGTTCAGGAGATGGATTAGGATTTTCCGTTTGATCTGGATTTGATACAGCATTTTTTTGATCATCATCGGAGCAAGCCGTTAAGCTTAATGTTAATAATATTGCTGACGTCAGTGTTGTAAATTTCATCATTAAAAAGTACTCGAAAAGTATGTCCCTAAGCGAGACACAATCTAAGTACATAAAATGACAATTCTATGGATTTGTCATAAAGTAAAAAAAATATTACATATTAAATATTTATGAAATTCATCAGTTTTAAATACTGTCGTGTTTAAGCGGTGAACATCATTAAAAGTCCAGTTGAAATCTTATGAAAAGATGAGGGGAAATGCGATTTTCGAAAAAAACCAACTCAGCGAACTGAATTGGTCTCCAAATATCAATGTGATGTGCTTATTGAATGGTCACAGTCACGGGTTTTGCATAGATGGTATAGGTGAAATTGGGTGCTATGGTGTATTGGTAGCTTGGCATGACATAGGCTGTACCACGTTCACTGAAACTCACAGATTGACCATTTAGACTATATTTTGCAGAGCCTGGTAGTACGAGCATCGTATTGAAGCTTTGGTAACTAGATTGACCCAGTTGCGTTAATTTTTGCCCAGCGATTTGTAAAGGTTGACCAACAGTTGCTGTTATTTGTCGTGGAGTTTTAATTTTGACCACAAAATTCGATGCATCTTGTGCATAATCTGTGGTCAACCCATGTGTACCTTGAATGTACATACGATAGAAATCATTTTTAATTAAACGGAACGTCCAAGGCCAGAAGGTCACCCCACGTAAACTTGCCAGATACATGACATCCTGATTCAAACCACTATAATTTGGATTGAATGTTGAAGAAAATTGTCGTGTTGTTTCCAAAATTCTTCGAATGTTTAGAAAAGTAGTTTGTTCCTTTGGTGGATATACCAATAAACCCGTTGATACACCTTTTAGAGTGTTCTTCATTTCAAGAATTTGTTGCCCATCAAAACTTATGACAATGGCTTGACCATATGCATCATATTTATCAAGTAAATCTTTAATTTTTGAAATTATTTCGGGTTTTGCACTCTTAATCTCGATAAAATTGGTGACATGTGGGTACTTTTTAACTACTGCAGCCAATACTTCATCCATCGTCGGTATGGCAAGTCGCTGCCCGGTCGTTTTTAGTTTACGAACTTCTTCGAGCGTCATGTTCTCAATATTTTTTGCGATACCCGTTGTGCGTAAAACCGATTTATCATGCATTAAAACGACATGGTCATCTTTCGTCAGATAGACATCATATTCCACGGCGTCAGCACCAACTTCTATCGCCTTAAGAATACCTTCAAGGGTATTTTCATCAACTTGAGATGGAATTCCACGATGACCTGTAATGAGTGGTTTACGAAGTAGGGTGTTGGGCGCCATTGAGCGCATGATGGAATGAAATAATTCAGGCTGATGCGTATAAATGCCATTTACTCCTGTTGTTAATATCTCAGCGGCTTGATAGGCATCAAGCTTAAGACTGGTCTGTCCAGAAGTATTGTGGGTAAAACCTGCCCAAGGTGTGATCAATAAACGTTGCAAGTGTGCAACTACATGAGACTGAACCAAATGGGCTGGTAAAATCACAATTTTAGAAAGTGCTGTATTGGTTGCCTGTGCAATTTTCACAACACTATTTTGATCTGAAATCAAATTGTACTTTTCAGACCAATCCAATGCTGTACGGATTTCTGTAATCTCCACACGCGCTTTTCTTAATAGATATGGATCATCAGAGACTAGCGTGACATCACTAAAATCATAATCTGAAGACAAAGATCTTAATTCAGCCAGTGTGTTTTCAGAGTCGATATGCAGAAGAGGAAGTGTTCTTTTGGTTTGATCAGAAAGAAGACTTCTAAGGTGCATCGTGGTCTTATTGTCGAAATCTTTTAAAAATAATTGTTCATCAAGTTGGTAAGCAATATAAGTGGCGGTATGAGCGTTATCATTTGTTAATGAGTCGGCTGGTTGTGCTAAAGCGGGCGCCATTGCAACTGGATATTTGTGATCAATGACATCTGTAATCCGATCTTGAGTAGGGAGGGCATCAAGTTGTTCAATCACCCGTATTGTGTTGACCTTCATCAGCAATCCTGATGCTGAAAGTCCAATGGCACCTTGGTTTAGGTTGATGGGTAATTCACCATCAAAAACCAATTGATCATTCAAGTAATGACGAACACGTTGATCATGAACAACAACTGTAGCCTTATAAGGTGTATTTAAAGCAATGTTTGATTCAAATTTGGATGTATTGATGACATTCCATGTGTTATTTGAGCGTCTAAGTGCGAGTTCTAGACCATTATAAGCAGATGCATCTGCACGAATAGCAAATTGGTAATATGGTGTATATTCAGGTTGAGCAAACACTTCTGAAGCTCTATAAATAATACTTCCCCAACGAGTACCGTTATTACGCTCAAGGTATTCGAATTCTAACTCAATTTTATAGTTGCGAAGCTTTTGAAAATCCGAACTTAACATGATCGTGGTGGGTTTGATTAAGTCTTTGCGACCATCAATCAGTAAGGCACCTTCTTTAAATTGAATGCTACCTGGATTTGAAGGCAGGATATTCCAATCAGAAGGTATTGAATAAATTTCAGTAAAATCCAGATTTAAATACGTTTTTGGTTGTGGAACATTGATCGGTGTTTCAGGTTCGAGATCCGGTGGTAGAGATGGTTCTGGATCTTCAGGCTGAATTGGTATGGTTGGCTCAGGAGTATTTGGTAAGGTTGATTTAGCTTGATCTTCCCCAGAGCATCCTGCTAAACCGAGCATGAGCGATAGTGTGACAACTAGAGTCTGCTTTTTCATTTTAAAATTCTCGAGTGTACGATCCATGACGACCTTAAAATCTATGAAATTAAGGTTAAAATTCCTTTGTAAATCAGAAAAATACGAAGCTTTGTTTGTATTATTGAGTTATTTTAATATTCTTGTCTGAGGCAAGGTTCAAAATAAAAGATTTAAAACTTGCCATCCACCAACAATGACACGAATGATCCCCAAAGCGACGAACAATATCATTTCAAAAAAACAGAAAAATAAAAAAGTCCAACCTGCTGCACCATCCACTTTGCTCGCATCGTATTCAATGTATAGCAATAACAACACCAGCCCAATTTGGAAGTAGATCATCGCAATTACTGCTGAATCCCATGGAAAACGTAACAAAAAAGTCCAACAGATGATGACCAAGGCAGCAAAACTGCATGGCAAAATAAATTGCAGCAAGTAACGCATATTATTTTCCCCAAAAAATAATGATTCGTTTTCATCCTTATACATAAGTAATACAGGACTTTATCAATGCGATCAACTATGATGAAATTGATTGAAATGAATGAAAAGTATTGTAAATAAAGGATTTGATTATGGCACAAAGCATGCAACACGTGATCATTACTGAACCAGGCGGCGTTGAGAAGTTGGCTTATGAAACGGTTGATATTCCGCAACCTAAAGACAATGAAGTCTTGGTGAAAGTACATGCTTTCGGCATTAACCGTCCTGATATTTTACAGCGCCAAGGTTTATATCCAATGCCTAAAGGGGTCACACCTGTACCTGGGTTAGAGGTATCAGGGGAAGTCGTTGCAGTAGGGGCTGAGGTAAACGCCTATCAGGTGGGGGATCAAGTGTGTGGACTCACCAATGGTGGTGGTTATGCCGAATACTGTGTGGTGCCTGAATCTCAGCTGATTAATATTCCTGCAGGGGTGAGTCATATTCAAGCTGCTGCAATTCCAGAAACATTTTTTACCGTTTGGGCGAATATTTTTCAACTGGGCAAAGCTAAAGCGGGGGAAACGGCTTTAATTCATGGCGGAACCAGTGGGATTGGAACAACGGCATTGATGTTGTGTAACGCATTTGGCTTAAAAACTTTTGCGACTGTTGGCTCAGATGAGAAAGTAAAAGCAATTCAAGATTTGACGCATGCAATTAATTATAAAACGGAAGACTTTGAACAGGTCATTCAGCAAGCGACTGAAGAAAATGGCGTAGATATTGTCTTAGATATGGTTGGAGCGCCTTATTTAGCTCAAAACTTGAATATACTACGTCGTGATGGACGTTTGGTTTATATCGCATTTCTTGGAGGAGCTAAAGCCGACGGCGTAAAATTAGGTCAAATCATGATGAAGCGTTTAACCATTACTGGCTCAACCATGCGTGCACGTACCACAGCAGAAAAAGCCAAAATCGCTCAAGATTTAAAGACACATGTTGCGCCGTTATGGGCAAAAGGTGAATGTCTACCGATGATCTATAAAACTTTTAATTTTGATGAGATTCAAGCGGCTCATTTGGCAATGGATGTAGGTGATCACATTGGTAAAATTGTGGTGAAAGTGTTGGATTAATCTTAACCACATGTGTTCGATTCAGTCAGTGCTGAGGATGAATAATCTACTTCGTCTCAACAGACTTAAGATTATTCATCTGCTAACCAATTCTTAGACTGTTGATTGCTTGTGTCCAATCTTGGCAAGAACAGCGCGGACAATCTTGAAGTGGTTGCTGAAGTTCAGTACAGAATCCACAATGTGTACACGCATATATTACGCTAGGTTTTACCTTGTATATTGATTGAGCTTGAGCTGGAAAAATTGGTAAGCCATATTTAACTTGCTCATCAGGATAAAACAAAATACTGAAATTCCCATCGGACTCTAATAGACCGACTCGAATTTGACCTAAATGCTCAACAGATTGACGACGCATTTCCGAAAAGAACTCATCATGCGACATATTGCCTTGTTTGAATGCTTCAAGGACGAGCATGCCATCTTTCACGATGTAGCAGGATTTACCTTCAACCAAGTCTTCGAAAGGCTGATATTTCATCATTAACCACGTTGTGGTGCGGTAAAGCAAGATGATCACACTCATGACGACTACGGCTTGAATTAAGGGTAAATCCTCCGTAAACATTGGATCTCCAGCAATCGATCCAAGACAAAGAATAATGGCAACTTCAAAGATGGAGAGTTGTCTAACCCCTCGCTTGCCAGTCAAACGAAGAAAAAGAATGATGAGTAAATACATCACCACACATCGGATTAAAATTTCGAAAACAAATACCCATGTGGTGTCTTAAAAAAAGATAGAAGCAAAATCCATTTGTTCCTCAATTTTCTAGGTGATTCTACTTAAGCTATCAAGCGCCAAAAAAAAGAAATACAGAATTATTGTCGAATTATTATGACTTTATGTAGATGTGGTGCGTGACTTGAATATTAAATCATGTTGTTTAAAAGATAGGGAGTGGAATTACAGTTGTTAATGTTAATCAGGATTTTGAATATATGAGATAAGGTTGGCATTTTTTATTCATTACAATGATCCGAAATGTTTGTTATGTATTTGTAATATTCTGTTATATTCTTATGGTTGCATGTTTCGGTGTTTAACCAAGAGTTAAGGTGTATTTTGGATTCATTCCGTAATCGCGTTCTGTTCATATTTGCTGGATTAACCATTATCCTTGGGATATGCGTATCGCTGTATATTGGAAATATCGCATCTCAGCACTTGGCTAAAGCCAGTGGACAGACCCTACATGTCGCAGCAAAAAATATCAGTAATGCCTTGGCAGCTTCTCTTGCCGAACGCGAGCGCGAAATGGTGCTGCTCAGCCAATCTCCATTCTTTTCAGAAGCAAGTCTAGATGATCCACGTGTTCGTATACGCTTGGAACAAGTCAAAAATGCGTATGTCTATTATGCTTGGATGGGGGTAACAGATTTAAACGGTGATGTTCAAATTGCTGCGGATGGTATTCTTGAAGGTGAAAACGTTTCTTCACGGCCATGGTTTAAGGCAGGTTTACAGGGTACATACTTAGGTGATGTGCATGAAGCTGTGTTATTGGCAAAAAAAATTCAAGCTTTAAATCCTCATGAGCCGATGCGTTTTATTGATTTCGCAACACCAATCTATGATCCAAATACTCAAAAATTAAAAGGAGTGTTAGCTGCACATGCAGATTGGGAGTGGGCACGTCATATTCTCAATAAAGCATTATCTCAAACAGCATCTCAGCGTGGCATAGAAGTCTTTATCTTAAACAAACAGGGTGAACTGCTGTATCCATTTAAAAGTATTGGACGAGTCAAGCCACCTCAACTTAAAGTCAACGATGCACTTTATTATATTGATGATTGGAATGAAGGGCAGGATTTCTTAACCGCAAATATTGCCGTGGAGTCCGAGACTAAAAGTGATATTGGTTGGCATGTGGTAATTCGTCAACCTTTGGCGATTGCTTTGGCAGATATGCGTGATTTGCAGTTCAAAATCTTCCTGATTGGTTTATTCGTCTCGCTGTTTATCTTTTATGTGATTTATCAACTTGCCAATAAATTGAGCAGACCCATTGAGGCTTTAGCTAAATCGGCTTATGCGGTCGAACAGGGAGACGTGCATACGGCATTTCATAGTCAAAGCAGCATCCGTGAAATCCAAGGATTATCACATTCTCTACAAAGCATGACGCAAACCTTATTGGAACAGAAACAACAATTGCTTGAGGCAAACCAATCTCTAGAGCGTAAGGTTCAAGAGCGCACTCGAGCACTTGAATTGGCTAATCTTGAGTTGATTCGATTGTCACGACATGACGCATTAACAGGTTTACACAATCGCCGTGCTTTAAACGAACAACTTGAATACTTGTTTGGTCAACATAAAAGAAATCAAATTGGCTATGCAGCACTTATATTGGATGTCGATTATTTTAAGCAAGTCAACGATCAATATGGTCATGATCAAGGGGATCAAGTGTTACAACAAGTAGCAAAAATCCTTGATCAAGCAACGCGTGAAACCGATTTTGTGGCACGTTATGGTGGTGAAGAATTTGTAATTTTATTGCCTGCAACACATCTGATGGGTGCGCAAGTTTTGGCAGAGAAAATTCGTACATTGGTGGAACAAGCTGTTATTTTGGCAGAGAAAACTTTGACCGTCAGTATTGGTGTCAGTGTGACTGATCTCAACGATGCTGATGCTTATGCCATTCTTAAACGAGCAGATCGACATCTTTATCAAGCAAAAGCCAATGGTCGAAATCAAACTGTGATCGATGCTTAAAATAAAGCATCCACATTTTGTTAAACTCAGTATTCTCTCATTGGACTAAACACCTGACGTGACTTCATTCGAAATTCAATCCAGTTCTTCTGCACAACTTGTTCAAGATCATAAGCTACGGGTTTTGATTAATCAGATTGAGCAGCAAAAATTACAATTATCCGCATGGCAACACGCCCAAGAAGAAATTCGTACCTACACGCAGAAGAAACTTATTCCTGTCTATCGTGATGTTTATCAAGTGCTGTTTCAGCAATTACAAAGTCTATGGAATAGCCTAAGTCAAATTGATTTAAATAAGTCGTCTCAAAAGGCAGTAGAAGAGAAGTGTTTTAACTTGACCCAAATATTGAGCAAATCAAATATGCTCAATGAAACTCAACTTGAGACAGTTGAAAAATTACATATTTATTTCGAACAGGTGTTTGCTCAACCACGAAATAAGCAAGATAAAAAGAACAACTTCGAATCTAGTCAAGCACCAGATGCTCATGGTGAACAAAATGATTCAACGATTGATGACGATTCGTTATGGGACAAAGCGCAGTATCAACAAGCAAGGCAGCAAGCCAAACTTAAACGGCAGCAAGATAAACAAGCCGAAGCAGAAAAGTTAGTGAATCAATCCCTGAAAACAGTATATCTCAAAACTGCATCTATCATTCATCCAGACCGTGAACCTGATGAATCCAAAAAGGCTGCAAAGACGGCATTATTACAACGTGTTAATGAAGCTTATGAACAAGAGGATTTATTCACGCTATTGAAGTTACAACTTGAAGTTGAGCAACTTCAAGTCGGTATACAGAAAGCTATTCAGCAAGATCAATTGAAGTACTATCAACAAGTATTGCAAGCACAGAGTTTAACTTTAGAAAAGCAAATCCAGATATTGATTAATAGCTTAGTGTGGTCAAACAAGGCAAAAATTGGAGTACAAAAAACACAAGGTGCTTTAAATATTCAAAAACTCTATCAACAGATTGACCAAGATGTTTCATCGTTAAAACAACAACTCAAATTGGAAAAGCAGCGTTTAATTGAAATGTCAAAAGCTTCCGGGTTAGCATTTTTGATTGAACATTCACTTCTTTGAATCTAAAACATACGAGCTATAAATAGCTGTTACTGACATCTACTCATTCCGTATTTCTCAATGGTTGATTGTCCTATTATTAAAAAATTAATATTATAATTTATATAAAATGTGTATTTTGTCGCATTTATTTGATGTATTGACCATAATATAACGATAATGCTCTAAAAACTAAAACTAGGAATAACATGAAAAGTAAAAAAGTCTCAGACATTATGATTGAAGTGTTGGAACAAGTCGGCGTAAAGCACTGTTACGGCATCGTTGGAGATACGCTCAATCACTTTACCGATTCTTTATCGCGTAGTTCTATTCAATGGATCAATGTTCGCCATGAAGAAGTCGGTGCATTTGCAGCAGGTGCAGATTCATTGATGAGTGGCAATTTAACAGTATGTGCTGGCTCATGTGGTCCTGGAAGCTTGCATTTTATTAATGGTCTGTACGAATCACACCGTAATGGTGCGCCTGTGGTTTTGATCGCAAGCCAACTTTCAACCGAACAAGCAGGCTATTTAGATTTTCCCCAATATGTCGACTTTAAAGAAATTTATAAAAGTTGTTCTGTATATTGCGAGGAGATCAAAGCAGCCAGTCAAGTCAGACATGTGATGACATTGGCCTGTCAGGCAGCACTGAATAAACGTGGCGTAGCGGTGGTCATTATGCCAACCAATATCAGCAGTCAATATATCCAGGAATCATTGGATTTCAGGGTACATCATCCGCAGCCTGAAACTACGCCTAATCCTGCTGAACTTGATCAGATTAAAAACTTCATCAATGCTCATCAAAAAGTCACGATTTATGCGGGTATTGGAGCTCAGTATGCTCACGATGAAGTGGTTGAACTTTCGAAAAAATTAAATGCACCCGTTGTGCATACCTCACGTGCGAAACATTTTATTGAATATGATAATCCTCATAATATGGGGATGAATGGTATGTATGGTAATAAAGCAGCCTTACATGCGATTAATCATAGTGAGGTATTGTTACTGCTTGGAACGGACTTTGCGTGGCCACAGTTTTATCCTAAACACGCGAAGATTATTCAAATCGATGTCGATGCTACTCATTTAGGTCGTCGCTATCCTATAGATTTTGGTGCTGTTGGACATATTGCACCAACGCTGCGTGCATTAATCCCTTTAGTTGAAAACAAGCAGAACCAACACTTTATTCAAGAGTGCTTAGATTTAAAGAAAGTTGCAGATGCAGCTCGTTTGAAAGAAGAGCGTATAGGTAAAGATGGTTTGATCCACCCGCAATATGTGGTGGCGCTTCTCAACAAATATGCAGATGATGATGCATTTTTCACTGGAGATGCAGGCTCATCGAAACTATGGATGCTTCGTCACATCGATACCAATGGTAAGCGTAAATTGCTATGTAGTTTACTGCACGGTACGATGGCAAACTCGATGCCTCAAGCACTCGGGATTAAAAAAGCCTTTCCTGAACGTCAGGTGATTGCGCTATGTGGTGATGGTGGTCTGAGTATGCTGTTGGGTGATCTCATGACCATCGTACAGGAAAAGTTGCCGATCAAAATTGTTGTCTTTAATAACCATTCGCTCAATTTTGTAGAGCTTGAACAAAAAGTTGATGGCTTACTGGATAATTTTACCAAATTAGCGAACCCTGATTTTGGCAAAGTCGCTGAAGCGATCGGGATTTATGGCATGACTCAAAAAGATGGTCATGGTTTGGAAGCAGCTATTCAGAAATTTTTAGCTCATGATGGTCCTGCACTAATCGATATTCATACCAACCCTGTAGAGTTGGTGATGCCACCAGAACCAAAATTTGAGCAAGTGAAGGCGACTTCATTGTATGCGATGAAGGCGGTTTTAGCTGGTCGAGGAGATGAGGTAAAAGATCTAATCGTGAATAATTTTATAAAATAAAATCGTTCGTCTCTTTAATCATTTTTTATGACAGTTTCTTCAAGTACTCACGGGATATTTATATCTGCTAGGCTTGAAGAAGCTTTTTTATACCGTTAAGTAAAATTCTAATAAAGAATACAGTAAATTTACAATAAAAAATATCTTAAAAAATAAGTACTAACCCTTCATAAAATCATTTTGATCAATATCGTCATTGTTCCAAATGTTCATATTTTCTATAACTGTGTTCCATTTTTGATTCAGTCATGATCAAGATGTGGAGATCATTTGATCTATGAGAAAATATCAAATAGATCAAAATAATAATGTTAAAAATCACATAAATTAATGAACGGTTCGCGTATTAAGGTTTAATGATGAGAAGTTTTTTTCAAGTATTTTCACTTTCTATTCTTTCTTCAAGTGTATGGGCAGGTGCAGATTGGGATTATTACCACCCTGAACAATGGAACAACCTAAGCCCGAACTATGCAGCTTGTTCTGGTCAGAATCAGTCACCAATTAACATTGAGCGTTCTGTAAAAGCGGATTTGAAACCATTGCAGTTTAGCTATCAAACTTTGATTCAACGTATTCATAACAATGGTCATACGGTTCAAGTCGACTTTAAAGAAGGCGGAGAGTTGATGCTGGATGGTGATCGTTTTCAACTCAAGCAGTTTCATTTGCATACCCCAAGTGAAAATAAAATCCATGGCAAACAATATCCGCTAGAAATCCATTTTGTACATGCCAATGCCAAAGGAGAGCTGGCTGTCGTGGGGATGATGTATGCACAAGGTGCAGAGAATCCGCAATTGGCAAGAATATGGAATTCATTACCGAAGCAAAAAGGGCAAACAGTTGAGTTAAAACAGCCCCAGTCTGTTAATCATTTATTGCCAAAGAATTTGGATTATTATCGTTTTAGTGGGTCGCTCACCACACCTCCATGTTCCGAGGGTGTTCGCTGGCTAATTTTAAAAGAGATTCAAACAGCCTCAGCCAAGCAGATTGAGGACTTTGCAGAATTACTGGGACATCCGAATAATCGACCTATTCAGCCGTTGAATGGCCGTGTAGTTGTGGAGAATTGATAAAAAGGGAGTGGGGGAAATATTGATAGAGCATAGAATTCTCTAATAATTTTCTCCTCTCCCTATGGGATGATAAGCAATGCTTTGCAAGGGGATGAGGGATAGAGCAATAGTTAAAATCTGAAAAGCAACGGTTGATGTCTATGACGGAAGAGAGTGGTATCGGGATGTTGTTGGAATGTGGGATATTTTAGTTTTTTTTATTTTTAGTTTGAATAAGTGCAGTAAGGTACGTTATTTTAAAGATGACAAGACTTATGTCTAAATTAAATGTTCATTCATTTTTATATACATACAAAAAGAGAAAAAGAATAAATGAGTTTTTTCATCATCTTAGCTTTTATTGTGGTTGCAATATTATTCACAGCTTATAAATTATTTGGTTCTAATTTAACGCACCGTACCGTTGTCGAAGCTCAACAGGAGAATCAAGAGTCTAAGAGTCGGTCAGGTTTTGTTAAAGTGGATTTAACTGATGCTTCTACAGTCGTCATCTCATTGGCACAAGATAGTTTCATTCGCTTTAAAAACCAAAATCGTGTAAAGGGTGTCGAAACCGTACAAGAACCCAAAAATAATCGATATTGTTATTATGCTTGTAATTTGGGTGATGATGATGATCCTTATGAAAGGAATACTGAGCTAAATTTAGAACTCAATGGTAAAACTTTCAAATTTGACAATGTCTATGATCTTTCCCTTAAACAAACCAATGAGATCATTGAAGGAATTGAGTTCGAGCAAAGGTGGTCGAAAGCGAATAGTTCATTAGAAAATGCTTTCCAAGATTACAAACGCTTTATGCAGGATTTATTTGATTTAGGATGTCAAAACTATTTTGGTCTAGATGATATTCGTTATAAAAAAGAAGACTACAACAAAATTCTAGCTTCTGGTGATCATACTTGTCTCGCCCCTGATCTCATTCAATTTGATGAATTTAAATCTGTATTAGAATCTGAAGACTTTTTATCTCTCGATAGTTACTTTTATGTGGGGGATTTTGAAATTTCTATTTTTTATAACCGTGATTACTCAGCCACATTTGAGATAAGGTATTTAGCATCAATATACAGTGCTTTAAGTTTTTATGGTGCTGATGATTTATATCTTGATGAATTATCAATTAATGAAAAACAAATAAAACTAGAAAAATACAGAGAAGAATGTTTATTGGCTCGTAAGGAAGAAGAGCAGGAGATTAAGAAAGCAGGGTTTGAAGTTGATGAAGGTTATAACGATCCTTTCATTCAATTTAAGATTTAGCTTAATTCAAGCAACAATAATTAAGATCATAATGAATAGTTCTCTCTCCTTGTAGGAGAGGGCTAGGGAGAGGTTCTAAAATTTGATAATCTAGAGAAAATAATAAAAATTAAATCCAACATGAACAAGAAGCTCGATCGTCAATTACTCATCTTCGCTAAATCCATGCGACACACCGCTACCGATGCAGAGCATCTGGTGTGGAAAATCCTACGCGCCAAGCGATTTATGAATCTTAAATTTCGCCGTCAGCATGTGATCCAACCCTATATTGTAGATTATTACTTTCATGAAATTGGTTTAATCATTGAGTTGGATGGAAGTCAGCATGGAATGGATGATGTAATTGAATATGATGCTGAACGAACCAAGTTTTAGAGGCTTTAGGTTTGAAAGTGGTTCGGTATTGGAATCATGATGTGTTGGGACGGACGGATGTGGTGTTGGAAGATTTGTGGCAGAGGTGTACTGAATTAAAAAATACCTCTCCCTAATCCTCTCCTGAAAGCAGAGAAAAATCTATTGCGAAGGTCATACGTGAAAATTATGTGACTATCTTTGTTTTAGATATTAAAAATCCAAAAACAATAGGTCAGTAAATATTGTAAAAAAATGATGATTTATTGTTGAAAAAATGTACTAAGCCCATATATATAAAAATGTATGCAGGAATAAGAGATATAAGAATGGCTAGAACGATTAATGGTGCACTTAATGAATTAGTACAAGATAAAGTTAATTTATTGAAAAGTCGCACTGATGCAGGTAGAAGAAGCCGAGATCATTTGCTTGAGCAAATTAAAAGACTTAATGACATCAGTTTGGAAAAGCTAGATTTCGCAGATACTTATAATTTGCCATTTGGCTCATTTTCTAGAAGAACTAAAGTCAAACCGCTTGATGATATCGATCAAATGATAGGTCTAAATGGTGGCAAACTAGTATGGAATGAAGCTACCAATTATGATGAAGCTATTATTTCAATTCTAAATCCATTGGATAAAGGAATTTGGTCTCAACTTCTGAATGATGATGATACTTTGAGTCCTATTAAGGTTCTGAATAGATTTAAGCGCATGTTGAGTGGAATGAGCGGGTATCAAAATCCACAATTAAACAGACGTCAGCAGGCTGTGACATTTCAAATGACCAGTAATGAATGGAACTTCGATTTAGTTCCATGTTTTTATACTCAAAGTGGAGTTTATTTAATCCCAAGTGGGAATGGTAATTATTGGATGAAAACTGATCCAAGGAAAGATCAGACTTTAGCAACGGAAGTTAATCGACAGCATAATGGAAAAGTATTAGAAATTATTCGTTTGATGAAATATTGGAACAAACAAGACAGAAAGCCGTCTATACCATCATCATATCTGTTGGAAGTTATGTTGTTATATTTTTATAAATCAAGATGGTTGACAACAGCAGGAACTTTGCAAGAAGAAGTTGAAAAAAGTCTAATTTATATACGTGATAATATTTACTCTTGGATTGAAGATCCAAAAGGCATCGAAGGTAATATCAACAGATTAGATCACGATGTTCAAAATAAAATTCATGCACGTGTTACCAATGACTTGGAAAATATTAAATATGGTAATTACTATGAAAGTATTGGTGAAAAAGAAAGAGCGTTTGAATATTGGGAAAAAGTGTTGGGTTCATTTTTTCCTGCTTATGGATGAGTTAGATGTCTAATATTTTATATAAGCAGAATTTAGATGATAATTTAAGATTATTAGCTGCACAAAGACAAAGTTATAATGAGGCTAAATTCTATCGATCAAGTTATCGAATTTTAGTCTTTGTACCATTTTTAATCAGTTTCCTAGTTATTAATTCTTATATTGATGCAACAGATCAGTATTCTGTTATACGTTTCTTGATAGATCTATTGGTTTTATTGTTGGGAGGTTTTTTAATGAAAAAATCCTCTTTATACCAAGTTTTAGGTGCAAATATACAGCAAAAATTTGATACTAATATTTTTGGATTGCCTTTTGAATGGAAAATTAAACAAGATATAACTGAAATAGAGCGCCTATATTGTAAGCATAAAAAAGATGAAAATATTGAAAGGCTTAGGAATTGGTATAATGATGAGATTCAAAATTTAGCCTATCCAAAAGATGTATTGGCTGCTCAAAAGCAGAATCTATTTTGGACGGATTCTGTACGTAAAGATTATATATTTTTTAATGTATTAATTTTTATAAGCTTACTATTTTTTATTGGATTAAGTATATTTATGTTTATCACTTACAGTGAATATCCACTTTGGAAGAAATTTTATGAAATTTTTGTAATATTATTATCGTTATATTTCTTCTTAGGAGAGAATATCTTAAGTAATTATAAGACTATTAGATTGTTAAATAATGCCAATAATAAATTTAGTAGTTTACAAAAACATATAGTGGATTCAGATGATATTAATTGTAGTAATAGAATGTTAGGTGATATTCAAGAAGAAATATTTGTATATCGAAAGCATGGGGTTTCAGTTCCTAATTATTATGATCGAATGAGAAAGTTCAAACTCGAATCTAGTTCTAGACGTATGATTAAAGATTTATTTAACTAAAAAAATCCCCTCATTAAGAGGGGATTTTTTTGAATCAAATTACAGCATTAAAGCGCTGCAATCTGCTCCATATTCGCTTTAATTTTGGTCAGAGAGTTCAGCACTTTATAGTCGAATAATACAATTTAAATGATTCCTTTATTTTGCATCACTTCTTTTAAGAAATCCTCAAAACGATTACATACTTTTTGTTGAGAATTACAAACTTCATATATCCCTAAATCATTACCAGTTTCATCGAGTTGAATAGCGTAGGCAGATATCCAAAGTAAATACTCAGAAAAAACGAAATAGTTAGGATAAGGGAAATCTTCTAAACCTTTGAAAATCTGAACAGGCTTAAATTCTTCCAAGCTAAAAAATGAAAATCCTTCATCACCAAAATTTCCTTCTCCTGTCCCATTAAAAAATAAAAAATATGCTTTTAAAATTTCAGGTAATCGAACTTGATAAGTTTGTTCAAAACGATCCATCTTTAGCTGAGTTGCAGGCTCATTGATTCGTAAGCCTTGTTTTAAACAATGTTCTTTTAATTCTTCAATCATCTTCATCGTTATCTCATTTATTTTAATGAAAAAGGGAAGCTACATAGAGCTTCCCTTTTTTAAGATTAAATCGCAAGCTTCAAATTAAAGCGCTGCAATCTGCTCCATATTCGCTTTAATCTTCGCTAACTGATCAGCAAATTCAGCAAGTTTTACTTTCTCACCTTCAACCACAGCCGCAGGTGCTTTCGCCACAAAACCTTCGTTAGAAAGTTTGTTGGCAATTTGGTCATGCTGTTTCTGAACTTTGTCTAAGTCTTTTTGTAGACGACCCAATTCCGCTTTCGGGTCAATTAAACCCTTCATTGGAACGAATACAGACACATGACCTACAACAGAAGAAGATGACAATGGCGGTTGTTCAGCATCGCTTAGGAAGGTAATGCTTTCAACTTTAGCCAATGCTTTAAACAACGGTTCAATACGTGCGATTTGCGCTTTCTCGCTATCCGTCGTGTTTTGAAGCAGAACAGGCAACAAGCGAGCATTACCTAAGCCCATCTCACCACGGATATTACGTACCGCACCAATCAAACCTTGAAGCCATTGCATATCAGCTTCAGCTTGTTCATTAATTAACGCTTGGTCAGCAACAGGGTACTGCGCCAGCATAATCGTTTCGCCAGAAATGTTTAACTTCGGCGCAAGCGTTTGCCAAATTTCTTCTGTTAAGTAAGGCATTAATGGATGTGCCAAACGTAAAGATGCTTCCATCACAGAAAGAAGAACACGACGCACTTCAGCTTTACGCTCAACCGATACATTTTCATCATTGAGAACAGGCTTAGTCAGTTCTACATACCAGTCACAGTATTCATTCCAAATGAACTCGTAAATCGCTTGTGCAGCCAAGTCTAAACGATACGTATCAAATGCCGTTTGTACCGCTTGTTCCGCTTTTTGTAGACGGCTCACAATCCACTGTTCAGGCAATTCCCAAAGGTCTTGACGCACCTCTTGACCAATCACTTGCTCTTCACAGTTCATCATCACGAAACGGGTAGCGTTCCAGATTTTATTCGCAAAGTTACGGTAACCTTCAACACGTTTCATGTCGAATTTAATGTCACGACCCGTGTTTGCAAGCGCACAGAATGTGAAACGAACTGCGTCTGTACCGTAAGATTGAATACCTTCTGGGAATTCTTTACGGGTTGATTTTTCAATCTTCGCTGCTTGTTTCGGGTTCATCAAACCTGTTGTACGTTTTTGTACTAAAGTTTCAAGATCAACACCGTCAATCAAATCTAGTGGGTCAAGCACGTTGCCCTTAGATTTAGACATCTTCTGACCTTCGCCATCACGAACCAAACCGTGCACATACACAGTTTTAAACGGCACTTGAGGTGTACCATCTGCATTTTTCATGAAGTGCATCGTAAGCATAATCATACGAGCAACCCAGAAGAAAATGATGTCGAAACCTGTTACAAGAACATCAGTCGGGTGGAACGTATTTAAGAAGTAGTTTTCTTTATCTTTGGCTTCGTCACCCGTCCAACCTAAAGTTGAGAACGTCCAAAGACCCGATGAGAACCATGTATCCAATACATCTTCGTCTTGATCTAATTGAACATCGGCAGGAATGTTGTTTTTCTCACGAACTTCAGCTTCATTGCGACCAACGTAAACATTACCTTCCGCATCGTACCAAGCAGGGATACGGTGACCCCACCACAATTGACGAGAGATACACCAATCTTGAATGTTGTTCATCCAAGCCATGTACATGTTGCTGTACTGCTCAGGTACAAATTTGATGTCGCCATCTTTTACGGCTTTGATTGCAGGTTCAGCAAGCGGTGCAATCTTCACGTACCATTGGTCTGTTAATAACGGCTCAACGATTACACCTGAACGGTCACCGCGAGGTGGCTTCAATGTGTACGGTTGAATTTGGTCTAACCAGCCTTCAGCTTCCGCTTGCTCTACTAACTTTTTACGCGCTTCAAAACGCTCTAAACCAACATAGTCCGCAGGTGCAGGGATGGTTTTAGAAATTTGCTCGCCGGCTTTCGCAATGTATTCAAACTCAGCCAACACTTCAGCATTTTTGTTGAAGATGTTGATGATTGGCAATTCGCAACGTTTACCTACTTCATAGTCATTGAAGTCATGTGCAGGGGTGATTTTTACACAGCCTGTACCGAATTCTTTGTCAACATATTCATCTTTAACGATTGGAACAGCACGACCTGTAATCGGTAGGATAATGTTCTTACCAACTAAAGCAGCATAGCGTTCATCATCAAGCGCAACAGCAACCGCTGTATCACCTAATAATGTTTCAGGACGAGTCGTTGCCACAACGATATGATCTTTACCATCGTGCGTGCGAAGTGACTTATCTTCAAAGAAGTATTTGAAGTGCCACAATGAACCTTGTTCTTCTTTATCAGACTCAACTTCAAGGTCAGAAAGGGCAGTTTGTAATTTAGGATCCCAGTTAACAAGGCGTTTACCACGGTAGATCAAACCATCTTCATGCAGTTTTACAAACACTTCTTTTACAGCATTGGATAAACCTTCATCCATGGTAAAGCGTTCACGTGACCAGTCGACAGAAGAACCTAAACGACGAATTTGACGGGTAATATTACCGCCAGATTGTTCTTTCCATTCCCATACTTTTTCGATGAATTTATCACGACCCAAGTCATGACGGCTTACGCCTTGCGCACCTAACTGACGCTCTACAACCATTTGCGTTGCGATACCCGCATGGTCAGTACCTGGTTGCCAAAGCGTGTTAAAACCTGACATACGCTTATGACGTGTCAAAGCATCCATGATGGCATTGTTAAAACCATGACCCATGTGCAAGCTACCAGTGACGTTTGGTGGCGGAATCATGATACAGAAAGACTCGCCTTTTTCAGACGGCTTAAAGTAACCGCGTTCTTCCCAAGTTTGGTACCATTTTTTCTCGATCTCGGTCGGATCGTAGGTTGTAGCAATATTTTGCGCTGAATCAGTCATAGTTCGAACAGATCAAAAGTAGATAAAAAATTGCATCTATTGTAGCAAAAAAAATGCATGGAGAGGCACGTTAAGCAAATGCATTCTCGTTTCAAATCCCACACAATCGAACAGTAATTGATTTTGAATAACACTAAAGCCAGCGTCAACTCGCGGAATCGGCCTGACAATAAAGGATAACAATCGCATGACCTATACTATTTCTTTGCGCTTACAACCTGAAACTTATCAGCAATATCAAACCATTCACCAAAAACTCAATGCAGGAGATCGTGAAGCGCAAGCTAAAATTCTTGGAGATAATCTGTCCAAAATTGCTTGTGAGATTATTGATCAAGCCTTTGGCACACTGGTCAGAGATTCTAATGCAAAGGATCAAGACTCAGCAAAAGTATTGAAACAAGTGCAAGATGCAATCTTGAAATACATGCCTTGGTCAGTATCTTTTTTTGGTAATGATCGCTTAACGCCTATGGTGAATCATGTACAAAGTTTGATGTATGAACAAGATGGAAAATACTATATTTCATACCCAGTTGAAAAAGTTATTGTGAATGAGTTACTGGGCTGTGCAGAACGTATGCGTGAAGGTCAAAATCAATATGTTGCTCCCGGCTTAAAAGCCTTCACTAAAGTGGTTGATCAAGGCGTTACGAGCTTAATTCGTGAACCTAAAAAAATGCTGAAATTTAATATGGTGGTGGATAAAACCTTAAATGGTGTGATCAGTTTGACCACAGGATTAGGGTATAAGCGATTTGAAAATTTAAGCAAAATTCATGATGCACAAAGTATCGTGAAGTACTTTGACCATTTTTTGGTTTTTCTTGATAATGAAGGACAGCAAAAAGCAAAATTAAATGCTTAAACCATAAGGATAAAGGGAATGGCAAAGTTGGAACAGCTTGATCAGAAAGTGGTGTGGATTACAGGTGCATCATCGGGTCTTGGTAAAGCGTTGGCTGCTGAATGTGCCAGCTTAGGGGCACAGGTTATATTGACGGCTCGTCGTTTTGAAGAGCTGGAAACGGTAAGACAGTCTTTGGCACACCCAGAACGACATATTTCCATTAAAGCGGATATCACAGATGAATCACAAGTTCGTCATGCTTATGAACAAGTTCTCCAACAAAAGGGACGTATTGATTGGTTAATCAATAATGCAGGTCTATCACAACGTGCATTAATTAAAGACACGACCATGCAAACTGAACGTGCGATCATGGAAGTTGACTATTTCTCTCAAGTCTTTTTAACCAAAACGGTTTTGCGGACTTTTCAGCAACAGAAGTCAGGACGAATTGCCTTTATCTCAAGCGTCGCTGGTTTATTGGGTACACAATATCGTGCGACTTATTCGGCAGCCAAAGGTGCGATTCATATGTGGGCGAATAGCTTACGTGCTGAAGTTGCGCAAGATGGTGTGGGTGTCTCGGTGATTTTCCCGGGATTCGTGAAAACCAATGTGTCCTTTAACGCTTTAAACGGTGAAGGAAAGCCCCAAGGTTATCAAGATGAGGCTATTGAAAATGGTTTAGAAGCAGAGGAATTTGCTAAACAAACCGTACAGGCATTATTGAAAGGGGATGAGTATATTGTCGTGGGTGGGGCAAAAGAAAAATTAGGCGTCTTTATTTCACGGTTATCACCAGCAATACTGTATCGAATGATCCGAAAAATGAAAGTAAAGTAATTTTTAATGATCGTGACCCGCGTATCGATGAGAAAAATTTTATCAACTATGTCTGGTTTTCTATCTCAATGATCATGCGAGCGATAAGGGGTTTGAAGACTCCTCAAATAAAGTATAGGGCTTGAGTGACTACTACATACCTGTAAAGAAAAAGAGAGACTTTTAGTCTCTCTTTTGTATAGCAGTTCCGTAAGCGAATACTTCAACCATTCCACCTTGAAGTCCTAAATCTGTGGTGCTGAGTCTTAACCCTAAGATTTCAGTTGCGCCCATTTTTTCAGCTTCAAGTTTAAGTCTAACAATAGCTTCACGTCTTGCACGTTCAACAATACTTTCATAACTGCGTAAGCGTCCACCAAAGAAATTTTGGATTTGCGCAAGTACAAACTTAAAATAATCATGCGAAATCACAACATTACTGCTGATCATTTGTCCATGGTTTTCAGAAGTTTTAAAACGCTGACTATCTAACTTGATATAAGCTAAGCGCGCTTCTTGTTCATCAAGTTGCTTAAGATGCTTTTGTTCATTATAGCGACCAAATCCAAATCCAATACAAAATAGGATGAGAAAGATGACCACCTGAAAAATGATACCATCCATAACGAATCCTTAAGAGGTGAATGGATCAGGAATTTTAGGTGCATTCGGTGTGACATACACAGCTGTGCCATAAACAAATAATTCGGAAGCACCTTGGGTAATATTGGAAGTTGAGAAACGAATTCCGACAATCGCATTCGCCCCTAAGCCACGTGCTTTATCAATCATACGATTCATTGCTTCTTGACGAGACTCTTCAAGTAATTCCGTGTATGCGGTGAGTTCTCCACCGACGATATTCTTAAGTCCTGCGAGTAAATCACGCCCGACGTGTTTACTTCTGACGGTACTGCCATATACCACGTCAAATTGTTGTTGAATTTGATGACCAGGTACAGATTCTAAATTACTTAACAGCATGTGATTGAAGTCGTTTTAAAAAGGATAATTAATGACAAAATATCAGTATTTGGGACAATAAAAAAGCCCACCGAGGTGAGCTTTGTTTAAACAAAAAATTACTTCTTGTCGTATTTTAAATCTGAGCTTGAAGGCTGATAAATCACTTGATCCGTAGTATTAGTTTTTAAGCCACCACCGAGTGATTTATAGAGCTCGATTTGGTTGTTAAGGTTCGCTTGTTCAAGCAGCAATAAACCTTGCTCAGCACTATACGATGTACGTTGCGCATCTAATACAGTTAAGAAACTGTCAATACCAGCGCGGAAGCGGGCATTTGAGAGTTTGTAGGTTGTATTGGTCGCATCAACTAAACGGCGTTGTGCAGTTAAACGTTCACCGATATTTTGACGCACTGCCAAAGCATCATTCACTTCACGGAACGCAGATTGAATTGATTTTTCATAATCAGACAATGCGATCTGTTGCTGTGTTTCAGAGACTTTAATATTGGCACGACGTGTACCCCAGTCAAAGATTGGTATATCTAGACTAGGACCAACAGACCAAACAAAAGCGCCAGACTTGAATAAATCACTTAAGTCTGTTGATGCATAACCTGCTGAACCTGTGAGGCTAATGGTTGGGAATAAACGCGCTTTTGCAGCACCGATATTCGCACCAGCCGCACTTAGCTGATATTCAGCCGCTTTAACATCTGGACGGTTGTTGAGTAGATCACTTGGCAAACCAGCCGCAAAAGCAGTGGTTGATGTCACACGTGTGATTCTCTCTTTAGGCAATAAATTGTCAGGTAGTGGTTGACCTACAAGGAGGTTTAACGCATTAACCGCTTGTGCAATTTGAGTCTTGTATTCAGCAACATCACCACGTGCCGTCTCAACAGAAACTTGAGCCTGACGAAGCGGAACTTCACTGTCGATTCCCACATCAAAACGTTTTTTGTTGAGATTGTAAGATTCAAGTTGAGCTTTTAGCGTCTGTTCAGCGAGCTTAAGATTCGCTTGCGCATATGAGTAAGCCAACCAAGCTTGAGCTGTTTGGCTAATCAAGGCAATTTGAGTGGCATCACGTGCGCTTGCAGTTGAAAGATAAGTGTCTAGGGCATTGTCTTTCAAGCTTCTAACACGACCCCAAAAATCAATTTCATAAGCCGTTAAACCTAAACCTACATTATAGGTTGTTACTGGGCTTGGCGAATTGACCGTGTCTTGTCGTAAAACACCACCACTTGCACCAATCGTAGGCAATTGATTGTTTTGGCTGATTTGAAATTGTTGACGTGCTAATTCGATATTTAGCGTCGCTTTACGAAGATCACGGTTATTTGCCAAGGCTAAATCCAAAACTTGGATTAAGCGTTGATCTACAAAAAAATCTTTATAACCTTGCTCCGCAATAGATGGACCAGAAGCATTGCCAAGATAACTTCCTGGAATATTGGCTTGAGTGACCGGTTCTGGACCACGCATGCTTTGACATGCTGTCAAAGCAAGCGCAATTGCAGATACCGCAATGCTACGACCTGTAATAGACCATACGTTTTGCATCACGAAATTTGCTCCTGTTTATTTTGTTTTGGTTTTGTTTTAAAGATACTTCGGATCCATACATAGAACACTGGAATAAAGAAGATCCCTAAAAGTGTTGAGCTGATTACACCACCAAGTACACCATAACCCACGGAATGTTGACTTCCTGCACCTGCGCCAGAAGCGAGAGCTAGTGGAAGAACACCAAAACCGAAAGCCAATGTGGTCATAATGATTGGACGTAAACGCATTTTCGCGGCATGCAAGGTTGCTTCGAAGAGTTCTTCACCTTGATCTTGAAGCTCTTTCGCAAATTCTACAATCAAGATCGCATTCTTCGCGGACAAACCAATCACGGCAATAATCGCCACTTGGAAGTAGATGTTATTTGAAAGGTTTGGATCTTTCAAAATAATCATTCCCAAGAATGTTAAGGCAAGTGCACCAACAATACCCAATGGCACAACCATGAGTACAGAGAATGGGATAGACCAACTTTCATATAAGGCTGCCAAGCAGAGGAAGACAATCAATAACGAAAGAGCATAAAGGAATGGTGCTTGTGCGCCAGACTCACGTTCTTCGAGAGATAAACCTGTCCATTCGTAATCGAAGCCTTGTAAGCCCATTGAAGGAAGCTTTGCAATGATTTCTTCAACCGCGGCCATTGCATCACCCGAACTCACACCTGGAGCTGGAGTACCTGTGATGTTCATGGAAGAAACGCCGTTATAACGCTCTAAACGTGGTGAACCATAAGTCCATTCGCCTGTTGCGAACGCTGAGAATGGAACCATCGTACCTTGGTTATTGCGGACATACCACTTGTCTAAGTCTTCAGGCATCATACGAGAGCTCGCTTCACCTTGGACATACACTTTTTTCACACGACCACGATCGATGAAGTCATTAATGTATGAACCACCCCATGCCATACCCATCGTACTATTGATTTCAGCAATGCTGACTCCCATAGCACCTGCTTGAGCATGATCGACGATGACACGATATTGAGGCGTATCTTCTTGTCCGTTAGGACGAACACCTGTTAAGCGCTGATCTTGAGAAGCTAAGCCGAGTACAGCATTACGTGCTGCTAATAATTGCTCGTGACTTTGACCTGCAGCTGCTTTTAACTGTAGGTTAAAGCCTGCACTCACGCCCAACTCCGGCATTGCTGGAAGTTGAAGAGGCATGATATAGCTGGCATCTTTCACAATCATATTCAGTGCCATACCACGTTGGATAATTGCACCGACCTGAGATTCAGGAGAGGTACGGTCTTTCCAGTCTTTCAACTTAATGAAGGCAAGACCCGCATTTTGACCAATACCTGTGAACGAGAAACCAGCAACACTAAATACAGATTCAACATGTTCTTTCTCGTTATTGAGGAAGAAGCCTGTCATTTGATCAATTGTTTTACCAGTGCGTTCAAGCGTTGCATTTGGTGGTAGCTGAACGAGAGTCATCACCACACCTTGGTCTTCATCTGGTAAGAATGAAGAAGGAAGGTTGACAAATAACCAGCCCATCACAGCAATCACAACACCATAGACCAATCCTGCAAATAGCTTGGCATGTGTTAAACGGTTTACGCCGTTTTGATATTTCACCGAAATTTTGTCAAAACCATTGTTAAACCAACGGAAGAAACGGGCAAAAATGTTATTGCTTTGAGGTTTGTTGGCATCATGTTTTTTCAACATGGTCGCACACAATGCAGGGGTAAAGGTTAATGCAACAATCAATGAAAGGATCATTGCTGTAACGAGTGTGATAGAGAACTGACGATAAATTACACCTGTCGTACCCCCCATGAATGCCATAGGTACGAATACTGCAGTTAAGACAGAGGTAATACCAATCAATGCACCAGAGATCTGTCCCATCGACTTTTCAGTCGCTTCCACAGGCTCAAGATGCTCTTCTGTCATCACACGTTCAACGTTTTCTACGACGACAATCGCATCATCCACCAGAAGACCAATGGCGAGAACCATAGCGAACATGGTTAATGTGTTGATCGAGAATCCGAACATGTTGATCACGGCAAATGTACCCAATACAACCACTGGAACAGCCATTGTTGGAATAATGGTTGCACGCCAGTTTTGTAGGAACAAGAACATGACCAAGAATACGAGGATAATCGCTTCAATTAAGGTTTTCACAACACTTTTAATTGAGAGCTCAATAAATGGTGTTGTATCAAATGCAAGTTTGTCCACCATACCTGTTGGGTAGTTTGGACGTAATTCTTTTAAACGATCTTCAATCGCTTGGGCTGTATCTAATGCGTTTGCACCCGTTGCCAAACGAATCGCTACACCACCTGCAGGTTGACCATTAAATTTAGAGTCAAATGCATAATTATCTGCACCTAATTCAATTTTAGCGACATCACCTAAACGAACTTGTGCACCATTTGGTGAGTTCTTAAGGAAAATATTTGAAAATTGTTCAGGTGTTTGTAAAAGACTTTGAGCAGTTACAGTCGCATTTAAAACTTGACCCTGTACAGAAGGTGCACCACCTAACTGACCTACCGCCACTTGCGCATTCTGAGTTCTTAATGCATTTGCAATATCACTCGGTGTAACTTGCAAGTTGGCCATTTTGGATGGGTCCATCCAAATTCGCATAGCATATGAACCACCAAATACTTGCACTTCACCAACACCAGTCACACGGCTAAGTGGTTCAGAGATATTTGAGTTTACATAGTCTTTAATGTCATTTGCATCTAATGCATCTGACTCAGAATAAAACGCAATAACTTGTAAGAAGCTTGCGCCAGACTTGGTAACTTTTAAACCTTGACGTTGTACGTCTTCAGGCAAAAGTGCAGTCGCTGATTGAAGTTTATTTTGAACTTGTACCTGTGCAATATCAGGATCGATACCTTGTTCAAAGTTTAGAGTAATGGAAGCTTGTCCATTACCAGCACTGTTAGATGAGATGTAACGTAACCCATCCAAGCCATTCATTTGTTGTTCAATAATTTGCGTTACTGTGTTTTCTACAGTTTCAGCAGATGCACCCGGATATGTTGCAGAAATCGATACCGTTGGTGGTGCAATCGTTGGGTATTGCGCAATTGGCATCTTGGTGAGGGATAAAATACCCGCCAACATGATGACCAATGCAATCACCCAAGCGAAAATTGGGCGATGGATAAAAAAGTGAGCCATTCAGTCTACTCCTTATGCATTTGAAGTAGCTTTTTGTTCAGATTGAGCTGCTGGCTTTGCTTGTTGACCATCTTTGCCGGCTTGAGGTGCTGCAGCTTGAGGTTGGTAAGGTTTAGCTACAACTTGTTGTTCGGGTTTAACTTTCGCCACACCATCTACAATGACCTTATCACCCGTATTTAGACCTTTGGTCACAATCCAATCTTTACCTTGCACACCTGCAGTCTCAATTGGACGTACTTCAACTGCACCTTTCGCATTCACGATCATCGCAGTCGCTTGACCTGTTGGTGTACGGGTCACAGCCGCTTGAGGCACTAAAATCGCATTAGGAATTACACCTTGCACAATTTGAGCATTAGTGAACATTCCTGGCAATAATAATTGGTTCGGATTTGAGAACACAGCACGTAGGGTAACTGTCCCTGTTTCTGGATTTACACTTGCATCAGAGAATGCAAGATTACCTTCAATAGGGTAGATGCTGCCATCTTCAAGTTTTAAACGAACTTTAGTATTGTTGCTGCGGTCGATGCTGCCTTGACTCAACTGTTGACGTAAACGAAGAAGCTCAGCACTTGATTGGTTGATATCGACATAGATTGGATCAAGCTGTTGGATTGTTACCAATGCTTCAGGTTGATTAGCCGTTACCAATGCACCTGCAGTCACACTAGAGCGACCTGATTGCCCTGAAATGGGTGAGCGAACAGTAGAATAACCTAAGTTAATCTGCGCATTTTTCACCGCTGCTTCTGAAGCTGCAACATCTGCTTGTGCCAATTTAACTTGTGCTTGTAGATCATCAAATTCTTGCTTAGACACAGCATTGATACCGACAAGTTGGCGATAACGGTCAGCTTTAACTTGAAGCGCATTGAGATTGGCTTTTTGACGAACTAAGGCTGCTTTTGCACTGTCTAAGTTCGCACGGTTGGTATTTGCATCAATTTCGTACAGAGGTTGTCCTTCACGCACAAAACTACCTTCAGCAAACAGACGCTTTAAAATCACACCGCTTGCTTGCGGACGTACTTCAGAAATTTGATAGGCTGAAGTTCGACCCGAAAGCTCGACAGTTTGTTCAACACTTTGTGGTTGAGCAACGATGACACCAACTTCAGTTGGCGGCATTTGCTGTTGTGCAGCGGCTTGCTCTGCATCTTTTGGATCTTTGCTACAACCCACAAGTGCAATACTTGTTGCAAGAGCACAAGCAGTGAGGGCAGGGGCCCAAAGCTTTGCCGACATCATTATTCCACCTCGTTAGATTTTTCTCTAAAAATAATTGTTTGCTTTGCTATCCGTTGTGATAGGACTAACCACAGTATAGTCAGCCATATCAACGCAATACTCCAACCTGCAACAACATCTGTCGGGTAATGAGCACCGAGATAAACCCGTGAAAAACCCATGCCAACAAACCATATACAGGCAGCGACGAAAATGATTCTACTTTGATGATGGTTTCGAAAGATCATGATCATCAAACCAGCAATCACTGCTGCATAGAGACTATGTGCGCTTGGAAATGCGGCTCCATAAGTTTCAACGATTTGATAAATTGCATTTGGACGAGGTCGGTCGAAAGCATATTTGAGTAACCAGCCAAGACAGGCACCACCAACGAGACCAAGTGAGATAAATAGACAGTTAGCATATTGTTTTAATCGCCATTGCTGTAAGGTCCAAATCGCCACGCACATCAGCATGATCGGTAAACCGCCAACATGAGACAATAAAACCGCAATTCCATCTAAGAGGGGATTGCGGTGTTGACTCATCCATGAAACAGCAGTGAGATCGAGCTGTTGTATCGTTGGAATATAGATTCCTATACTACTTATCGTTATTCCTAAACAACCTATTAAAATCAGTAAGTAAGGCATATAAAATAACCTGAGTTATATTATAGTCGCATACATTTATTGCATGAATGCGTCAAAGTGTACTCGCCAGTACACTTTTTTTCAAGTCAGTGTAAAAGCATAATTTATAGTAATTTCATTACAATGTGCATCTTATTTTTAGCACAAAAAATAACACTAATATCTAATGAGAAGATTTCTTTGGTGAAATTGGATCTTCGACCTCTAAAGGTTGTTTGGGGGGCCAGAAAAAGTCCATTGGTCGTGTAACAAAGTGAGTAAATACTAATTTTGCCAGAGGTTTCCATTGTTCAAAACGAACACGTCTTGCGCGTAATGCCACAATAATAGTGAGACTAAAGCTGACAAATAAGTTGGTCAAACCAATTAATAATACACCAAGGAATGAAACAATAATGAGCCCTATTTCAGGCGTGCCATTGATACTCAATAGGCCCTGCATAAAGTTTGCTGAAGCAAAGGCAATATGACGAATATCTAAAGGCAGACCAAGAATAAAGCCAATTGTCCCCATGCTGCCTAGCATGATTCCGAACAGGAAATTCCCGGCTAGTGCTCCTAAATTACGTTCAATATAGTTTGCAAACTTTTCCAGTCTGTCAGCACCTAGCCAGTTTTTTAAGCGATGATGTGCTTTTAAGCGAGGTCCGACTTTACGATACACTGCCATGTTGTCGAAGTAACCTGCGATCAAACCAGATAAAAATAGACATACACCTGCAATAGCTGCATGTGGGACTGCTAGGGATGTAAAAGGATTTAAACTATGAAGTAAATATGTTGCTTTACTGTGATTGAGTAATTGTTCACCCAAAATCAACGGCCACATCATGGTGATCAATGCTGCAACCGGGATTGCAATGGAAATATTGCCGAGAATAGCGACAAACTGCGTACGGATAATATTGATAATCAGTGCAGCAAGTTCTGCGATTTGTGCAGTTCGAGACCCTTTCTTTTGTTGAACTGTCGCGGCTAGGGCAGCTGCAGTCATAGCAGGTTGTTTGGTTGCAACCGTAAAATGGAGTACATGGATCAACATGAAACCTAATGCATAGTTCATGCTATACGCGAAGGCTTGCATGATAGGTGCCATGGCGATGCGCGCAGTGAGAATCTTCAAGGTCGCCATGATAGCGATAATGACGCCTGCACCTGCGGCTGATTTGTACATACTGAAGAAACCAGCTTTATTGGTACTTACATAATGTTCGCCAGTTTTACTGGCATTTTCAGTGACTTGTAATGCGATTAATTCACTGTTTGTTTTTAAAAGCTCTCGAACACTTCGCTCCTCATAGTGAGCCGCAACTAAATCTTGACATAACTCAGCGAGTGCTAAGTATTGAACTTTTCCAGTTTCAGTCAATAAGTTCAGTAATAGTTCAATACGATCTAAACATTGCTCAAGCAAAGACAATAAATAAGTGAGACTTAAACTCACCCCAATTCTTTTCGTAGCACGACGAATCTTCAAAACGACATCGCGGCACTGCTCGATCATCACCAAAGCCTGGTTGGCGTCGGGTACGACCATTTCAGTAAGATCATCAGCTTCACTATAATGTTTTTTGTATAGCTCAATAAATTCAATTATTTCACGATTCTGCACCAAAAAAGGTGACTCATATTCAGTCAGTTCTGGTTGTGCATTAATAAACTCAGGATAAAGTCCAATACCGCTGATACGGTAAGATAAAACTGTAATGGCTTTAATCATGTCGCGTTTGATGCCAAATTTTGCATCTAAGCTGCCATTACTTTGATTGACAATCTGAAAAAACTGAATCCATTGCTGATCTTCAATATTTTCTAGCCAATATTTATCGCTACGTAAATGAAAGACACGGAAGACTAAATCTTTTAGATCAGTTTCATCGGTCAAAAGGGGAAGAACATGCGCTCCCATTCGTTGACCCAACTGATTCCAAAAACCATCTAGAGAAAGAATCCCACTGTCCGCATAAATAGTGGTTTGTTTATAGCGATTGATCAGATGAACGATATAGGCTTGAAAAGTGGTGGCAGCAGTCGGCGTAATTAATAACGCTTGTATCAACGCCTGAAATTTTTGATTAATTTCTTCTAGGTTATAACTGTCTGATGGACGGATGCGATTAACGAGTTCAATGAGTATGTTTTCGTCTGGAGCAGCTTGATGATGGTCAAGTTGCTCCTGCATTTGTTTAAAAAGATCATTAAAGTTTATATGCATACGCAAATTTTTTTAGTTGAAGTTTATTGGATTCGATCTAATGCTAATTGCGCCAAATTATCAAGCGCTTGACGATAAATACTTTCAGGCAGTTGTAACAATGCCTCACGAGCTGCTGTAGTTTCTTCAACAGCACGTTCGCGACAGTAATCTAGTGCACCAGAGTTTTGAACAATCTGAATCACTTGATCCAAATGTTCAGTACCACCTGTAGTGATGCTACGACGGATAATATCGTGCTCTGCTCCAGAAGTTTTTTGTAGAGCAGCAATCAGTGGCAGTGTTGGCTTACCTTCCATTAAGTCATCGCCAATATTTTTACCAAGTGTTTCTGCGTCAGAGGTGTAATCGAGTATGTCATCTATGATTTGAAATGCATTCCCGAAATGACCTGCGTATTTTCTGAGTGCTTCACGATATTGATGTTGATTGGCAAGAATCGCAGCGCCTTCAGTCGCCAATTCAAACAAACGAGATGTTTTGCCGTGAATAATATCTAAATAAGTCGCTTCAGTGGTTTCAGGTTGATGTTGAGATTGCAGTTGAAGTACTTCTCCTTCAGCAATTTCACATGTTCCTGTTGAGAAGTCTTTTAATAACACCATATTGTTCAAATCTACGAGCAAATCGAAAGCTCTAGAAATCAGGAAGTCTCCAACGAGGACAGCGGTTTGGTTATTCCATGTTGCATTCGCTGTAGGACGACCACGGCGTAACCCAGACTCATCTACGACATCATCATGTACCAGTGTAGCGGTATGCAGCATTTCAATAATTGCAGCTAACTTTTGGGCATGCTCTAGGTTAGTTTCACCGCAAGCGCGAGCAGCCAATAAACACATAATAGGACGCATGCGTTTACCACCTGCCTCAACCACATGTTTGCTGACTGACATCACCAAAGCAACTTTAGAGCTGATTCCTTCATTAATAAGTTGGTCCATCGCAGCAAAGTCTGTAGCAACAGGTGCGAGAATGTCTTGCTTAAAATCGATGGCCATAACAATGAAGTCCTTATACAAACAGTAGATGTTACTCAGCTAGTGTAACAATTTAAGTGAAAGTTTTGGTCGCTTTGCCACATGAATATGCATGATTTTCTTAATGTTGTTCAGTTTCTATTCATGTTTGTGATTTAATCTTCATAATACCAATAAAACTTGATACGTTATTTGATATTCGAAGTAGTTCATTTTGTGAATAAATATAGTTTAATCAATCAGCAAATTGTTATTTTCATGTAAGAAATAGATATTTCGGGATGAAAGTTAACTTTTAGACAAAAGACCTTGTTGTTTATTTCATTATCACTTAAAATCTTTGCCCTTGAATAACCCCCAGTGGCGTTCGTTTTAAGATCGATATATTCCTTTATCGGCACGACGACACGGGCCTGTTGGAGTACATTATGTACGCAGTAATCCAAAGCGGTGGTAAACAACACCGTGTTGTTGAGGGTGAAACCCTTAAAGTTGAATTATTGAAAGCTGAAACTGGTTCTACTATTACGTTTGATGACGTATTAATGTTAGTGAACGGTGATAGCATTCAAATTGGTGCTCCAGTTGTTGCTGGTGCTAAAGTAACTGCTGAAGTAGTTAGCCATGGTCGTCACGACAAAATCCGCATCATCAAAATGCGTCGTCGTAAACACTATCGTAAACAACAAGGTCACCGTCAATGGTTCACTGAGTTGAAAATTACAGCTATTTCAGGCTAATTACGAGGAGTAAATAGACATGGCAACTAAAAAAGCCGGTGGTTCGACACGTAACGGTCGTGACTCAAATCCTAAAATGTTAGGTGTTAAAATGTTCGGTGGTCAAGCTGTGACTGCTGGTAACATTATCGTTCGTCAACGTGGTACAGAGTTCCACGCTGGTGCTAACGTTGGTATGGGTCGTGACCATACTTTATTTGCTACCGCTGATGGCGTGATCAAATTCGAAGTTAAAGGTCAATTTGGCCGTCGTTATGTATCTGTTGAAACTGTATAAGTTTTATCAGGCATAACCAAAAAACCCACTCTTGAGTGGGTTTTTTTATATCTGAAAGAAAGTTTTTGAACTGAAGTGAATCTTCATCATGATGAAGTATTTTCAACAATTTAGCTAAATAACAATACAAAAGTTCTTATTTTCTCAATTATTAGCGATCAAATTTGGTTTAAGATGACTCCATATCAAATGATGATCAATAACAAAAGGTGGGATCATGACAATGCTTCGTAAAACGATTGGTGCAATTACAATGAGTGCTGCAATGATGGCACCAGTCGCAAGCACTCAAGTTTTCGCAGCGCCAGTGGCTGCTTCGGAGCAACAAGCGACCGCAAACTTGGTTCGTCAATTAAACGGAATAAAAAGTTTAACGGCAAATTTTGAACAAACAACGAAAGCAACTAAATCTAGTAAAGCACCACAAAAACAAGGTTTGAGTGCTCAACATATGAATCAGACTTTTACTGGGGTGATGAAAGTTGCTCGTCCAGGTAAGTTCTATTGGGAAACTACAGCACCAGCAAAACAAACAATTGTGACTTCTGGAAAGATGATTTGGATCTATGACCCAGATCTACAGCAGGCAATTCGTCAAAATATGGATGAGCAAGTTGCCAATACACCAGCATTATTATTGTCTGGTAATACCAACCAAATTATGCAGTCATATCGTGTAACACAGCCAAATAAAGCTAAAACTTATTACACGTTATATCCTAAGCAGAAAGATGGTGCCTTTCAGAGTCTGACCATTAGTTTCGGTGCAAATAAAGCGCCAAGCTTAATGATTTTAGAAGATTCATTAGGACAAACTACACACGTTAAATTTAGTAATGTGAAAGTGAATGCAGGTATTCCGGATTCAACATTTAACTTTACACCGCCTAAAGGCACAGACATTATTGACCAATAATATAAAAGCAGCGTTTATCGCTGCTTTTTTTAACTACAAATTTCAACTGAATTCATGTCATCTAGAATTTATAGTCTCTGTGTTAAACACTCATTTTTATTGGAGGCTATATGCTAAAACACATGAATCGGTTTGGAAAATTGAGTGTTATTTGTGCATCAATGATCATGTTAGGCGCTTGTCAGCCTAAATCTGATGCAGAAACTAAAAAAAGCAATGAGACTGCTGTGCAAGCAAAACAATCAGAATCTTGGTATATCGAATCGAAGAACGTCGAATTAAAGCCTAAACAGAAGCAAGTATGCGATGAGGCAGGGTGTACAGAATATTCATTCCAAACGGTTGAAACTAATCATCCGTGGATTAATACGTATTTTAAAAATCGAATTGAAAAAGCAGACCCTATACCATTCCAATCGGCTACTAAGAATACAGAGACAACTACTGTGGATCCGCTGAAGTTGAGTCAGAGTCAGACTGTGGTACGTTATTTAAGTCAACATCAGAATATAGCGAGTTTTGAATATCTGAGCTATGTATATCCTGCTGGTGCAGCACATGGGATGTACCACAAAGAATATGTTCATTTCGATTTAAAAACTAAAAAAAGAATAGCACTACAAGATTTAATTGTGAAAGGTCAAAATAAAAAGCTATTAGAAACACTTTATAGTGCTAATAGTATGTGGCTTACAGATCACAATATTGAACAAGATAAACTCGAATTAAGTGACAATTTCTATTACGGAGTTGATGGTATCGTCTTTGTTTATCCGCTGTATGAACTCGCGTCCTATGCTGAAGGAATGTCTGAACTCACTTTACCTTATGTGAGTGTGAATGGTTTGATACAGTCAGAATTTCTTCCAAACCTACCCAAACTCGCTGCTGAGTAATTGACTCTATTTTAATTTGATTCAATAAGCTTCAGCTGTCAGCGCTTCGACTGTATTTTTTTCAACGAAGCGCTTACACTATAGGCAGTTTTTTTCCCTGAAAAGATTAACCATGATCGACCCGAAATTACTTAGAAATAATATAGAGGCTGTAAATTTAGCCTTAGCTAAACGTGGCGTGCAACTCAACGTAGAAGAATGGGCATCTTTAGAGGCTCGTCGTAAAGAAATTCAGTCTAAGACTGAAGCTTTACAAGCAGAACGTAATTCGGGTGCTAAACAAGTTGGTCAAATCAAAAAAGCAGGTGGTGATGCCTCTGAAATCATGGCTCGTATGAGCGCGATCGGAGATGAAATTAAAGCCGCTGAGCTTGCGTTAACAGAACTACAAGCTGAAATTGAAGCAAAATCACTTTCTATTCCAAACCTACCTCATGAGTCGGTGCCAGAGGGCAAAGATGAGAATGACAACGTTGAAATTTTAAAATGGGGTACGCCTCGTGAATTCAACTTTGAAATTAAAGATCACACTGATCTTGGTGAGTGGATGGGTGGACTCGAGTTCGAAACAGCGACTAAGTTAACAGGTACTCGTTTCAGTGTGCTCAAGGGTCCGCTTGCACGTTTACAACGTGCACTAACGCAGTTCATGTTAGATACACATACATTGAAAAATGGCTATACAGAAGCTTATGTACCGTATTTAGTAAATGCTGATTCATTACGTGGAACTGGTCAGTTGCCTAAATTTGAAGAAGATTTGTTCAAGCTTCAAGGTGACAAAGAATATTACTTGATACCAACTGCTGAAGTACCTGTGACTAACTTTGTGCGTGATGAGATTATTGATCCTGAGCGTCTACCGTTAAAATATGCTGCTCATACACCTTGTTTCCGTAGTGAAGCTGGTTCTTATGGTCGTGATACACGCGGTTTGATTCGTCAGCACCAATTTGACAAAGTTGAAATGGTTCAAATTGTTAAACCTGAAGACTCTATGCAAGCATTGGAAGATTTAACAGGGCATGCTGAGGGTATTTTACAGGCGCTTGGATTGCCATATCGCAAAATCATCTTATGCGGTGGTGATATGGGCTTTGGTGCAACGAAGACTTATGACTTAGAAGTTTGGGTACCAAGCCAAAATACCTATCGTGAAATTTCATCGTGTTCAAACATGGGGGATTTCCAGGCTCGTCGTATGAAAGCTCGTTACCGTGCTGATCAAAAGAAAACAGAGTTTGTTCATACTTTGAATGGTTCAGGTTTAGCAGTTGGTCGTACTTTGCTCGCGGTAATGGAAAACTATCAACGTGAAGATGGTTCGATTGAGATTCCTGAAGTCTTACGTCCTTATATGGGTGGACAAAGTTTTATCGATTAATCGATAAAACACAAAAAAGCTAACTCAATTGAGTTAGCTTTTTTTTTGAGTGTTTTAATGAACGTGTTTTAATGAATGAGTTGAGCACTGCCTGTTTGCCTTTCAATAATTTTTTTTAAGGTCTCACTCGGTTTTTCCCCAAATGCATCTTTATACTCAAGTGAAAAACGACCTAAATGTGTAACACCCCATTTATAAGCAATTTCAGTAATATTAATTTTATGCGTAGACTGTGAAATTTCATTATAAATACATTTAAGTCGGTAATGGCGTATATAAGCATTTGGACTGCATTTTAAATATTTTTTGAAAATTGTATTCAGCTTTTTTTTGCTTAATCCAGATGCATATTCTAAATCTGAAATTTCAATTTTTTGATGTATATTTTTTTGTATGAATTCTAACAAGCGAGTAAAGAAGTCAGGATAATCTAAAGTATTTTTATAAATTAAATCACTATAGTTATTGGGTTGAGATAATAATAATGACTTCACAATAATATATTCAAAATCTGAGCGCATTTCTTGAAAAAATGAAGTATTGGTAAAATTGTTTGTGAAATTTTTAATACTGTCAATTAAATCCCACCATGCTTTAATTTTCGGGTTGTTTTGATCCATCACATTTTGAAATACCAAAGGTTCGGTAACTGGCTGAGAGATTAAATCTGAAAGTATTTTTTCAACAAAAGTCTTTGAAAAAGAAATGAATGTTTGCACACAGTCTTTGTCAATAATTAGTTCAAATTTATCTTCAGGTGAAACAATGGATGCTTGATCATAACAGGCGTAAAAAGTTTGACCATCTTTTTTAAATAGTGGTCGCCCATTTTTAGGGCGCGTTATACAAAAGTGGTTCATATTTTCATGCGTATGCGTTTTGAAAATTACATCTTTACCATATGTTAAATCCCCAATAATCATACGACCGATTTGCGATCCATTAAAACTAAAATCCAATGGTTCATATTGATTAAAATCGACTAAATCATGTGGGCCAATGATTAAATCAAGACAATGGTTGGCATCATGAATATTCTGCGTATGTGATTGAATCGTAGAAATAGACCTGTGTTGCTGGCTATACATAAATACCTCTATCCTTAGCTTGCTTATCATTACTTATGCAAAAATCAATCCATGATTTTGCTTTTTTTGTTTTATCTCAAATAAATAAATTAATCTAAAATAGCAGAATATAAAAATACTCTTTTGGTACTAAATTAGATTAATTTGATATGTTATTTAAAAGTGGTAAGCGACACGTAACATAGGGCTACTCGCGGTCGCTCCTGAACCAGCAACACCAGATGCATCATTACCATATTTATTTTTCCAGTATTGATAAGCAATCCCAGCTTTCAATTTTGGTTGATTGGCAGATTTATCTTTAAGTAAAGAATACATTAAAGACATGTCTACAAAGATTTCACTGGCGGTAGGCTCACCAAAAGGATCTTTCCCTTTGGTACTCATCCAAACACCTATGCCTTGATAATTCCAATTCGATTGCATAATAGGAAAATCCCAAAGCACTTGAAGTGCTAAGTAAGGATCATAGGTATATTTTTTACTCAGTACATTAGCATCATTGCTCTCGTAATAGCCTAGCAAACTGAGATTAAGATAGCCTGGTGTATTTAATGTAACACTTGGACCAGCAACATACATTTGTCGATTTGAACCATAATCATCATTCTTTGTATTCCAGTCAAAACCTACTGTAAAACCATATGTCTTGAACCAACTAGAATCATTCAGTTTGTGTTGCGTGATACTTGGGATATCTAAAGTATGACGATAAATTGCATATGCCTCTTGAGCTCCTCGACCAGAAGCTTTGTTCGCATTTGGTTCAGCTGAGGATTGATGCATATTGAGTTGAAAAAAATTGGTGCCATATTTATAGCCGCTTAGGTGTACAAGACTAAAAATATATTTGTCAAAATCACCGTCTTTAAATGGTTCTGAGAAATCTTGACCATAACTGACAGCCAGTGAAGTATCACTCCAATTTGCCGCTTGAACTGCAGTGCCTAATACAAAGCAGATTGATCCAGTGAATAATCCCTTTAAAATATAATTCACAGCTAAATTCCCTCTTAAAATAAATAAGCCGACAGTGAAACGGTCGGCTTAAGTGGTGGATTAACGAATATTATGCTTTTCCAAAATTGGTAAAACATGATCACGGAAATAAGGAAATTCGCGGCTATAATCGAGGAATGAAAGTGTCGTTCCTCTAAAACCAGCTTCATTTAAATCTAAAATACCTTGCGCAACTTGTTCAGGTGTACCGACTAATGGAAAGCCACCATGGCCTACACTCATTGCATCACGTATCGATTGTTGAACCTCTTTTGGGAAACTTTGAGCATGTGCAAACATTAATCTCATCAGATTGTCAACGGCAACAGTATCAGCATTGTTTAATTGACGATCCCATTCTGCTTTGGCTTCCTCTTGTGTAGGTCTGCAAATGACATGGGAGAAGGTCATCACATTGACTTCTCTGTTTACGTCGCGAGCTGCTTGTTTAAGCTCATCAATTTCAATCTTGCTTCTGCCCAAGTCTGAAGCTGGTGTAAAAAGAAAGTCCGCATTATTAACGGCAAATTCACGTCCATTTTTTGAACCAGCAGCATTGAAGATAGGCGGATGTACAAGTGGTTTTGGTTTTCCATAAGTTCCTTTGGTTTTGAAAAACTTACTTTCAAAATCAAATTTTTCTTCACTGGTCCATACTTTTTTAATCAGGTCATACCAGTCTTGTGCATAACCATAACGAGTTTCGTGATCATCAGGTAAATGTAGACCGAGTGCTTCATATTCAGGTTTATTCCAGCCTGCAACAATGTTGAGTCCAATACGACCTTGACTAATCTCAGATAGCGTTGCAATCTGCTTGGCAACTACAACTGGATGATTGGGGACAGTCTGAATTGTCGCAAAAACTGTAATGTCTTTGGTTAAAGCCAATAATGCGGCCGCCCAAGTCATGGTCTCTAAAATTGTTCCCTGAAAGTCTGTTTCACCGCCATAGCCTGTAAAGCGAGCAATCGGTAACATGAAGTCGATACCAGCTTCATCTAGCATTTTTCCAAGTTCGAGATTCTTTTCCCAGCTCGCACTCCATCGATCTTCAAGAGTTGAAATGGTCATTCCACCTGAGCAGTTAGAAGCAAATGAGCCGAGTAGAAAGCGATTATCATTGAAAAAGTGATGTTGATTCATTTTAAAAAATCCTTAAATTTCGTGAATTCGCTATACACCAGCAAATGCTTGATGAAGATTTGCTTGTTTATATTGCCCGTTATGGAACACCAATGGATTTCCAAGCTGATTACGGCAGGCTTCAATTTGTCCCACAATAATGTAGTGATCTCCAGCTTCATGAAGCTCATACTGACGACAAACAAAAGTGGTTAAGGATTTATTTAGAATGGGGATGCCCATATACTCATCAACGTCATCTAAGCCTTCGAATTTGTCATCAGAAGATTTTGAGAAATGCTTAGACTCTTGATACTGATCTTCACTCAAGATATTGATGGCAAAATATTCTGCCTGTTTGAAATCTTCGAAATGTGTCGCAGATTTTGCGATGTTCCATAAAATTAAAGGTGGATCAAGCGATACAGAAGTAAATGAGTTCGCTGTCATTCCAATTTTTTTATGATTTGAATCTAATGCAGTTACTACTGTAATCCCAGTTGCATACTGACCTAAGAGTTGGCGTAACGAGCGTTGCTCCAACTGTATTACAGGTGTCATTTCATTTAACATGATCATAATCCTTCATCTTAATTCTGATTGTCAGAATGAGTTCCTTTATTCGCCAATCGGTTTATTTTCACTGGATGGCCAAGTTGGCATCAGTTCATTTGAGGGTAAAGTTTCATCTAAAAGTTTCTTGGCAGTTTCAACACCTGCAACAGGTAGTCCAGTTGGATCTAATACGCCAATTTGCACCAGTAAACTTGCCTGATCCCAATAGATATGCTCATGACATAGTTTCGGTCCACGGAACTTGATAATGCCGAGCATTGGAATCTCTACATATTTTCCCGTCGGTTTAATTCCAGGAATTAACCAATCAATTTCCTCATCATGAGTAAAACTCATAATGAATTCATCAACGACTTGAGTTGCGCCTACAGTTCGTGAAATAGGCGTCAGTTTCATATCTTTTGGATTGTTATGAACAAAATGGTATTGATAGAAGCGAGCTAATTGTTTGTAGCCGACGCCACCTGTCAATGTTGGAATGTGATTGACATAAGGCTCTGCCACCATTGTGGCCATCGTGTCTGGAACATTTCGAGTGTCAAATTCAAATCGAACATGCTCTTCCCATAGCGCAGCAAGGTCGTAATTTGGTCCTATTGCTTTGCGTAAAGCTGTAATGGTTCTTTCATGTGCCATGAGTGCACTAGGCTTGTGATAATGCATACTCTGTGGGCGAGCAAAGGCATGATCAACATCTGGATAAATATATGTTTCGACTTTTGAGTTGTTTTGCAGAGCAAGTAGGATTTGTTCACGAGTGTTAGAATCACAGAATTGATCTTGTTCAGCAAAATGAAGAACCAGTTTGGATTGAATGTTGACTGCTTCTTCTAGGTTTTGCTCGATTCCTACACCGTAGTAAGAAACAGAACACTTTAAATCTGGAATGCGGCAAGCTGCGAGATATGCCAATTTACCGCCTAGGCAGTATCCGACCAATCCAGTACCTGCATCTTGATCAACTGTTTCAAGGGATTTGAGTGTTTCAATTGTAGATTTGATATCCTCAATACCCAGATCTTGATTAAATTGAGTATATAAGTCATATGCTTTTTGAAAGTCTTCTTCGGTATAACCGAGTTCTACATTAGGTTGAATACGCCAAAATAAATCAGGAACAATAACGGTATAACCTTCTTCAGCCAAAAAGTCTGCCTTTTGACGCATAACTTCATTAACACCGAAAATTTCCTGACATAACACAAGACCAGGACCTTTACCTGCTTCAGGTACTGAAAGATATGCTTTAAACGAACCTGCTGATGAATGTACATCAATATATGAACCAGCCATCTCGATAATCTCCTTTACTGTTGAACTTATCATCGGCATCAGCAGGATTTTTGACTATCCAAATAGAGTTCAAGTTTTATCCGTTTTAGGTCCCTTCATCGATATGCATCTGTTAAAAAAGCTACCACTTGCTTACTTTTAAGCAGCTTGAGTCGTGGAGAAGGTGCTAAAATAGAGTGGGCATATGAGGATCGATTCAGTGGATATTTTTCCAATTTCATTAAAATTGCAGCAGCAACCTTGCTTGATTGTCGGTGGAGGGCATATTGCATATCGCAAAGCACTGTTACTGCAAAAATCAGGAGCAAAAATTTCGGTTATTTCACCTGAGATTGAGGCGCAACTTTTAGAAATTGTCGAGAAAAGCTCTGGTCAATATATTCAAGCTCATTTTGAAGATCACGATTTAAAATTAAACGATTACCGTTTAGTGATTGCTGCCACAGATCAGCCTTTAGTGAATCAACAAGTTTTTGAAGAATGTGAAAACTTAAATGTATTGGTGAATAGTGTTGATGATCCACCACATTGCCGATTTATGGTCCCTGCAATTGTTGATCGCTCTCCACTTGTTATTTCAATTGCGAGTAATGGGACATCCCCAGTATTGTCCAGACAGATTAGAACTCAACTTGAGACTGTAATCCCGCATGGAATCGGAACATTAGCTAAAATCTCTGGTGAATGGCGACAACGTGTAAAACAAAAAATTGAAAATCCTGATGAACGCCGTATCTTTTGGGAAGAGCTGTATGCTGGACCTTTCAAAGAGCGGGTATTTAATAATAATCTGGCTGAAGCAGAAAAAATTATTCATCAGTCTTTAATAGAATGGAACAAACCCAAAGGTGAGGTTTATTTAGTTGGGGCAGGTCCAGGTGATCCCGAGCTTCTCACACTCAAAGCTTTAAGGTTGATGCAACAAGCAGATGTTGTGATTTATGACCGTTTAGTTTCTGGTGCTATTATGGAGTTATGCCGCCGGGATGCTGAAAAAATCTATGTGGGTAAAGCAAGGTCAAATCATGCTGTTCCACAAGAAGGTATTAATGCTTTACTCGTGAAATATGCGAATGAAGGCAAACGTGTCTGCCGTTTAAAAGGAGGAGATCCTTTTATTTTTGGGCGAGGTGGTGAGGAAATTCAAGAACTCTATGAGGCAGGAATTTCATTTCAGGTCGTTCCAGGGATTACCGCAGCATCAGGGTGTTCAGCATATGGGGGTATCCCTTTAACTCATCGTGATTACGCACAAAGTGTTCGCTTCTTGACTGGACATTTGAAGGAAGGTTCTCCTGAACTTCCATGGAATGAACTCGTGTATGAACACCAAACATTGGTACTGTACATGGGGCTTGTTGGATTAGAAAAAATCTGTGAAAAGCTTATTCAACATGGTCAACGAGCAGACATGCCTGTTGCTTTAATTTCTAAAGGTACGACACCAGAACAAAAAGTTGTTGTGGGGACTTTGGCAGATATCGCTTCGAAAGTGTTAGAAAATCAAATTCAGGCGCCAACTTTGACCATTATTGGTGAGGTGGTGAAATTAAGAGAACAGTTGAAATGGCAAGACGAACTGTAAAAGTCTGCTATAAAGTTGAGAAATTATTGTGATTCATGTTGTTTTATACGAACCAGAAATTCCTGCAAATACAGGAAACATTATCCGTTTATGTGCAAATACAGGAGCACAATTACATTTGGTCAAACCGCTAGGTTTTGAGCTGGATGATAAGAAGTTAAAGCGTGCTGGATTAGATTACCATGAATGGGCTCGCATGCAGATATGGGATAATATTGAAGCATGTCTGGAAAATCTAGCGAGTCAAGGTGTCGATCAAGATTCGATTTATCCTTTAACGACCAAAGGTACCGAAACACCACATACCTCGAATCTGAATAGGCCAGTTGCTTTACTCATGGGGCCTGAAACGCGCGGACTACCTGAACATGTCCGTATGATGTTCCCAAAGCAACATTGGATTCGTTTGCCAATGGCACCAAATTCTAGAAGCTTAAATTTATCTAATGCTACGGCAGTGATTGTTTATGAAGCATGGCGACAACAAGGATTTAAAGATTTAACTTAAGTCAGTAAGGTCATCGAAAGGTGACCTTTTTTAATGCATAAAAGTTTAGTAAAACTTGGCTAATATAAAGAAATATTCATTAAGAATAAAATTAAAATAATGATTTTAAATACGATTTGATTTTATATTTCGGGAATCCAATTTTTTTTGAGTAAAAGTTTAAAAAATATACAAAATGGTCAAATTTTTTATTTGTTAATGAATTTAATATTTATATAAAACAGAGTGTTAGGTTTTATTTTTGTTGATCTTAAACTAGCTGTCATCCAAACGAGATATTAGAAATTCGACCAATTGGTATATTTGTTGCTTAGTTAAAGTGAATATATGGTTCCGATAAATTTGATAGACGGACTGTGATTTGTACTTAAACGAAATGAATTTATCATTGTACAGCCAATGTCTAAAGATGTTCGACATTGGCTCACATTACCAATGGGGTGGTATGTGATGAAAGAGAATTGGTTTTCCAAATTTACTCCTTTTCAAGGAGATATTGAAAAAACTCCCGTTGCCATGAACGAGTACTTGCCTGCAGGACAAAGTATTGTACTTGGACTTCAACATACATTTGCCATGTTTGGTGCAACAGTGTTGGCACCGCTGCTCATGGGGTTTGATCCTAGTCTAACGATCCTGTTATCTGGTATTGGTACGATATTATTTTTCCTTATCACAGGTGGGAGAGTGCCAAGCTATCTTGGGGGTAGTTTTGCTTTTATTGGTGCTGTGATTGCTGTAACAGGCTATACCGGTTCAGGGTTAAATCCAAATATTGGGATTGCCTTAGGTGCAATAGTGGTATGTGGTATTTTCTATGCCTTGATGGGTTTGCTTGTAATGAAAACGGGTTCTCAATGGATGGAGAATCTTTTACCACCAGTTGTTGCTGGTGCAATCATTATGATTGTTGGATTAAATTTAGCACCTGGGGCGATTAAAGCCGTATCAGGTAATGAGTTTGATACATGGATGGCTTTGTTGACCGCAATGTGTATTGGTGGTGTCGCAGTATTTACAAGTGGAATGTTGAGACGATTATTGCTATTGGTGGGTTTGATAGTTTCGTATCTTGTATATTTTGTTTTAGCTAACATGATGGGAATGGGTAAACCAATCGATTTTAGCTCGGTTTCAAATGCGGCATGGTTTGGTTTACCAACTTTATATCAACCTGAATTTCAAATGAATGCAATTCTGCTGATTCTACCTATCGCATTTATTCTTATTGCTGAAAATCTTGCGCATTTCAAAGTTGTAAGTGAAATGACAGGCAAAAATATTACGCCTTATATGGGGAGAGCATTTTTGGCAGATGGGGTATGTACCTCTATGTCTGGTGCTGTAGGAGGAACTGGATTAACTACATATGCAGAGAATATTGGGGTCATGGCGGCAACGCGTATTTACTCTACAGTGGTTTTTGTAATTGCGGGTATTGTCGCCATTATTCTGGGATTATCACCAAAATTTGGAGCACTCATTAGCACATTACCTGTCGCAATTTTGACAGGGACTTCAATGATTGTTTTCGGCTTAATTGTAATCGCTGGTGCGAAAATCTGGATCGAAAATAAAGTCGATTTTACTCAAAACGGCAACATTATTGTGGCATCAGTGACTGTGATTATGGGCGCAGGGAACTATTCGATTATGGTTGGTGGACTTGATCTCGGCGGCATTACAACGGCGACATTTGCTGGAATTATTCTAAATCTGATTTTTAATCGAGCTAAGCAAAAGCAGAATCAAATAGTAGCAGAGGTTGTACCAGAAAAAACTTAAGTTTGAGACTTAGCTTTTAAGACAAATTTTAGTCAATCCTAAATTGTCGAAAGTTTCAGCAAGATAATGAAAACGTAAAAGATGTATACCTGATACAAGGGGATAAAAATGGGAATACCAGTAATTGATTTAGCAGGCGTAGATATAAACAAACCAGAAAGTGAGGCGACTAAACGTGCAGTTGCTGAACTGAGAAAAGCTGCGATGCATTCAGGTTTTTTCTATGTGAAGAATCATACAGTTCCTTTAGAAATGATGACGCGACAGTTTGCATTAGCAAAAGAATTATTGGCGCTTCCAGAAGACGTTAAGCAAAAATATGATGTACGTAATTTTTTTGGATTCCGTGGATTTGATAAACTAAATGGTCAGCAATTAGACCCTTACGGCAAGCCAGATTATAAAGAAGGGTTTTATTGTGGTCGTAATTATCCTCAAGATCATCCTTTTGCAATCGCTAAATATCAAAACTATGGTCCAAATCAGTGGCCTGAAGAATTACCTCAATGTGAATTGATTTGTCAGGAGTACATCGATGAAATGTATAAACTGGCAAATTTTCTGATGCAACTTTTGGCATTAACGTTAAATCTGCCATCGAACTATTTTGATGCTTCTAGTAAAGATCCTATGGGAACCTTACGTATGTTGCGTTATCCACCTACACCTAGAGATGATGATGAAACATATGGCGTTGGCGCGCATACAGATTGGGGGTCAGTCACCATTTTGGCACAAGATCAAATAGGCGGATTAGAAGTGTGCATGCCTGACGGAGAGTGGGTTGCAGCACCACCAATTGAAGGAACATTTGTAGTTAATCTAGGTGATATGATTCCAAAATGGACCAATGGTCTATATCACTCCAATCCACATCGAGTAAAAAATAGTTTTTCAAATGGTGCTTATCGTTACTCAATTCCATTTTTTTATGAACCAGACTATCACGCTGTGATTGAGCCAGTTCCAGGAACATTGAAAGAAGGTGAATTACCTTTATATGCACCATGTACAGTAGGGGAGCATTTAGAAGAAATGTATAATCGTTCATATAAAAAAGCGGAAGAGAATGCAGTAGCTTAAATCTCGCGATACAAAAAAAGCATTATCTATATAATGCTTTTTTTTTAATTATTCTAATGATTTATGAGCGATATTGATTGATAAAGTCCTCAGAACTTAGCCCTTTTTTAGCATAATGAATTGATGCTCTTTCCGCATATATTTGTCTAATATAGCGCGCTATGTCGCAGCTATCTGCAAACATATTATATTTCCAACCCAAACCATAGGACCATAAATTAATATTATCCACAGTCATGATTTCAATATTTGTATCCTCATGATCCAAATAATGGTCAATCATCTTGCGAATGACCTCTTGGGTGCAGCTTAATTTATATGCATGCCATTCATCATGGGGACACGCATTTTTTGGTGGCTGCCTAAATGGGTATTGAATGCCTCTTCCAGGGCGATTAAGACCGTGACCTTCCCATGGGCTGTATTCTTGGGACCATGTATTTAATGGCCCGTTTGGAACCGCAGGACGTATTTGCCCCCAATGTACCAAATTTTGATTTAACCAATCATCTGCAAAACTATCGCAGTTGAAAGGATCAAGCTTTCTAATCGCTTCTTGGTCATGTTGAAAAGAGATATAAGATTCGATTGGATTTTCGATTTTGAAAATACAGTGGCTATAGTCCATCGCCATTTTAAATGGAATACCTTGATGATTGACTAAAGCTGCAACTTTCTCTACCCGGCGATAATCTTCAGACCAATTATCTACGTGATTTTCAAAGGTAATGGTTATACCCTTACTTTGAGCATACTCATAAAAATATAAATAGGCATCAGCAACTTGTTGATCATTAAGATAGTTGAATTTACTGTCTTTTGCTGCAAGCATAATGTTGTGGTATTTGGCGCCTACGGCACATGATAGCTCGATATTTTCTTTGAATATTTTTTCATGTTCTCCCCAAATATAGCATCCGTAACCTGAATAAACTGGAATATTGTATTTTTGACTCCCTTTAATGTAATCATCAATCATTTCACGATGAGTCGGAATGTGATCGATAAAATCCCACACGCTCGATTCTGCAAGTAGATCGAATTTTTCCATTATTGATGGTTCTTCAAGAGATACTGGATGTTCAAATGATGAGGTTTGTATGCCTAGTCCAGCACAGCCTAATGGAAACATTTTTTTCATAAATTCAATACCAAAAATATATAATTAAATCAGTGAATTGATAATGCAAAAAAAATGCCTTAATCCCTTAATATTTCAATCTATTACATTATTAAAATGGCTTTTTTAAAATATCAGTTGTCTAATACGAACATAAATTTATCGAAATAAATTAGATACGGGGATGTATGATTAAAAACATTAAAAAATACAGCTATGGAATTATAGTAATCATCTGTGCAGGAATGACGACCTCTAAAGTGATGGCACAAAATGAAAATAAAGAACAAGCGGATTTAAATAATATTAATCCATTGACTCAACAGGAAATCGATCAAGCATTAGCTCAGATGAAAGCAAAAATGTTCAAAAATTTGGAAAATTGGAGTGCGGCGTTAAAACGAAATGATTTCGAGCGGACAGGAAAAAATTTGGTGTTAAAAAGTAAGAAACAGCTTGAATTATGTTATATATATCAAGCTTCTGTAGATGAAACATATTCTTTAGCGCAAAAAAATCACCATCGTATGTCTATAGATGAACAGAAAATTGTGGATGATCGAAATAGGTTTATTGAGTATTTAGGATTCAAAGATAATCAAATTGATACTAAATTAGGTTTTAGCTGTCGTTTAATTTAAAAAAGCACGGATATAAAATCCGTGCTTTATTAATTCTAGAAACGGTAACCAATTTTAAAGCTATATCCAATAGCTGTATTGTCTTTAAAGTCAGCATCATAACGTGTTGTTCCAAACCAACTCGCTGATTGTGATTTTGCATCGCCTAACCAAAAATATCGTGCACCCGCTTGAACGAAGGTATTTTTGTTAAAGCTATATTGACCACCTAAACCTGCACTCCAAAAACCTTCAGATGGACCTAGGGTAGAAACATATTCACCTGCACCAGAATCCCAACCACCGATAATGGTTAATGCGAGTTTGTCATTTAATTTACGAGCAATACCAAAGGTCGCGGAAATTTGATCTTTTTCATATGCGACAAGATCGAATCCACGTGTTCCTTTCCCTTGACTCTTTGTAATTTCAGATACGAGTTGACCAAATTTGTGAGGGCGGATCTTAAACTCAGACCAATCCACCCAACGCAAATTAATATACGCCAAAGTATCGGCCATGATACCTGTTTGGAAATCAAGATTAACTGATTGTGGGGTTGAGGCAGAAGTTTTGCCTTCAGTATAAAAATTTGAGTCTATACTAAGAAGTGGAATTTTATCCTTATCAGAAATTGCCCCTCCTACAGAGCCAAAGGAATCTTGTCTAACTTGAGGCATTGACTCTTCAGCTTGAACTTTATAATTAATTTTGGATCTGTAGGTTAGAGAGGCTCTTAGAGCAATTTCTGGAATTTGGTAAGCTGCACCAGCAAGCCAACCAAATGCCCCCTCTTCAGAAATAGACGCTTGATATCCAGCATATTGTTGAGAAGAATTTCCTTTCTCATTGAATGTGGTACAAGCTTTAGGTTGCGATATTGGTAAAGGATCGGTTACGGGTTGGTTATTACATAAATAGCCTCCTAAAAGACTATATGCTGTACCACGTAATAATACATCAGCTTCCACTGTCTGATAGACAGGGCCTGCATAGAGATTTATATTTTCATTCGGTTGAAAGCCGAAAACTAAAGACAAGCTATTAGTATTGACTTCAGCTTGAGTACCACCATATTTCTCACTGTGAAAGGAACCATATTCTGTGGCTTCTTTATATTGTCCACCTGTTGGAATTTGTATAACATTTGGTTGAACTGGATCATGTCTTTTATCTATAGTTTTATATGACGCTTTGGCTCCAAAGGGTTGATCGAAAATAATACCCATTGAGACTTTATCTGTTACCTGATATTTAAAATTAATATTGGCAAACCCAAAGGTATCTGCAATATCACTTAATTTTGAACCACTTAATTCTGTGCCAATATTTCCTTGATCAGCAGTTGGCATATTCCAACCAGCTTCGCCATCATGAATATCTGTATAATCACCAGCAGGCCCTCCTGGACCTGATGTACCTGTCCTCATATTCCCAGAAAGATCAGCATCCAAAATTGAGTAACTAAAATCTACATAGTTTCCTGGCTGTAAAAAGCCATTCATCGATTGGCCTGAACGATCCATAGCTGCAGCATAAGCGCCCGCGGTTGGAAACATTGCGACCAAAATCGCCCCAGTAAGTGTATTCAAACGCATTATTACATTCCCTGTGTAATGAATATTATTAGAGCTTTTACTCAAATATTTTGCTCTTTATACACATCGTGTAATTTTTGGTCAATGAGTATCCTGACAAATATGTAATTTTTTGCCAATCATTTTTTATTTAATTTCATGTATTTGCGTTTAAATGTGTTATTTGTCTCATTATTTTGAAATAAAGCTGCATATTATGATGTAGAGTTTATTTTTAAATAAGAAATTTTGATTGATGTTTGATCATTTTGGTCAATTTCCATGATAAAAAAAGGCGCCTAAGCGCCTTTCTAAAAAATCAATTTTTAACGATCATTAAACTCATCATGTTGTGGAGCAGGGTATTTAAAGCCTTTGGTTTTATAACCTAAATACAAAATACCACCAATCGCCCAAATCAAACCATATTTAAGCGATGCTTGATCGACCTCTAACCACAATGCAAATACTGCAATAAAGCCGTGTAATGGTACGATAACGAAATTAATAATTTCTTTCGCTGTTTTAGTACGACCATCGCGTAACGCATAGCGTGAGATAACAGATAAGTTCACAAAGCTAAATGCTGTTAACGCACCGAAGCTAATTAATGAAATGACAAAGTCTAAATCCATAAAACCAGCGGTTAATGCGACTGCACCTACAATCATGATGTTATATGATGGAGTGAAGTTTTTAGGGCTGATGTGACCAAAAATTTTCTTATTGATGACACCATCGCGTCCCATAACATACATAAGGCGTGATACACCTGCATGTGCAGAAATACCTGATGCCATAACAGTAATGATGGCAAATGCAAGTACATAAGACTGGAACAAAGATCCACCAACCAACAACAAAATTTCAGGTTGAGTTTCTGCAATATTCTGGAAGTATGATCCCGGATTATTAGGGAAATAGATCTGCATGAAATAAGTGCTGACGATAAAGATAATCCCTGCAATTAACGCAGTTAAGAAAATCGCTTTTGGTAGCGTTTTCTCAGTATCTTTAGTTTCTTCAGCCAGAGAACTGAGTGAGTCAAATCCTGTGAATGAGAAGCAGAGTAATGTCGCACCTGTGATTAAGGCACCCACTGAAGTTAACTCATTCCAAAATGGTTCTAAACTCCAAAGTTGGTAGCGTTGTTCAGCAGAGATTGGACCATCCGCGTTATATCCCATTTGGAGCTTGGTATAGACCATCCATGTAAATACAGCGATCACAATTAATTGTACGAATACAATTAAGCTGTTGAAATTTGCAACAAATCGCGCACCACGAAGGTTAATACCTGTCATAAATGCTGTTAACACAATGACCCAGACCCAATGATTGACATCAGGGAATAAAGCCTCAAGATAAATCACCGCAAGGATGATGTTGACCATGGGGGAGAGCAGGTAATCTAACCATGATGACCAGCCAACCATAAAACCAACGTTAGGGTGGATAGATTTTTGAGCATAGGTATACGCTGAACCTGAAGATGGATATCTACGGATCATATGACCATAACTCAATGAAGTCAGTAGGATTGCAACAAGTGCAAAAATATATGATGTAGGAACGTGGAAATTACTTTCTTCTGATACCAAACCGAAAGTATCAAACAACGTCATTGGCTGAATATAAGCTAAACCGATAATAATGATGTGCCAGAGTCCTAGCGTTTTTTGCAGTTTAGCTGCCGATTGAGTCCCAGTTATATTAGTCAACGGCTTTATCCTCTTAATCGTTGATCAAGGATCAGTCAAATCAATTAAGGATCGTTTGAGACGAACGATCCCCCCTAATGTTTTTTCAAAAGTGCGCCAATCTAAACCAAATTGATGCAGTTTGTCAGTAGTTTGTGCGAGTTTTTTTAGCAGGATTTATGCCAAAGGTATTGAACTCATGAGTTAAAACAACTAACAAATGAAAAGCCTGATGTCTAAAAAAACATCAGGCTAGTTTTAAGCGTATCTTTACTTATTTTGAGAAAATTACCAAGCTTTTTCTAAGATAGATTTCAAATCTTTTAATGTCGCTTCTTTAGGGTTGAAAATGATAGATCCGTCATTTAACGCTTTTTCGGCAACTTCATCTAATTGAGATTGCGTAACTTTGCCTGTCTCACGTAATGTACGTGGCAGTTTAGTTAAATCATAAATGCGATCACGCATTGTGTTGATAATCGCAATAGCTTTATCTGCACGTTGATTTGCTGGTGTCTGTGCATAGATATCAGTACCTGCAAGCGGTAGTAACAGGTCAGCAATCTTATCGCCATTCACATCCTTGTTGTAATCGAGCACATAAGGGAGGAATAAGTTCATGCACAAACCATGTGGTAAGTGAGCAACTGCACCTAGAGCGTGTCCAAGGGAGTGAACAATACCGACCATTGCATTTGAGAATGCAATTCCAGCCATGGTTGATGCTTGAGCAAGTTCTAAACGGGCATCAGCATCTTTTGGATTTTCCAAAACTCTAAACAAGTTTTCACTAATTTTTTTAATTGCAGCAGTAGCGTAAGCATCACTGATAGGATTCGCTGCCAAACACGTATAGGCCTCAACTGCATGTGTCATTGCATCCATTCCTGTCATTGCTGTCAGGTGTGGAGGTAATGTTAAAGTCATACGTGGATCTAAAATTGCAGCACTAGGCATTAAATATTTTGAAGCAAATGCCATTTTTTGATTATTCGCTGTATCTGAAACCACAGCAACCATCGTGACTTCAGAGCCTGTACCTGAGGTTGTTGGGATAACAAAAAAAGGCTTTAATGGGCGAGGTAGGTTGTGAGCTCCTGAATATTTCAGCAGATCATCGCCTCCTTCGGAGACGAGAATATTGGCAGCTTTTGCTGTATCGATGACTGAACCACCACCAATTGCAATAATTGCATCGCATTGATTGTTACGATACATCTCAGTCACGGCTTTTACTGTTTCTAAACTTGAGTCCGGCGGAACTTCATCAAAAATTGAGCCAATTCTTACTTCTGTCGCTGCAAAAGCAGCTTCCACTGGTTCAAGTAGACCATTGGCACGTACGCCTTTGTCTGTGATGATGAGTGGTTTTTTTGAACCCATTGAATCTAGCTCAAATGGAATGTGTTCAAGCGCAGCATTACCAGCAATCACTTTAACTGGACAGAAAAATTCGTAATATGGTTTAGCCATGCTTAAGCACTCCCTTTAATATATGACTGAGCAACTTTGAGATAAATATTTGCTGCACCTGTCAATTTTTCTTTTAATGACAGATTGACTGGATATTCTTTGACTGCAAGTTCAGCGACTAATTTTGGAAGAATAAGGGCTTCCATTTTATTCAGACAACGCACTAAACGTATTGCATGACCTAAATCGCCATCAGCAATCATACGGTCATTTGCAAATGCTTGTGCAGTACTTTCTTGGAAAGAAAATACCAAAAAAGCATGATGCATATGTTTAAAGGTAATCGTTAAATCTGGTTTTTTTGATGCATGGTCGATTAAGACAAGTTGATGTTGTGGATTCACTTGTGCAATAAATGCTGCATCACTGTTGAAAACGTCCATTGAAATCGTGAAGCCGACAGGAAATTTAGCAATTTCCTGTTTTATTTCTTCATCGACTTGACTTGCCATCGCTAAGCCTCTGCCAATCACGTCAAGCATGAGTTTGACATAAGCTTGTTCTAGCGCGGGCTTTACAGAGTTAATAGAAATCACTCACTTGTCCCTTATCACATAGTTTTATAATTTAGAGTAAATACTCTAAAATTATCTAATGACAAAGTAAAGGAGTTTTAATGATCATTCACGATAATTTGACTGAACAGGTCACTTTTTTTTAGATAGGCAATGAGGTCTTGAACTAACATATCAAAACTTGGGTAGGGATTTATCAAATCAGAGATTCTGACCATTTCAAGACCTGCATAACCACATGGATTAATAGTTTGGAAGCCTTCCAGGTCACAATCTATATTAAGTGAGAGTCCGTGATAACTGCGACCTTTTCGGATTTTAAAGCCCAGAGATCCAATTTTTCTACCATCAACATAAACACCAGGTGCATCTGGTTTAGCATAAGCTTCGATACCGTATTTTTTTAATAAATCGATCATGACATTTTCTGCATAGCTGACTAAAGTACGGACATTCCAGCCTAATCGATTTAAATCAAACATAAAATATGCAACTAATTGTCCTGGACCATGCCAAGTGACTTGTCCACCACGATCAGTTTGAACAACTGGGATATGGCTAGGTACTAATATATGTTCTGGTTTGCCAGCTTGTCCTTGGGTAAGCACAGAATTGTGCTGCAAAATCCAAAATTCATCTGCTGTTTGTTCGTCACGCTGTTCTGTCATCAGCTTCATTTCTTGGAAGCGATCTTCATAAGAAGTGGTTTGGGTATAGTGACGAATAATCACTTGAGGTTTGGTTTTGACATCCACGGAGGTTAAGGCTCACATTCAAAAATGAGTTTTATTATAGACAATATTGTTGAATTAAGTGTGACCTAGGCACATACTTGATGAATAATTAACAAACATAAAAAAACACGCATGAAGCGTGTTTTTTTATTAAAGTGCAGTTTTAATTAAAGGGCAAGCAGCCAAGTCTGCATATACTTGATGTACTTGCTCAAGCTCTTCAAAACGAAGTTGCGCAGTAATTGAATGATACTTGCCTGTACGCGATGGTGTCACTGTCATTGCATTCCCATCAAAATCAGGGAAATGTTTAACAAAAATGTCATTCACGGCTTTGCGTAAATCCTCACCTGCAAGACCAATCAATTTAATTGGATAATCCATCGGAAACACCCAAAGATGTTCTTGTAGTTCGCGTGATGGAGTGCGATTGATCATGTCAGTCATAGGACACCTCATTAGTAAAAATACCTGCTAGGCGCAGGTATTTAGAATTATTTGCTACATGCTTTATATTATGGGGGAGTGTCCCCCATATTCAAGCCTGTATTATCCTATGGATAGATTAGTCATTCTCAAGGAACGAGCGTAAATGTTCAGAACGCGATGGATGACGTAATTTACGTAACGCTTTTGCTTCGATCTGTCGAATACGTTCGCGTGTTACATCAAACTGTTTACCAACTTCTTCCAAGGTGTGGTCCGTCGGCATATCAATACCAAAACGCATCTTCAAGACTTTAGCTTCACGTTCAGTGAGGTTTTCAAGTACCTCACGTGTTGCTTCTTTCAAGCCTTCTGAAGTTGCAGCATCAACTGGTGAAGTGATGTTACCATCTTCAATGAAGTCACCAAGATGTGAGTCTTCATCATCACCGATCGGTGTCTCCATCGAAATTGGTTCTTTAGCGATCTTAAGCACTTTACGAACTTTGACTTCATCCATTTCAAGGCGTTCACCTAACTCTTCAGGCGTAGGTTCACGTCCCATTTCTTGAAGCAATTGACGAGATACGCGGTTGATCTTGTTAATGGTTTCAATCATATGTACAGGGATACGAATCGTACGTGCTTGGTCAGCAATTGAACGTGTAATCGCCTGACGAATCCACCAAGTTGCATAAGTCGAGAACTTATAACCACGACGGTATTCAAACTTATCTACGGCTTTCATCAAGCCAATGTTACCTTCCTGAATCAGATCGAGGAACTGTAAACCACGGTTGGTATATTTTTTCGCGATGGAGATGACCAAACGTAAGTTCGCCTCAACCATTTCTTTTTTAGCACGACGTGCTTTTGCTTCACCAATCGCCATACGTTTAGAAATATCTTTAATTTCAAGTACAGTAAGGTCTAGATCTTTTTCGATATCAGCGATTTTTTGTTGGAAAGCAAGAACGTCAGGGCGTACTTTCTCTAAGTATGGTTTTTGGTCAGCAGTGGCTTTAGCAATTTGCTCATCTAACCAAGATGGGTTTGATTCTTGACCAGGGAACGTTGTACGGAATTGAGTACGATCCATACGACCACGACGAACTGCGTAGCGCATTACTTCACGTTCTGCTGTACGAATTTGTTCATGCGTGCCACGAATCATTTCAGAAATGATGTCAAACAAACGTGGTGTGAACTTAAACATCATAAAGACGGTTGCGAGCGACTCAAGAGCTGCTTTACCTTCTTTACTGTTACGACCATGTTTTGCGATCGCATCTTTAGTCGCATTCCACGCAGCTTCTAACTCTGCAAAACGCACTTTTGCGATTTCAGGGTCTGGACCTGAATCACCCTCAGAATCATCATCACTTTCAGATTCTTCTTCATCATCGTCATCAAGTTTTACATCTTTAGTTGGTTTAGTCTCTGTTTCTTCTTCAAGATCAGCATCAACTTCTTCTAAAACTTCTGGAATTTCTTCATCAGACTCTGGATCTAAATAGCCTGAAAGGATATCGGCTAAACGACGCTCGCCAGTTTCGTAATCTTTATATTCTTGTAATACAACTTCAACCGCATTTGGCCAATAAGCAATTGAGTTTAAAACGTCACGAATACCTTCTTCGATACGTTTTGCAATCTGAATTTCGCCTTCACGAGTCAACAGTTCAACTGTTCCCATTTCTCGCATATACATACGAACAGGGTCAGTTGTACGACCAGGCTCATTTTCTACAGATGCTAAAACTGCAGCTGCTTCTTCTTCAGCAACTTCGTCAGTCGTTTCTGCGCTACTACCATCAAACATTGCATCGTCAGATTCTGGCGCACGTTCGTGTACAGGAATACCGACGTCTTGAAGCATCTGAATGATATCTTCAATCTGTTCGCTTTCAGTGATCGAGTCTGGGAGATGATCGTTAACCTCAGCGTAGGTTAAGTAACCTTGTTCTTTGCCTCGGCTAATCAGAGCCGCTACTTGTGAAGTAGGGGAATGCATATCGCTCATCTTTGCTCTCTTCTCGTTGAATCTGTGGCGGGGAAAAACCGTGCATTCTAGCACAATTAACTTATCTTTAGTATCGTATTAACTCAGTATAATTGGTTTTGAAAACCAATGAATTAAGTTGTTTAAGTCAATATTGGGTCAAAATTGTTCATTTCAAGCACATCATGCTTTTTATTTTAAACCAGCAATAAGGATTTGATCCTTGATTAAATAATGACATATTTTTTTGTCCAAAAAAAACTAAAATTTGTATAAATATCAGCGAAAAATAAAATAAAACTTGACAAGTATTCTGAACAAAGATAAATAGCGCCTAGCCCCATTCATTTTTTCACACATGAGGTAGTTTTAGTGTCTTCTACAGATTTTGAACTAGATGATAACTACGGTGATGATGATGTTAGTTTTGATGAAACTACGAGCAAAATTAGCGCCAAAGAATCATTAGAAAAGCGTCGCTTGATTGATGACTTACTTGCACAGCGTCGTTTAGATCGTGAATTGAAAGATCTTGAATATGATTTTGACGATGATGATTTCGACGATGATGAAGACTAAATTAGATTGGGTATCCTGATCTAAAATGTTATTCTACGAAATTAAGATACAACCTTTGGAAATATAATGAGTGCATTAGATTTAGACTTGTTAAGTGACTACTTAGATGGCGACCAAAATGAGCATGGTCTAGATTTTGCTGCAACTCATGGTTTTTTGTGTGCGACAGCTGTAGGTCCTCAATTTGATCGTTGGTTGGATGAATTATTTGACAATAATCAAAAGAAAGTGCCTGCAGAGATCGTAGCTCAAATTAAACTTTGGTTAGAAGATTTACGTCAAAAACTTGCCAATGAAGAAGGTATTGAATTTCCTTTTGAAATTGAAGAAGCAGATGTAGAGTCAAGCCTTGGGGATTGGAGTGTAGGCTTTGTCGATGCAATGTTCTTAAATGAAGATGCATGGTTCACACCTGAGTTTGAAGAGCAATTGGTTGATCTTACTCTGCCAATTATGGTGTTTAGTGGTGTTGACGAAGAAGATCCTCAAATGGAATCTTTCCGCCGTAACGGTCAATTGATGGATGAGCTTGCAGAAGAAATTCCAGATAACTTGAATGAATTGTATTTGATGTATCATACGCCGAACTAATTAAAAAGCACCGTAAGGTGCTTTTTTTATTTTGAGTGCTTTCTTTTTTGTCTGCGGTACACAATCCAAATGATTATACCGATGACAATAGCGAGAATGAGATAGCTTACTTGGCTAAATATTTTGTGCATCATTTCAGAATTATTTCCAAAATAATAACCCACATATGCTAAAAATGTGGTCCATATAACCGTGCCTAAACCACTATAAAACATAAACTTCGCAAAAGGCATTTTGCTCATGCCTGCAGGTATGCTAATAAGAGATCGTACTGCTGGAACCATACGTCCAAAAAAAACGATTCGATGTCCATATCTTTCAAACCATTCTAATGATTTATCAACATCAGCTACTTTAATAAATAAATACTTGCCATATTTCTCAACGAACGCATAGAGCTTTTGATCAGAGATCTTACGTCCTAACCAATACAGCGTAGCGGCAGCTAAGAGCGAACCTATACTTCCTGAAATAATGACACCGATCAAAAGTAATTGACCCTGAGAAGCGGTATAGCCAGCTGAAGGCATAATAATCTCTGAGGGTATAGGTGGAAAAACATTATCGAGAAACATCAATAGAGCAATGCCGAAATAGCCCAATTGCTCCATCACTGAAATGATCCAATCTTTCATAAGTGATTTGTATTTTAAAGTTAAACCTATGCTAGATGTTTTTAAGAAAAAATACAGTGAAATTAAGTTAATGCATTAATTTAGGATGTTGAATTTGTATAAGTGTATGAACATAGACTTCTCGTAGGATATAGCTGACGAGAAGGGGAGCTATGCTGATGATGAAGATAAGACTCATTGAATTTCTCATCTGAAAACCGATTGCTAAAGCAATAATTGCGCCGATACAAGCACCTAACGTTACGATAAAATAATGGGATTGGTTACGTATATACAATTTAACATCAGAATTATGTGAATCGATATATGTAAATTTTAAATGTGTCGGTACAGCTGATACACGATCTAAATGATTATGGTGAGCAAAATTCCGTTGAACAGGAAGATATTTGAATGGCACTCGATTCATGACTTTCATCCTTGAGCTAAATTTATTTCCTTCGTATTAAATTTATCTGAATGACTTCATGTGTTTTGTGTTGTTCTAAAATAACTTTGTAATGGTGATATAGCAGAATTGAAATTTTGTTTGTTCAATGTAAAAAGCGTCATCTACACTGTAATGTAGACAACGCTTTTGTAAGTTAAATAAAATATTTTTTATTTATAGGCGTTTACGTTTTGCAGCAATAATCTGAGACTGGCGCATACGGAAACCTTCTTTCTGCTTTTCTGTTGTTTTATCGATACAATAAACACATGATACGCCATGTTCGTAACTTGGTAATGCTACTTCTTCAGGGGTTAATGGCCAACCACAAGCATGGCACTTCACATTTTGACCTTCTTCCACTCCGTGTGTAACCGCAGTACGACCATCAAAAACAAAGCATTCACCTTCCCATAAACTTTCTTCAGGAGGGGTTTCTTCTAAATATTTAAGAATACCACCTTTGAGGTGATATACCTCTTTAAAGCCTTCTTGAAGAAGTAGTGAAGTTGATTTTTCACAACGAATCCCGCCTGTACAAAACATGGCAATCTTTTTATCTTTATGCTGTTCAAGATTGTTTTTTACATATTCAGGGAATTCGCGGAACGTTTCAGTTTTTGGATCAATTGCCCCTTTGAATGTGCCTGCTTTGTATTCGTAATCATTTCTTGTATCGACTAAGATCACGTCATCACGTGCAATGAGTTCATTCCATTCTTTAGGGTCTAGATAGTGACCAACTAAGTCGCGTGGCTTCACTGGAACACCTAAAGTCACGATTTCTTTTTTATGTTTGATTTTCATTTTACGGAATGGTTTTTCGTCACTGTGTGACTCTTTATATTCCATGTCATTAAATCCTTCATTTAAAAGGAATTGATGAATGACATCAATTGCATGGCGGTCACCTGCAACTGTTCCGTTAATCCCTTCATGGGCAACAATCAGAGTACCGCATAGGTTGATGGTTTTTACCAACTCAAGTAATTTTTGTTGAAGTGCTAGAGAATCTTCAACTTCTTTAAATTGATAAAGTGCCGCAACAACCCAACCAGTGGTCGCTTGCTGTTCTACAGGTGCAAGCTGTTCTACAGTAGCGTTCATGGAGTACTCCAAATGTATTAATATAGGGATAAAATCAGGCGCGTATTCTAACGCGATTTTTGAAAATATGCGAGAAAGCCATAGAAAATTTATGGTTTTATATGAGGAAAATATTTTGAATACAGCGCGTCGAATCCCTTCATTAACACCATGTGCGGGACGTTGTTCAACAGTGTTTGGTGATGCGGTATGTCGTGGTTGTCGACGTTTTAATCATGAAGTGATTCAATGGAATACTTATAATGAAGAACAACGACTGAGTATTTGGAAGCGTTTAGATCAACAACTGGATCAAATTTTGGTTCCAATGCTTCCTCATGCTCAACTTTCTGAGGTGGAAAAATTCATTGAATCAAAAAGAATCCGAATATTGGAGAATGCTTCAAAAGGCCGAAAATTATATCATGCGCTTAAAATTTGCGAAAAAAACAAGCATTTAGCAGAGCAGAGTGGTTTAGGTATTTCAGCTCCACATGTTAAACCGATCTGGACTGAGTTTGAACGTCGGGTATTGGCTTTGGCGAATGCCAGTTATGAATTAGCTTGGCTAAGAGCAGATGGGATTAGCCAGAGCTTGCAGTTGGTGGATGAAGAGTAATTCTATGATAATTTGTTATAAAAAAACTCGCTCAAGTAAGCGAGTTTTTAGTCAATCATTAAGCAACTTGGACAGGAATACAATTTGCTGTGTGATTCACAGTGTTATCTGGATTTGCATAAACCAAACGTGGTTTATGTGCATCAGCTTCTGCAACAGTAAAATCACCGAAAGTCGCGATAATAATAATGTCACCTAAATCTGCTTGGTGAGCAGCACCACCATTTACAGAAATAATGCCTGAGTTTTCTTCACCACGGATTGCGTAAGTTGTAAAACGCTTGCCATTAGTTACATTCCAAATATGAATTTCTTCATATTCACGAATACCAGCTAAATCTAGTAATACACCATCAATTGCACATGAACCTTCATAATGAAGTTCAGCTTGTGTTACAACTGCACGGTGGATTTTAGCTTTTAATAAACGAGATAGCATGGGAAGCGTCTCCTGAGTTGTTCTAAGATTGTTTTATTATCTAGAAACAACAGTTTTTTAATTTGGGTGAAGCATTTGAAAGCGCATTTTGCCCTCAAATTTTCATCGTGGCAAGAAAAATTGTTGAACAAAAATTAAATTTATCAACTACGGCTTGTAGGCATTTATTTGATTCATTGCCTGCTGAATTTCACCATTCACTAATAATTTTGTACGACTTAGTGCATGATGAATTGCATCGTCAATGAGCGTTTGTTCACTTGAGGGTGCTTTACCTAGAACATGACCTGATACACGGTCTTTTGATCCAGGGTGTCCAATTCCAATACGTAAACGATGGAAGTTAGGGCCAGTATGAGGAACAATGTCACGTAAACCGTTATGACCACCATGACCACCACCCGTTTTGAGGCGAATGATACCTGGATCCATATCAAGTTCATCGTGAGCAATAAGCATTGCTTCTGGAGAGATTTGGTAGAATTTTGCGAAGGGTACAACACTTTGACCAGAACGGTTCATAAAGGTTGAAGGTAATAAAAGTCGAACATCTTGTTCTTCTACATTACCGCGACCACTTAATCCATTAAACTTAGGGTCATTTTTAAGTGTTATGCCATATTGTTCTGCAAGACGTTCTACATACCAGAAGCCTGCATTATGGCGGGTTTGAGCATACTCTTTACCAGGGTTGCCCAAACCAACAATCAGTGAAATATGAGACACTAATTTACACCATCAACACTTATGCGCGTTTGAAGTCAGCGTGCATTGGAGTGTTTTTAGCTGGGTGACGTTGTAAAGCTTGGATTTTAACGCTTTCAACTTTACCATCAACATCAATTTCAATTACTTCTTCAAAGAAAGCGTTGTCTTCTAAGTATTTAACAAGCTGACGAAGCTCAAGTGTAATTGCTACAGGTGCAGCATCACCACCATAGATGATAGCAGGAACTTTAGATTGAAGACGAAGGCGGCGGCTCGCACCTTTCCCTTGTACTGCTTCTTCACGTGCTACTGCATTTAATACGAAGTTTGCCATGAGAGACATCCTATTTAAGTTAAGTGAACTAGATCTGCGACCGATCTAGTGATAGAAAGCCCTACCAAAAGGCAGGGCTTTAAAATTTTAGCGCTCTATTATAGATAAGAATCAAACATTGCGCTAATAGATTCTTCGTTGTTAATACGACGAATTGTTTCAGCAACCATACTCGCAACTGAAACTTGGCGAATCTTACCAAGAGCTAAAGCTTCTTCTGAAAGCGGAATTGTATCTGTCACAACAAGTTCGTCGATAACAGAGTTTTTCAAATTCTCGATCGCTTTACCAGATAAAACAGGGTGAGTAGCATATGCTACGACACGACGCGCACCAAAAGTCTTCAATGCATCAGCGGCTTTACATAAAGTACCAGCTGTATCAACCATGTCATCAACGATCACACAGTCGCGATCTTTAACATCACCAATCAAATGCATCACTTGTGATTCATTTGCTTTTTGACGACGTTTGTCGATGATAGCTAAATCGATATCGCCCATTTGTTTCGCAACAGCACGAGCACGAACAACACCACCAACGTCTGGCGAAACAACCATAAGGTTGTCATGAGACTGTTGACGTAAGTCAGCTAAAAGCGCTGGCGTACCGTAAATGTTGTCTACAGGGATGTCGAAGAAACCTTGAATTTGGTCAGCATGAAGATCGATCATCACAACACGGTCAATACCTACAGTTGTTAGCATATCTGCTACTACTTTTGCAGTAATTGGAACACGTGAAGAACGAGGACGACGGTCTTGGCGAGCATAACCGAAATAAGGAATTACAGCAGTGATACGACCAGCACTTGCACGACGCAATGCATCTGCCATTACTAAGATTTCCATAAGGTTATCATTAGTTGGAGCACAAGTAGGCTGAACGATGAATACGTCTTTACCACGGACATTCTCAGTGATTTCGACAGCGATTTCACCATCAGAGAATTGACCTACAGATGCAGCACCTAGAGGGATATGCAAGTGGCTAACGACTTTTTGGGCGAATTGTGGATGCGCAGTTCCACTAAAAACGACAAGATTGGGCATGAAGCACCCTTGGCGGTTGAAATGTATAGAATGAGATGGCAGGGGCGGCTGGATTCGAACCAACGGATGGCGAGATCAAAACCCGCTGCCTTACCACTTGGCGACGCCCCTAATGCGGCAGAACTTTAATGGTTTTATATGGGTTTGTCAAGATTGTTTGACTCAACTCATGATACCAATGTTCTGTCTTTTTGAACTAAATTGGCAGGGGCGGCTGGATTCGAACCAACGGATGGCGAGATCAAAACCCGCTGCCTTACCACTTGGCGACGCCCCTATCATTTAAACGATGATTTGATTCAATGGTGATTGTTCTAAACTATTCACTAAGTAAGCTTTACAAGGTGAATGAGCAAGAATGTCATCAATGTTCATTTCAGTCGTTACTTCAGTAAAAACACAAGCACCTGTACCTGTAAGTTTTGCAACACCGAACTGATCTAAATATTGCATTGCTTCATCGACTTCAGCATATAGACTTCTTGCCAGAGGTTCAAAGTTATTTCTGAAATCAGATGGCTTTATCTGATAGGCGCAAAATTTAGAGGTCTTCGTGTCTCTTGTCAACGATTTTTGTGAAAAAAGCAGTTGAGTGCTGATAAAACAGTCAGGTTTTAACACAATGTATTGTTTTTGATCTAAGTCTATGAATGTTAAGTGTTCACCAATACCTTCTGCCCATGCATTACGACCATGGATAAAGATGGGAACATCCGCACCCAGTTGTACACCAATTTCTGCTAATTGATCACGATTTAAGCCACATTGCCAAAGTTGATTCATGATTAATAACGCGGTAGCCGCATTTGAAGAGCCACCACCGAGTCCTGCACCCATCGGTATATTTTTTTCGATGTTGACATGAATGCCTAATTTTTCACTTTTGGCATAGGGTTTCAGCATCATCATTGCACGATAAATCAAATTTTGTTCAAGACTTACTTCTGATAGGCCTGAAATGGAGATAGATTGGTTAGAGATTGGAGTAAATTCCATCCAATCACAAAGATCTATCAACTGAAAAATAGTTTGCAACTCATGGTAACCATTTTCACGGCGCCCCGTAATGTGTAAAAACAAATTCAGTTTTGCAGGGGAGGGTACACGAATCATAAATAATCAAACTTAACGATTTTGAATTACCATTGTAATACGATTTTCAGTTCCATCTTCAAGTTGTTGCTTTAAAATCAAACGGTTTGGTTGTGTAGATTGACCGTTGTAAGATAATTGAATATGCCAACCTTGTTCTTTAATTTCACTGATTCGCATCGATTCGTCTTTTTGAATTTCAGCTTCTTCAGTCGCTTGCTTAGCTTGTACCCAATCGACTAAATAAGTAATTGGTGCTTCCCAACCTGTTGCACGAAACAATAACTCTTCAGGTGAGTTGGCTGTAATTTCACCAGTTTTGGCACTGTTCAGTGTCACTTGACCAGGTTGACCTGAGATTTGAGTTTTACCGACTCCAAGAATTCCGCTTAACTCGATATCAAACTGTTCATCTTGCTGTTGCCAAGTAAAAAAAGCACTGCCTGATTGCTTGGGGGTCTTAACGCCAATTTTACCCTGAAGATTAAATTGATTTGATTGTTCAAGGTTTTGCATTGTTGGCGGTGATGGTTGAGTTTGAATTGATTGACAGCCAGTTAACCCAAGAAGCGCACTACTTGTGGCAATCAGCAATAATGATTTTAAATTTAAGATCATACAGTATTAACTCTTTTTGATATTTTGTGGCAACAATAAACTATCGAGTTGATCCAATTGAGGATGATTTGGATGATTTTGATGGAGTTGATGTAACACTTGGCTAAATTCTTCCAGTGAACCCAGCATATAAAGCGATTTAGCATATCGAATGCCAATATTTGGACTTTGGCTGAGTTGATATGCTTTCGCAAGTACACGGGTGGAAGTGTCAAAATCGTTTTGAAGAAAGCAGATATAGCCTAAGGTATCTAAGATAGATGCTTGTTCTGGGGCATTGTCTAAAGCTTGTTCGGCATATTGTCTCGCCTCATCTAAACGACGATTTTGCAACGCCAGAGTATATGCATACGCATTCAGATATGTTGGACTATTGGGTTCGATCGTGAGTAATTTTTTAAGCAATTCATCTAATTGATCGCGATCCGTAAATGGATCAAGTAATAAGACTTGAGAATATAAAATTTCAGGGTCATCAGTTAAGTTTTTAGCCGCTTCTTTGAGTAAGCCCAAAGCAGCTTTGTTATTGCCCATTTTTTTGAGTATTTCAGCTTGTGCTTGATATAAGAAACTCGCATGTTGGGGGTAATTCACCCGTTCCTGAGTCAGAAAGCGCAGCGCATCACTTAAGCGATTTTGTTTGTCATAGATTGAAATTAGATTTCGTCTAGAAACCATATATAAATTACCATCTACAAGTCGATAATAAGCTTTAGCTGTTTCAAAATGTTGTTTTCGTTCAGCATTTAATGCCAAATAAAAATAAGCATCATTTTGATACTGTCCAGATGCACGTAGTTCGACCAAATACTGTTCAGCAAGCTCATATTCTTTGAGATCAATTGAGGTTAGACCAGCGATAAAAAGAGCTTCTTCCGAATCAGGCCATTTTTTTATGATGCGTTTTAATTTGCTTAACGCCTGTTCATTTTTATTCAGTTTAATTAAGTAGCGGATTTCAGCCAGACTGAGCTCTAAATTATTACGATTTTTACGAGCACTTTTTTCAAACCATTTTAGCGTCTCTTCTTCGTCGCCTAAAGCCATGAGTAAGTTTGCTTTCAGTAAGATAAACCCTGTTGATTTGGGGCGTTTTTTTAATGCTTTATTTAAAGTAATTAAGGCATTTTCGATTTCATTATTTTGTGCTTGTAAACTCGCAATCAAAACAAGAATTGAAGGATTGTTACGCGTTTTACTATTACGCAAAGTGTTTAATAAATATGCTCGATCCTCAGGGGATTCCGGAGAAATTCCTTCAAGAATTTGTTCTAAATCTGATTCAGGATCTAAATTTAAAATATCATCGAGCACATCAGCAGCAAGTTCATATTCGTGTGACTTTAATGCGATATGCGCAAGATAGAATTTTGCAGGTACATCTTTGGGTTCTTGCACCACCCAATGGGTTGCAATATCTAAAGCGGCTTGTAAGTCGTTTTGTTCGAGTGCGACGTTAAGTGCACGTTGTTTTAAAGCTGTTGAACTGGTTTGGATTGCAAGTACGGTATAGTTGTGTAAAGCAGTCGGTGTGTCATGTGCAGCTAAAGCAAATTCTGCAACCATAGCCTGTTGTAAAACTTTATGATTTAAATTGGCATGGTAAAATTCTCCAGATGCTCTAATATGAGCACTGTAAGTCATGCTACTCACTAACAAGAGTGTGGTAGAATACTGTCGAATTGTCATGCCGGTTGTGCGGCTCATTGTTTGACGCAATTTTTTTATCCAAGTACTGCTTTTTATGACACCGTTATTGCACAATAGCATAAATTTAGCCAATTGATGATCTGATATGTCTTTCTTTGCATTGGGTGTCAACCATCAAACAGCCTCAGTTGAATTACGAGAGCAAGTTGCTTTTAACCCTGAAAAGTTAAAACTATTGTTGGCTGAACAAAGTCACCATGACCAGCTGAACGATATGGTTGTGGTGTCAACCTGTAATCGTACTGAAGTCTACGCCATCGCTGATAATGCGGAGATGGTATTAGATTGGCTCGCTCAAAAAAATGGCATTGATGTAAAACAATTACAAAATCATATTTACCGTTATGAAAATACAGATGCTGTGACACATTTGATGCGTGTTGCATCAGGATTAGATTCACTCATGCTTGGAGAGCCTCAGATTATGGGGCAAGTTAAGTCTGCACTTAATTTAGCAAAAGAGTCTGAAGTTGTTTCACAAAATTTAAATCGTATTTTTGAATATGCATTTTATGCTGCTAAGAAAGTGCGTTCAGAAACAGCGGTCGGTAGTCATGCTGTATCCATGGGGTATGCGGTAGCACAGTTAGCACTACAAGTTTTTAGTAAGCCTGAACAATTAACCGTTATGGTGGTTGCAGCAGGTGAAATGAATAGCTTGGTTGCAAAGCACTTAGCTGAAATGGGCGTTGCTAAAATTTTAATTTGTAACCGTGGTCAGGAACGGGCGGAACTTTTAGCGCAAGAAATATCACATCGTGTTGCGGTAGAAATTATTCCTTTTGTTGATTTAGCTCAAAATTTACATCGCGCTGATGTGATTTCAAGTTGTACAGGAAGTTTACATCAGGTCATTTCCTATCAAGATGTTAAGTCAGCACTAAAAAAACGTCGTTACCGTCAAATGTTGATGGTGGATTTGGCTGTTCCTCGCGATATTGAATCTAAGGCTGAAAGTTTGGATGGTGTTTACCTTTATGGGGTGGACGATCTTCAAGGTGTTATTGATGAAAACTTAGCGCAGCGACGCCAAGCCGCTGTTGAAGCTGAAGTGATGGTCAATCAACTAGCAACACAATTGGTGACTCAGCAGAAAGTTTCACAAGCTGGAGCGACAATTAGTGAGTATCGTGCTCATGGAGATAAAGTTAAAGCATTTGAATTAGAGCATGCATTAGATCGTTTAGCCTCTGGCGATGATGCAGCCATTGTCATGCAGGAAATGGCGCATCGTTTGACGCAAAAGCTATTACATCCTACATCCATCTTACTCAGAGAAGTCGCTAAAGATGAAAATCCTGATGTCTATGAAACGATTAAAGAACATTTAGAAGATATTTTTAGTGCTCAGCGAAAACTAAAAAAATAAAAGCGGTCACTGACCGCTTTTATTTATTCATGTAGTAAGCGTAGTCCAATTTTTTTGGTTAGCTCATTCAGTTGTTGTCTTAAGTTTTTAGACTCATTTAATGATTTTGCTGCTTTAAATTTGATTCTCAGATATTTTTCTTGGAGTGAAAGTGAGTATTCTGAGGCAAGTTTATCAGCCATTTCAGGGGCTTCAGTGAGTGTTTGAATATTAGTACGTTTTAAAATCTCAGAGAGTTCATGATGAAATGGGCTACATGCACCCAAAATATAATAACTCGCCAACTCTTGGTCATCTGGCAGATCATCAAAAATGACATTAAAAATTTTTAATACTTTTGCAAGCAATTCATCTTCAGGAATCACTGCGCGTAATACTTCAAAATGAATATAAAGAAAAGGATGGTACATTAACATTGCCACTGCGAAATCTTCATCTCGTGTGCGAATATTAAATGATAATGAAGCGTCAAGACTCACTTGAGGCTGCCACTTTTTATTGAATCCTAATTTTTCTTTGAAATATTGACGAATCAAATAGCGATACGAACCTTGCTTAGGCATCAGATTGGTGAGTTGATTTAGCTCAGCCATGACCTGACTTTTACCTTCAGGTGTATTGATTTGATATTGTTGACTGAGAAGTGAAAAAGCAAACTCTGATAAGAGTGGTGATTGTTGCCAAAGTCGATTGAAAGTTTCAACACCGTCCTTACGAACTAATGAGTCAGGATCATGCTCCGCAGGTAGAATAAAAAATTTCAGTTCACGACCATCATTTAAGAGGGGAAGTGCAATTTCTAAAGTGCGTCGAGCAGCTTTTTGACCAGCCGAATCACCATCAAAAGCAATAGTTAACTGATTGTTTTGTTTAAATAATAGATTCAAGTGATCAGCATTGCTCGCCGTCCCCAAGGTGGCAACTGCGCCAGGAATGCCAGCTTGCTGTAATGCGATGACATCCATGTAACCTTCAACCATTAACCAATGATTGGCTTTGAGCTTACGACCTTCATATAAGCCATAGAGTAGTTGGTTTTTATGGAAAACTTCAGAGTCTGGAGAGTTGATGTATTTGGGTTTGATCTCGTCATTCAATGCTCGTCCACCAAATCCGACAACGCGACCTTTTGCATCACGTATAGGAAAAATGACACGTTCTCGTAGTAGATCAAAATCACGACCAGAATCACTGGTTCTGATCAAACCGAGTAGTTTTAATCCTTCAATATCTTGCGGAAATGCTTTTTCAAGATGTTGCCAATCTTCTGGGGCATAACCTAATCGCCAATACTTAATCGTGGTATCACTTAGTCCGCGTCGCTGAAAATACTGTTGCGCAATTTGGCTATTTGGAAGTTGTTTTTCATAAAATAAAGCAACATTTTCAAGAAGATCGTATAAATTACCTTCAGGTGCGACCTCAACTGAATTCAAGTTATCTGTATTAAATTGATACTCATCGAATTCATAGTTTTGAAATGCTTCAAAAGGATCTACATCAAAAGCTGAAGTAGGCGGAGAAATGATTTCTGCTGCATTTGCTTCAATGGGTGCCTGCGGTTGCTTTTCTTGGTAAGGTTTAATAGGTTCTCTCTTGTATGAGAGTTTTTTATTGTCTTGATTGTCTTTAGGTAATTCGATACCGGTTTGGCTTGCCAGGTCTTTAATCACCTCGATGAAATTGCGATTATCAATATCCATCATAAAGCGAATTGCATTTCCATTGGCTTGGCAACCGAAACAGTGGAAATATTGCTTATCACGGTAGACGTGAAAAGAAGGTGTTTTCTCTTGATGAAAAGGACAACAGCCTGAATAGGTACGACCTGACTTTTTTAATTTCACACGTTGGCCAATAAGATCGACGATGTCAGTTCGATCTAAAATTTGATCAATCGTATGTTGTGGAATTGCCATAATTAAAAAGCCAAAAGAATGAGGAATAAAGTGATTGAATTAAGTCTATCCTAAACACTTAAGACGATAAATAAAGCCATGCAATAAAAAAGGTGGGTAATCCCACCTTTTTTGATTCATAAGAATGGATTATTGACGCTGTGGGTCGTACATACTTTCATTTGCTGGCGCACTTTCCACATTGTGATCTTTATTACCAAGCAAGCCAAAGCTTAAGCGATTCAATAAACTGGGTTGTGTATTGGTGTTGTCAGATTGCTCTGCTGATACTTCTGCTGTTGTTTGACTGCGTGCTTCACGACCTAAAATACCTAAGGTTGCACGATTTAACCAACTTCCATCTTTACGTGCTGCGCGTAAATCGACCTCACCATTAGACTTCACAAGATGAGGGTAGTTTAGCTTTAGCACTTCAACGTATTGTTGAGATGTTGCCTTGTCACCGAGTTTATCGTATCCGTAAGCAATCGTTGCAAGCGCTTCTGGTACTTGAGGTGTTTGAGGGAAATGTTCCACAACCCATTGTCCACGCTCAACTGCTGCAAGCCAAGCTTTACGCTTTAAGTTAAAGCGAGCCGCATTCATTTCACTTTCAGCAAGTTCTTGACCAATAAACTTCATGCGCTGAGCAGCATCTACAGCATACTGACTACTTGGGAAACGACGAATGAAATCAACAAAATTTTGATATGCAACTTTCAAATAGCTGACATCACGATGAGCCTGTTGGAGTGATGTGTAGCGGATGAGACCATCATAGTTTTGCTCCATATTCGCCACACCACGAACATAGTAAGCATAATCAACATTAGGATGTTGAGGGTTTAACCGAATAAAACGGTCTGCTAGAGCAATAACAGCTTCATAGTCTTTTTGTTGAAAACGAGCATATAAAAGATCGAGTTGAGCTTGTTGAGTATATTGACCTGTAGGGTAATAAGTTTCAATTGCTTCTAATGATTGTGCTGCATCGCTATATTGACCACGATCTAATGCTTTTTGTGCTTTATCGAAATAAGATTGTTCGGTTGATTTAGGTCCAGTATCCACAACATCCTTCTTGGGATTACTGCTACAGCCCACAAATGTTGCTGCTAAGCCTAGCGATAAAGCAAGCATTGTAACTTTATAACGTGGTAGCGACATAAAAATTCCTCTGTTTATACGGGCAATAGGCTACAATTGCACTATTAAACCACTTTTGTCCGAATGAGCAAATGACTTCAGCACAAACTTCTAATTCTAATTTCCCAGAAATCGACATCAATTTACTTGAAGATTCTGAGGATGCAGATAACCATACTTCAGCCCCAACTGCAACACGTTTATCGTTGCAATTTCAAGTGGATGAGAGTTCTCTTGGTCAGCGAATAGATCAAGTTGCAGCACTCGCTTGGAACGAATTTTCGCGTGAAAAATTGAAACAATGGTTGAAGGATGGTCATTTGTTGGTAAATGGTCAAGTTGTGAAACCAAAATATAAAAGTGAAGGGAATGAGCTACTCACGCTTGATGTAGAGCTTGAAGCCCAAGTCACCAGTCAACCTGAAAATATCCCTTTAGATATTATTTATGAAGATGATGACATCTTAGTCATTAACAAGCCAGTGGGGATGGTTGTACATCCTGGCGCAGGAAACCCGAATGGTACTTTGGTTAATGCACTTTTATATCATTTTCCTAAATCAGCAGAATTATCTCGAGCTGGTCTAGTACACCGTATCGATAAAGATACTAGTGGTCTCTTGGTTGTAGCTAAAAATTTAGAAGCTCAATTTTCCTTAAGTAAACAGTTAGCGAAAAAATCAGTTTATCGAATTTATGATTTAATTTGTTATGGCAATATTATTGCAGGCGGTAAAATTGATGAGCCGATTAAACGTCATCCTGTAGATCGTGTAAAAATGGCGATCTTACCAGGTGGTCGTGATGCCGTGACTCACTATAATGTGAAAGAAAGATTCCAAAATTTCACACGTGTTCAAGCACAATTAGAAACTGGACGTACTCATCAGATTCGTGTGCATTTCACTTATATTGGTTTCCCTTTGGTCGGTGATCCAGTTTATGTCAGTCGTGTCAAAGTACCTGCAGGTGCTTCGGAAAAACTTGCTACTCATTTACGAGAGTTTAGACGTCAAGCACTTCATGCATCAAAATTGGGGTTAGTACATCCACGGACAGGTGAAGAAATGATGTTTGAAGCACCATGGCCTGAAGATTTCACAGCATTACTTGAGACTCTTCGTACGGAAAATAAGGCTTACTAAATTAAAGGAAAGTTTACATGCAAATTGTGCAAGGTTTGCCCAAAGGTGTCGTGGTAGGACAAACAGAATTGAGTCACCCTCACGCACTGAAAACACCACAGACTGATTTAGAAGGTTTTAACTTGGCGTTGCATGTAAATGATCAACCAGAACGTGTTCATCGGCATAGAATGAGCTTGTTAAATGACTTTTCAGTCTATGGGGTGAATCGATTAACTTGGATGAACCAAACGCACAGTACAATCTGTCACGTTGTAAATGATGACATGAGCTTACACGCCCTAAATGGCGATGGTTTAGTGACACAGCAAAAACAACATGCATTAATGATGATGACGGCAGATTGTTTACCGGTGGTTCTCGGTAACAAAGATGGTACTGAAGTCGCTAATTTGCATGCAGGTTGGCGAGGATTGGCAAATGGCATTATTGAAAATACAGTCAATGCCATGAGCACTCAACCCTCTTGGGCGTGGTTAGGTGCGGCAATTAGTCAGCCATGCTTTGAAGTGGGTGAAGAAGTAATGCACACATTCTGCGATAGGATTCCAGAATTAAGTTCAGCATTTCAAAAGGGAGATCTAGAGGGTAAGTATTACGGAGATCTCTATGCGATTGCTCGCCATATATTGAAAAGTTTAGGGGTGGAACAGGTTCTTGGAGGTGAGCGATGTAGCTACACGGAGGATCAAACATATTATTCTCATCGCCGTAATTCAAAAACCGGCCGCATGGCGACATTTGTCTTCATGGAGTGAAAAGAATTTATTTAGTTTCAATCAGATCGTTTGGGTATTTAAATGATGACTTTCTTAAAGCTCATCATCTTTACTTATGTTTGAGATTTTATTTAATCACTTCGATCTGTTGTTTATTTAAATGAAAGATTTAAATAAAAATACATTAATTTACAAGTTGCTAAGTTGATATAAGTGATTCATTACTAGACCATTTTTTTTGAAATATGAATTATTTAAATACAAAAATGTTAGATCAATCACAATTTGATAGTAAAAATTTATATAATAGTGAATATTACATTGTCTTTTTGTTAGACAAGACATAAAAATAAAAAATTGTGGAGACAATGATGATCTTAATAGGATTCGCGAAATCAAGAAATTTTTGTATTCCTGTCATCTATGGATTGACTTCAATAACATTAGCGTATGCTGCTCCAATGCAAGAACTGACTGACGCTGAACTTTCACATGTTGAAGGTAAAGCACTCATGAGCTTAAGCTATATTTCACCTGCAGATTCCGTCAATAAGAATTCTGGTCAAAATATTGGATTTTATAAAATGGGAATGGAAGCCCAATTAGATTTAAATGCTAACATCAAAAGATTGCAACTTGGATGCGGTGGAGTAAATGGTGCAAACGGTTGTGATATTGATATCGATAACTTAAGTTTGTCAGGGGTTGCAGAAACTCGTGAAGGACGAGTCCAATCAAGTGCCCAACTAACCAATCCATTTTTAGAGTTTGCTATAAAAAACCCAGATTCAGCTTCCACACGTGAAATGGTTGGTGTTCGTTTAAGTGCAGAAAAAGTACTAGGATTATTAACGCTTGGTAGTGAGAACTCTGAAAAACCAAATGGTATCAATAGTTTAAGTGGCTATCTGAAGATTAGGGACGCTGTTGGAACTGCGACAACAGCAGCTCGTTCTGGTGTAAATTTTAACAATCTTGGAGAATTAGTTTACGGAAAAGCAAAGAGTACAACAGGTTTCGTAAGTGCAGACTTTACGTCTAATGATTATGCTTTAAATTTAGCTGAGGGAAGCGGCTCTTTAAAAATTAATGGCCAAACTATTAGTGGTAACAGAATGTCAAATGTCTATTTAACAGGTGTTGCTCGAATAGATAACATTGCATTGTCAGGTAAAATTTCTGCAAATGCTAAACTCTGGGGGCTTGTGCCTATACCACTATCTGGTGACATTACGGGTAATGTTTCAAACCTAAATGTAGATGTTAAAGTTTCAGAGAACCTTGGATATATTCACCGCTTACCTTTGAGTAATCCATTTTCTCTATCGATGCAAAAACAAGATATACATTGGACTGGAGCGAGTGTTGCTGCTCAGACAGGTTGGTGGCTTTCAATCGAGGACCCAATTGATATAGGTAATGTTACTCCGAGTCAAAAAGTGGTTGTGACAGATGCAGTGATTAAACAAGTTGTACCGCTAATTAGTAATTATTTACAGGCTAATCCAATCGAATGTGGTTTTTTAGCAACAAGTTGTTTAGCAGGTAATTTTAGATTAGGTGAGGTTCCATTAACAAATTCAAGAGTGAATATGGATTTGGTAAACTTACAGTTAAAAAATCAATCCTTTGCCCCAAACTGTTATGGAAGTTTAAAATTCTGCTAAATAATAGATATACTTGAGTTTTAAGTTTGCATTTCATCGGATAAATTGGAATATACATCACATTTTAAAAATCAATAATGTGATGTAAGTCTCTAGAAAATATTAAATTTTATTTTAATTTCTATATTTTAATTCATTTAGCAAGTTTTAAGCCTCTTTATTTTTTTCATTAATTTATAGATAGTAATGATGTTGCTTATGGATTAAGCCTGAATAAAAATAATATGGAGACTCTAATGTTGAAGAGTTTACTTGGTTCTATCAAATTGATTTTCTCAACATCATGCTTAGTGTTGATTCCTTTGTATGCAACGGCTAATAACATTCATAATGATTTAAAAATGATGAGTGATGAAGAGTTATCAGCGACAAATGGCCAAGCTTTGTTAAGTATGAGTTATATTGATCCCAATGATGGGGCAAACAATATGCGAGGTAAAGGTGTTGGCTTTTATAAGCTTGGAATGGAAGCAGATATAGAACTCAATGCAAATATTAAGCATTTACAACTTGGCTGTGGTGGTATTAATGGAGCAGGTGGATGTGACATTGATATCGAAAATCTGAGTTTGAGTGGTATGTCAGACACTAGAGAAGGTCGTGCTGGTTCTTCAGCCAAGCTAACCAATCCATTTTTAGAGTTCGCGGTAAAAAATCCAACATCTGCATCAACTCGAGAAGTTGTGGGTTTGCGTCTCAGTGCTGAAAAAGTATTAGGTTTACTGACGCTTGGTGATGAAAACTCTGACAAACCGAATGGTATTAACTCACTCAGTGGTTATTTAAAAATTAATCCCACTCAGGGTATGGGCTATACTAATGCTCGAAGTATGACTTATGCTGATACTGGTCAAACTATCGATGGAAAAGTGAATGCAAGAATTTGTTTAATTTGTATTATCGCACCTACTTTGACACTCGATTTTAAATCGAATAATTACAATTTAGCATTACAAGAAACGACGGCACCAATTCAGATTAATGGAACTACGGTCTCTGGTACTCGAATGAGTTCTGCACAATTGACAGGTGTTGCCAATATTAATCAATTGAATTTTGGTGGTAATCTCACGGCTAATATCCAAGTGCTAGGGGTAGGATTACTGAATTTGCAAAAAGAGGTCAGTGGTAACATTACAGGTTTAAAAGCCAACATTACGGTAGATCAAAACTTAGGTTTAATTCATAAAATCCCTGTAAACAATCCATTCTCACTCTCTGTTCAAAACAGTGAAATCTGGTGGCCAAATGCTGACGTTGCTGCACAGCAGGGTTGGTGGATGGCATTTAATGATTCGATCAATATTGGGGATGTAACACCTGAGAAGCGTATCGATATTACGAATGATGTGTTAAAACAAGTGGTTGGACCAATCAGTGATTATATCAGTCGAAATCCTCCATCTTGTAATGCACTTGATTGTCTGTTTGGTGACAAACTTGGTGTTGGGAATGTTCATTTCCCGAATACCAATGTAAATTTTCCATTAAAAGATTTACAACTTAAAAATCAAACCTTTGCTCCAAACTGTTATGGAAATTTAAGGTTTTGTTAATAAAAAAACCGCTCAAATGAGCGGTTTTTTTATTTATGAAAAATTCTTGCTTTATCGCGCTGCCAATCGCGGTCTTTTTCAGTGGCACGTTTGTCGTGTAATTGTTTACCTTTAACAAGTGCAATTTCGAGTTTGACTAAACGACCTTTCCAATAGCACGCCAAAGGTACACATGTGTAACCTTTTTGATTGATCGCCCCTTGGAGTTTCTCGAGTTCACGACGTGAAAGAAGTAGCTTACGAGTACGTGTTGCTTCGGGAACGATATGAGTTGAAGCAGAAAGAAGAGGTTGAATTTGAGCACCAAATAAATAAGCTTCATTATTTTTGAAAATAATATAGCTTTCCGTGATACTCATGCGTCCAGCGCGAAGAGATTTTACTTCCCAACCTTGTAACGCTAAACCAGCTTCAAATTTTTCCTCAATAAAATAATCGTGACGTGCACGTTTATTTAGCGCAATAGTGCCACTATTATTTTTTTTAACTACAATCGATTTCGACATAATACAAATATTCCAAGATTAGGCCTATTTTGCCTCAAACTTGGCTTGAGGTGAAGTCATTTCACTGTCAACAAGTGTGCGTGTGAATTGAGTTTTTGTTAAACTATGCGCCTACATAATAATCTTAGAGTATAAATGGATGTCTAAAACTCGTGTCATCTATCCGGGAACATTCGATCCTATTACCAATGGTCATATTGATCTTGTCTCTCGTGCTGCAAAAATGTTTGATGAAGTTGTAGTTGCGATTGCAATTGGTCATCACAAAAATCCAGTGTTTAGTTTAGATGAGCGAGTTGCGCTTGCAAAATCATCATTAAGCCATTTAGATAACGTAGAATTTGTTGGTTTTGATGGTTTGTTGGTGAATTTTTTTCAAGAGCAAAAGGCAACAGCTGTACTCAGAGGTTTAAGAGCAGTATCTGACTTTGAATATGAGTTTCAACTTGCAAATATGAATCGTCAATTAGATTCAAATTTTGAAGCTGTATTTTTAACGCCGTCAGAGCAATACTCGTTTATTTCATCCACATTAGTTCGTGAAATTGCACGTTTGAAAGGTGATGTGACGAAATTTGTGCCAAAAGCAGTTGTTGAGGCATTTGAACGTAAGCATCAGCAAGGTTGGTAGAGTGTCTTTAATTATTACGGATGAGTGCATCAATTGTGACGTTTGTGAGCCTGTATGCCCAAATGAAGCGATTTATATGGGTGAACTGATCTATGAAATTGATCCGAATCTATGTACTGAATGTATTGGTCATTATGACCAACCCCAGTGTTCATTATTCTGCCCAGTAGACTGTATTCCTAAAGATCCTAATCATGTGGAATCTGAGGATGAATTGCTGGAAAAGTATAAAAAACTAATTGCTCAAAAAAGCACGAGCAATTGATCTCAAAGTTTGTTAAGATGCGCCACTTGAAGTGAGCCAGACGATCGCTGCTGTGAAGGTCTTCGTGACTAAAGCAGGGGAGGAAAGTCCGGGCTTCATCGGGCAAGGTGCCAGGTAACGCCTGGGAGGCGTAAGCCTACGGAAAGTGCAGCAGAGAGTAGACCGCCATTTTGCAACTGAACTTCGGTTTAGCCTAGAATATGGTAAGGGTGAAAGGGTGCGGTAAGAGCGCACCGCATGACTGGTAACAGTTCATGGCATGGTAAACCCCACCTGAAGCAAGACCAAATAGGAATCCTTAAGGTATGGCCCATACTGGATTCGGGTAGGTCGCTTGAGCATATGAGTGATTGTATGCCTAGAGGAATGATCGTTCTAGACAGAACCCGGCTTATCGGCTCACTTCAACAAATTTTGATCAAACAGTGCCGATATTACTTGACGGATACATCAATCAAGTAGATAATGCGCCCACAGTTTACGGCTATGTAGCTCAGTTGGTTAGAGCACCGCACTCATAATGCGGGGGTCACAGGTTCAAGTCCCGTCATAGCCACCATTTTTATAGACCACACTCACTAGTGTGGTCTTTTTTTATGTGTGAAATCTTGAGTTTTCATTGGCACTGAATAAGCTGAGAATCTAGCTTAATTTTTGGAAACTCTTGTTCAAATTGTGCTAAAACGGCTGTCTGATTTACATTTGAAAACACAATATTTTGCAAGCTTTCAATTTTTTGCTCAGACAAATAAAGCTGTGCACAATGAAGAGCAACCGCATTCTCTTTACTCACGGCAAGTTTATGATGTTCAGGAATGACATCAATATGCACGAGCTTTTGTTGAGCACGGCTTAATTGAACTAGAGTTCGTTTTTGTTGCATGGTTATAAAGTTTTGAGCATTGATCCATTGAGCGACATCCATGCGTACACCGTGATAATTCACAAATATGGGGTGAGTCGTTTGGCATCCGCTCACAAGGCTTAAACAGCATATGAGAATAAAATATTGAGGATTGAGCATGATTTTGATGTCATTGAAACCTTACTATTACAATAAAATCATATAATTATGGATTAATTTTGTTCAAATAAGGTTTATTTGTATAAAGGGTGATCATTAGTGCTTTCGTATGCTTGACGATACAACGATAACTTAAGATAATGCGCCCACAGTTTACGGCTATGTAGCTCAGTTGGTTAGAGCACCGCACTCATAATGCGGGGGTCACAGGTTCAAGTCCCGTCATAGCCACCATTTTTATAGACCATGCTCACCGCATGGTCTTTTTTTTATTTCTCAAAATGTTTTGAGATAATATCAAGTGTAGATTGTGCTTGATAAAAAGGCTGAATCAAACTTTGAATTAATTGTTCTAGAACGCCAAAATCATTTAACATGCTGATAAGCTGAGGTGCAAAACGATGGGCTTCGATCACTAAATCTTCTTGAGTTAGTCCAACAGCCGTGAGTAAAGCTTGTAAACTGTAATCACCAAAATATTCATAGAACTCATCAACCACTTCTAAAATGATGGACTGAATCTCAGAGGACTGGCGTAAATTTCTCCAGGTTTCATAGACCAGAATAAAAAAATCTTCGACATCAATGGCCTCAATCTGCTCAAGCTGAGCTGAAATTTTTTGAAATTGGAGATCTGACCAAATATGTTGAATGATTTCATAAAGTTCATTTTGAGGCAGTGTGATAATTTCGCCTAATTGAACCAATATTGCATTTGCAAGTTGGGATTCTAGTTTTAACTCTAATGTGTGTTGCTGATCTTGGAGAAAATTAAAAATCTTTGATTTGACCGTATTATTTTGAACTTTATTTTTTCGAAGCCTATCCAGCCAAGGTGTATATTTTTCTAAAATTTGATTTGCTAATTGAAGACTTACTGCATGCGCCTTCTCATTACTTAAAATTTGTTGTTTTAAACCATAACGTACTTGATCTAATTCAAGAATTTTATTTAGCCAAAGCCCAAAATCATGGTCAGAAATTAAATCTCCGATTAAAGCATTTGAATCCTTTAAATGAAGGTAAATACGTTGTGCAACTGCGCCAATAAACTCTAGTAAATCAGGTCCAAGATTTAATTCAAAAGCATATTTTGAAACAACAGCATGAAGTTGTTCAAGATTTACAATGTCTTTTAGTTTGATTCGATTGAACTGAGCATAAGCCTCTGAAACAAACGTGTCTAGTACAGCATTAGATTCAGCATTTAATAAATACTGTTGCGTAAACCGAATTTGCTCAAGCATAAGTGCTTGAGCAAATTGATTGAGTTGTGTCGAGTTAGACACCTGCTTTCCATCCATTTACGATTGGATAGCGGCGTTCGCGGCTAAATGCACGAGAGGATATACGTGGACCAATTGCACCCTGACGGCGCTTATATTCGTTGCGATCAACCAATCCAATGACTTTAGTCACGATATCTCGATCAAAACCTTTAGAAATAATATCTTCAAGACTCTGATCTTCTTCAATATATGCATATAAAATTGCATCAAGAACATCGTAAGGTGGTAAAGAGTCTTGATCTTTTTGATCAGGGCGCAATTCAGCAGAAGGTGGGCGAGTAATCACACGTTCAGGGATTACAGGCGTATCTTCCAAACTATTACGGTATTTTGCTAACTCAAATACAATCGTTTTATAAACATCTTTAAGTACAGCAAAACCACCGACCATATCACCGTACAGTGTGCAGTAACCAACAGATAATTCAGATTTGTTACCTGTAGATAAAACAAGATTACCAAATTTATTCGACAGGCCCATTAATAAGGTGCCGCGTGCGCGAGCTTGTAAATTTTCCTCAGTTGCATCAGCAGGAGAATTGCCGAAGAATGGGTGTAATGTCTGCATAAAGCTGTTGACGATTGGGTGAATTTCCGCAATACCAAAAGTGACTCCCATGCGTTTTGCCTGCTCAGTCGCGTCTTCAACACTGATTTGAGAGGTATATGTGTAAGGCATCATAACCGCTTGAACTTTATCTGCTCCAATAGCATCGACAGCGATTGCAAGAGTAAGCGCTGAGTCAATACCACCAGAGAGACCAAGAATGACACCAGGGAAACCTGAGCGTTGTACATAATCTCGTGTTGCTAAAACCAAAGCTTGGTAAATTTCTGCAATCGTATCTAATGCAGGTGCTTTGGTAGCGGCTTTAAAAGATTTAAGCTCTGCTTCATATTCAACATGAAAAAGGTCTTCTTTAAAGCTTGGTGCTTCAAGTACAACTTCACCATTTGCATTTACAACGAAACTTGTTCCGTCGAAAATGAGATCATCTTGCCCACCCACTTGGTTGACATAAACAAGATTGAGATTCAATTGTTTAGCTAACTCTTTAAGCGTAACAACACGGTGTTGAGGCTTTCCAACTTCGTATGGTGAGGCATTTAGCACAAGAACAGTTTCAACATTTAGTTTGGCAAGTTGTTGTACACTCTCTAGCGTCCAGACATCTTCGCAAATTAATACACCGAATTTATGTCCTAAATATTCAAATACAAGGTGTTGATGACCCTCAGCGAAATATCTCTTTTCATCAAAAACACTATAATTTGGTAAATTTTGCTTGTTATAAATACCTAATACTTGCCCATCTTTCATAACGGCTGCAGAGTTATAGCGTGCACCCGAATCAGCTTGATTAACAAAACCAAATACCATCACAATGTCTTTCACTTCAGCCAGTTTTTCGAAAGCTGATGCTGTACGTTTGCTTAGGCTTGGACGAAGTAGGAGATCCTCTGCAGGATAGCCAATGGTCGAAAGTTCAGGAAACACAATGATATTGGCATTTTGCTGTTTGGCTTCGTTAGCGAGTTCAATCATTCGTTGAACATTGGCTTCTAAATTGCCGACAAATGGAGAGAATTGAGCAAGAGAAACTTTAAAACTATTCATTTAAACCAAGTCCTATCCTATAGGTTTATATACAGCACGTGCTGATTTTATTGGAGTAATTATTCAGCTGTGTGTATGTGATATTACATAACTGCCAAATGGCTCAAATTTACATCATTAAAACATGATAAAAGATCTTATTTCTTGCACAGCAAAAACTACGATTCATATGTATTCTATCTAAAATAAAAGTAGATACTAGCTTTTGCCATTGTTTGTACATAAAAAATTAAATCGTAATGGATTTGCGACACAGTAAATCAGATGTCAAAGCTGATATGGTGTTTCTGATTCACAAATCAATAGCTTGAATAAAAAATATTCTTTTAATTTTACAATTTTTATTGATTCAAAATAATATTTGGAATCTTTTTCAAAAATATATCTCTAGCTATATCGCCTTGTTGTTCAATGTTGTAGTCATTGAAATTTTTTTTAGGGTCAAATTTATAGGCATAAGGATTATACTTTTTGAAGGAAATAAAATACGCACTTTGAAGAAAAGCGCCTTTGAGCAAAACATTTTGTCCTTGTTGGTGTTGTAAAATATGAGTCATCTCGTGAATGAAAATTCCTTGATAGATTTTATTTTCTTTCGAATAGTCAGTTTTGAAATGTTTGTTGCGAATATGCAAATAGCCCTTTGGCGCCATAAATACCGCTGAGGGTTGCCACGGTAGAAACGGATGATTCATGATTTTCACCCTGTCATAATCTATAAGATCACCAAAGACACTTTGGCTCAACGTGATTTCACCTTGGGTGAGTGATCTACATCTAAAAGCGTCAAATTTTATCCATTTTAAAATAAGTGGCATCCACAACATCATACTTATTTCTTAATCTACTTAAAGTTTATGTGACATTCAAAATATCACTATTTGGAATCATTACTTGTTAAAAATGGTGTTGACCTTTAATGATAATGAAATGGTATTTACTGATTAAAACTTAATAATTTTGTTAGACAATCTTGATGAATGAGCAATTATGCCATCTCTAAAGATTTATTATGCAAATGGCTATTTCGTCTTTTTATCTTAATTTTTTAGAAACGTCGAAGAATTCACATTATTTGAATTTATTCACTGAGATAAAAGAGAAGGTTCGCCATGTTATTAACTCAGCCACTAAAAAAAATTTCTAAATTTCTAAACGGTTCTAAATTTGATCCTGAGAATCAATCAAAAGCTATTCCAATTCGTCATATGAAATTTGATTTTGATCATCAAAAGATTGATCCAAAATTTTATTTGAATGCGGAATTAGCAAGTGCTTACTTTGCCTCACTTTCAATTTTTTTAACCTATGGTGAGGATCTCGTTATTGATACAGCACGTTATCATCGTGACTTTATTCAAGATCCATTACTGAAGCAAAGAGTGACAGCGCTGATTGGGCAAGAAGCTTTACATTCTAAACTTCATGAAGAATTAAATGACGCTTTTTTAAAGGCAGATTTGCCTGTCAAATTGTTTAGATTTCTGGCGCATCACGTTTTTGAATATGGTTTTAATCGGTTGCCTCAGCCAATGAAATTATCGCTTATGGCTGGGATTGAGCATTTTACCGCAGTGCTTGCTGAATACATGATGAATCATGAGCATATTTTCTTCGAATCTCAAGATGAGAAACAACGCGCAATTTGGATGTGGCATATGCTTGAGGAATCAGAGCATAAAGATATTGCATATGATGTGTTCCAACTTCTTTCGAGTAACTATGCTTTAAGAATAGCAGGCTTTTTCCCAGCGCTTATTACGATTTTAGTGCTGATTTCTGCTGCATCACTAGTTGTGCCATTTTATCGTAAGCCATCAAATCTAATCAGTTTAAGTTACTACAAAGATATGTACCGAAGTGTAGGTTTGATTTTTGGTCTAAAAGATGGTGTTTATGGCAGTTCGATCAAACATATTTTCGAATATCTCAAACCAGACTTCCATCCGAATGATCATGATACATCAGCGTTTTTAGAGTACTACAAAGAACGTTTATTAAATCCAGTGGATGGTATTTTAACACCATACTTTACGAAGGAATTCATGCCTGCTTTAAAGGTATAAGAATAAGGATAGTTCATGCTTTTTTTTAAGAAGAAAATTAAACCGAGCCATCAGGCTTATGCTGTGGTAACGGGTGCGGGAAGTGGTATTGGACGCAGTTTTGCATTGGAAATTGCAAAACGTGGTGGTCAAGTGGTGTGTGCTGATATTAATTTAGCTGCAGCTGAAGAAACTGTTCAGCTGATTTCTCAGACCACAGGGCAAAAAGCATTTGCTGAATCCTGCGATGTGGGAAAAAAGGAAGATGTTGAGCGAGTGGCGAATCAAGCAGAAAACCTTTTTAATCATCCTGTGACACTTGTTATTAATAATGCTGGCGTGGGGTTAGGTGGTAAGTTTGATGAGATGACACTAGAAGATTGGCAATGGTGTATGCATGTCAACTTATGGGGCGTGATTCATGGTTGCCACTTTTTTGTACCGAAGTTTAAACAACAAGGTTATGGGGCAATTATTAATGTTGCTTCAGCAGCAGGATTTACAGCTGCACCTGAAATGACAGCTTATAACGTGACGAAATCTAGTGTACTTGCATTATCTGAAACGTTATCTGCAGAACTACATCAAGATAATATCCGTGTGAATGTGCTTTGCCCAACTTTAGTACCTACTAATATTATGAAGAATGGGCGATTACCTTCCAATTACTCGGGTTTAGCGGATGATTTATTGCAGAATCATGCATTTGTCACAAGCGATCAAGTTGCACAAAAAACCTTAAACAATTTAGATAAAGGCATTCTTTATACGATTCCACAACCAGACGCGAAATTATTTTGGTTGATGAAGCGTGCTTCACCGACCTTATATACCAAAATGTTAGGTGTAGGTTATCCATGGTTTAAGCGTTTTGTAAAATAATAGAGAGATAAAAGAATGACACTCGATAACGAATTAGAGAGCAATGCAGATTTAAAAATTCAAACTGCTGATCAATCTGAAAAAGCAGAAGTAAAAGTAAAGAAAAAAAATAACGCAGATAAAGAACTTAAAGTCGAACAATCACAAAAGGTGTATGACACGATTGTTGTTGGTGCAGGTATTTCCGGTATCGCTGCGGCATATAAAATGAATCAGGCAGGATATCGCGACTACATTGTGCTGGAAAAAGCGAACCGAGTTGGTGGTACATGGCGCGATAATAATTATCCAGGATGTGGATGTGATGTTCCTTCAGCCTTATATTCTTTTTCCTTTTCGCCAAGTCACAAATGGAGTCATTTGTTTGCCAAGCAGCCAGAAATCTTAAGTTATCTTGAGGAAGTGGTTGAGAAGCATCAATTGACTGAAAAAATCCAATTTAATCATGAATTAAAAACAGCACGTTGGGATAACGAGAAGGCGCAGTGGTCGTTAGAAACTTCTCAAGGAAAGTATCTAGCAAAAACGGTAATCTTTACAACGGGACCGATTACTGAGCCATCATTTCCAAAAATTAAGGGCATAGAAAGTTTCAAGGGGGAAATGTTTCACTCTGCAAGATGGAATCATGAGTACGATCTGAAAGGTAAACGTATTGCTGTTATTGGTACAGGTGCTTCAGCGATTCAATTTATTCCTCAGGTTCAGCCATTAGCGAAAGAACTCTTTGTGTTTCAGCGTACAGCACCTTGGGTGTTGCCAAAAGCTGATATGAATTTGAATGATCAAGCGAAATCACTGATCCAGAAATTTCCCGTTATTCAATCCACTTGGCGGAGCAGTATTGCCCAAATTTTAAATGGCATTAACTTTGGTTTGCGTAATCCGAAAGTGCTGAAGCCTGTGAATTTCTTAAGCAAACAATTATTGAAGTTGCAAATTCAAGATGATGAATTAAGAAAAAAAGTCACACCAAATTTTGATATTGGCTGTAAACGTCTTTTATTTGCCAACAATTACTATCCAGCATTGCAACAAGATAATGTGAAATTAATCAATGAGGGGTTGGTTGAGATTGATGGGAATACGGTCGTTGCAGCCAATGGTGAGCGTCATGAAGTAGATGTCATCATTTGGGGTACGGGTTTTGAGGTATCGCATCCGCCAATTGGTAAACGCATTTACGATATGGATGGGAAGCTCTTAGCAGATCGCTGGAAAAATAGTTCACCGGAAGCTTATTTAGGTGCAAGTATTACCAATGTACCAAATGCATTTTTGGTGTTAGGACCAAATATTCTGGTTTATGACTCATTTATTGGTATTGCTGAAGCTCAATTAGATTATATTCTTGATGGCCTACTAAAGATCAAAAAGCAAAATATTAACAAGCTTGTGATTAAAGACGACGTTGTTAAGCGACATAATCAATTGGTTCAAAAACATCTTAAAACCACTGTATTTAATGCAGGTGGCTGTAAGAGTTACTATTTGGATGAAAATGGTCGTAACTTTGCAGCATGGCCATGGTCTCTTGCAAAATTAAAACAGCAGTTAAGCTCATTAAATTTGGATCATTATTCACAACACTGATCAAAAAAGCCTGATTTAATCAGGCTTTTTTTTTGTTTGTAGATATTCTAGATATACGAGGTTTCTATTTCATCAGGGCTGAAAACAATAGTTTGTTGTTAATCAGATAATAAAAAACCACCCAAAGGGTGGTTTTTTGACTGTCGACGCAGTTCGAATTAACGAACGATATCGCGTTGAACTTCGCCAGTGTAAAGTTGACGAGGACGTCCAATCTTGTATGGGCCGCTGTGCATTTCTAACCAGTGGCTGATCCAACCAACAGTACGTGCAAGTGCGAAGATTACAGTGAACATTTCTGTTGGGATACCAATCGCTTTAAGGATGATACCTGAATAGAAGTCAACGTTTGGATAAAGGTTACGCTTGATGAAGTATTCATCAGAAAGTGCGATACGCTCCAATTCCATTGCTAAAGCTAACTGTGGATCATTGATACCTAAAGCACCAAGAACTTCATCACAAGTTTCTTTCATTACTTTAGCACGTGGATCGAAGTTTTTATAAACACGGTGACCGAAGCCCATAAGTTTAACTTCTTTAGTCTTCACTTTTTCCATGAAGCCAGCAACGTTTTCTACAGAGCCGATTTCATCAAGCATCTTAAGAACAGCTTCGTTTGCACCACCGTGAGCAGGGCCCCAAAGTGCAGAGATACCAGCAGCGATACATGCATACGGATTAGCACCAGTAGAACCAGCTAAACGTACTGTAGACGTAGAAGCATTTTGTTCATGGTCAGCATGAAGCGTGAAGATACGATCCATTGCTTTTGCAAGAATAGGGTTAACTTTGTAATCACGATCTGCTGGAGTAGCAAACATCATGTACAAGAAGTTTTCTGCATAGCTTAAGTCATTACGTGGGTAAACGAATGGTTGACCAACAGTATACTTGTAGCTCCACGCAGCAAGGGTAGGAATTTTAGCAATCAAACGGATCGCAGTAATTTCACGGTGATCAACATTTTCGATATCAAGGTTGTTGTGATAGAACGCTGATAACGCACCAACAACACCAACCATAATCGCCATAGGGTGTGCATCACGGCGGAAACCGTTATAGAAGCGGCTAACTTGATCGTGAACCATGGTGTGGTTACGAACTTTAGCGTCAAACTCTTCTTTTTGCTCAGCTGTAGGAAGCTCACCATTTAATAATAAGTAGCAAGTTTCTAAATAATCAGCTTTAGTAGCTAGTTGGTCGATTGGATAACCACGGTGTAATAGAACACCTTTATTACCATCGATAAATGTGATTTTAGACTCGCAAGACGCTGTAGCCATAAAACCAGGATCAAAAGTGAAGTGACCTGCGGCCAATACATCTTTAACGTCGATTACATCTGGGCCCAATGTGCCGCTGTAAATTGGTAATTCAATTTCTTTGCCATCAAGCTGTAATACGGCTTTTTTGCCAGTTGCTTCAGACATTCAATAGATCTCCTGTCCTGGTGAATGTTTTATCTAACCCGAAATAATCTGTTGTAATCCGTGAGTTAGACGGTTTCAAAATTTGCTCTAAGCTTAGTGAGTAGTCAAAAATTGTCAATTATACTTATGGATAAAAATGACGACCTAAAGTGACTGGTTCTAAACTCAGTTAATCAGTAGGAATTTATCTGCTTTTCACTAGCGCCGCCGTATAATAAGACAATTTCAACGGTAGTGGCATAAAAAAAAAGACAAAAACGTGCATATTTTGATGATTTAAACCATGTAATGCTTGATTATTAATACCTTTTATCAATATGTTAAAGGTTGTGAAAAGCGATTGTTTATAGAATTTGTCTGTTTTTTTAAGATGATAGACTGAATAAATAGACCAATAATGACAATGAAATATTTTTTTTCACTTTATTTACTAATTGATTAAAAAGTGTCTAATTTATGATGTTTCATTACATTTTAAGTGATGAGCTCAACATTAAAAAATGAAGTTCATTTTGTAATTAATTTATAAGTGCATATGATTTTTATCCTTTTTTACATTTGAAATTACTCAATTCAATTAGATAAAAAAACAATGACCATGTGAGCAATATTCATTTTTCTAATTAGTTTTAAAAGTACAAATTATTTGAGAATTAATTTTCTTTAAGTTTTTGAAAAATAAAATAAATATTATATTTCTTAAAAAAATATATTTTTGTAGTGAGTTGTGCTTTAGTCTAATTAAGACAAATCGAACATTTGAGTTCAGTAACACTAAATTAAAATAAATTGATATAAATATTAATGGCTTAGTGTTTGTATTTAAATAGAGAGATGACTTAACTGTAAGAAAGTAGATGTAAATGATTCTTATTTAAAAATATTTTATGGTTGACGCCTGCTTCGTAGGTTTGTAATTTGAAATTGCACGTTTTATAATTCCGTGTCGTATAAAGGTTTAGACAATTTATTTGTCTAACAAATGCCAGCTTTCCTTCGAATTAATTCCAACAAACTCCGGATGGAGTTTTTAACTACAGGATGCCCGCTGTGAAAAGCAACAGACCTGTCAATTTGTCCATGGGTCAAGTTTTAGACGTAAACTTAAAATCCCCTGTGGCTATTGCATCTATTTTACACCGTCTTTCAGGTGTCATCGTATTTTTACTCGTACCAGTTCTTTTATGGATCTTAGACAAATCATTGTCTTCTCCTGAGGGCTTTGCACAAGTTCAAGCTATTTTTGATAGCTTTATCGTGCGCTTTATCGTATGGGTATTTGTCGCTGGCTTAATCTACCACTTCATCGCAGGTATCAAGCATTTGCTTGCTGATATGGGTATCGCTGAAGAGTTACAAAGTGGTCGTGTAGCAGCAACAATCGCATTAATTTTATCTGCAATTGGTATCGTTGCATCATTTGTATGGATCGTACTCTAATGAAAAGTGCTACTGGTTTAACGGGTTCAGGTTCTCGCGATTGGTTTATCCAGCGTGTAAGTGCTGTAGTTTTAGCTGTTTATACTGTTGTGGTGTTTGGTTGGATCCTTTGTAATGGTGGTTTCAACTTCGAACAGTGGTACGGCTTTATGATGACATTACCGATGAAGATTTTATCTTTATTGGCAGTCTTATCTCTTGTTGCACACGCATGGATTGGTATGTGGCAAGTATTCACTGACTATGTGACGACTCGTCAAATGGGTCCATCAGCATCAGGTTTACGCCTTGTACTGACTTCAGCAGTTATTATTGCTGTATTTGCATATGCGATCTGGGCAATCCAGATTTTTTGGGCGAATTGATAGGAAACAATCATGGGCGCTATAAACCCTAAAGAAGATTATACAAATATTCCACACGAAACTTTCGATGCTGTCATCGTTGGTGGTGGTGGTTCTGGTATGCGTGCTTCTTACCAACTTGCTCAAGCTGGTTTGAAAGTTGCGGTATTGACTAAAGTATTCCCAACGCGTTCTCACACTGTAGCTGCACAGGGTGGTATTGGTGCTTCTCTTGGTAACATGCAAGAAGATAACTGGCACTACCATTTCTATGACACAGTAAAAGGTTCTGACTGGTTAGGTGACCAAGACGCAATTGAGTTTATGACTCGTGAAGCGCCACAAGTTGTATATGAACTTGAACATCTAGGTATGCCATTTGATCGTAACGCTGACGGCACAATTTACCAACGTCCATTCGGTGGTCACTCTGCGAACTATGGTGAAAAAGCTGTTCCTCGTGCTTGTGCTGCTGCCGACCGTACAGGTCACGCACTTCTTCACACGCTTTATCAAAGCAACGTGAAAATGGGTACACAATTCTTCGTAGAATGGATCGCGCTTGATTTGATCCGTAATGAAGCAGGTGATGTACTTGGTGTTACAGCAATTGATCAAGAAACAGGTAAAATTGCAGTATTCCAAGCGAAAGCAACATTGTTCGCAACGGGTGGTGCTGGTCGTGTTTACCGCGCATCTACAAACGCATATATCAACACTGGTGACGGTCTTGGTATGGCTGCTCGTGCAGGTATTCCATTACAAGATATGGAATTCTGGCAATTCCACCCAACGGGCGTTGCAGGCGCAGGCGTATTGTTAACTGAAGGTTGTCGTGGTGAAGGTGCAATCCTTCGTAACAAAGACGGCGAACCGTTCATGGAGCGTTATGCTCCAACTTTGAAAGACTTGGCACCACGTGACTTCGTATCACGTTCTATGGACCAAGAGATCAAAGAAGGCCGTGGTTGTGGTCCTAAAGGTGATTATATCCTTCTTGATATGACGCACTTGGGTGCTGATACGATCATGAAACGTCTTCCATCTGTATTTGAGATTGGTAAGAAGTTCGCGAACGTTGACATCACAAAAGAGCCAATTCCTGTTGTACCAACAATCCATTACCAAATGGGTGGTATTCCAACTAACATTCATGGTCAAGTTGTTGTTCCTGAATCGCGTGAAACTACTCCGCTAGAAGCACATTACGACAAAGACAGCGATACTTATTCTACCAATGCTGCGGATCGCAATTTCACTAAACCAGTGAAAGGTTTCTATGCGATTGGCGAATGTTCATGTGTGTCTGTACATGGTGCTAACCGTTTAGGTACAAACTCATTGCTTGACTTAGTTGTATTTGGTAAAGCTGCTGGCGAACATATCATTGACTATGTGACTAAGCATCACGGTGATGAATATGCGCCGCTTCCAACAACTGTGCTTCAGCAAACTGTCGAGCGTATCCGTCGCTTAGATGAGTCAACTTCTGGTGAGAATGCGCAAGAAGTTGCTGATGCAATTCGCGATATCGTTCAAGATCATGCAGGTGTATTCCGTACAACTGAACTTCTTGAAAAAGGTGTGAAAGAGATTCTTGCACTTGAGCCTCGTATCCGTAATATCCACTTAAAAGACAAATCAAAAGTATTTAATACTGCGCGTATTGAAGCGCTTGAAGTGGAAAACTTATACGAAGTTGCAAAAGCAACCTTAATCTCTGCTGCTGCACGTAAAGAATGTCGTGGTGCGCATACTGTTGTAGATTTTGAAGAATCTCCAGATCATCCAGCATATCCTTACGGCCGTCGTGATGATGAGTGGATGAAGCATACTTTATGGTTCTCTGCTGATAACCGTCTTGAGTACAAGCCAGTACGTTACAAGCCTTTATCAGTTGATGCTATTCCACCTAAACCACGTACATTCTAATTGGGAGAAGTAAGATGAGTAGAGGTACTCGTACATTTAATATCTACCGCTACGATCCTGATAAGGATAAAGCACCGTACATGCAAACATTCAAGCTTGAGTTGACTGATAAGCACCGTATGTTGCTTGATGCGCTACTTGCATTGAAAGTTCAAGACGAAACTTTAACGTTCCGTCGTTCATGTCGTGAAGGTATTTGTGGTTCAGATGGTGTAAACATCAATGGTAAAAATGGTTTAGCGTGTCTTTGGAACCTAAACGATTTGCCAGAAGTAATTACTATTCGTCCATTACCAGGTCTTCCAGTAATCAAAGACTTGGTTGTAGACATGAATCAGTTCTATGATCAGTACGACAAAATTCAACCGTTCTTGATTAATAATCAACCTGCACCACCTAAAGAGCGTTTACAATCTCCAGAAGAGCGTGAGCATCTTGATGGTTTGTATGAATGTATTCTTTGTGCATGTTGTTCAACGTCTTGCCCATCATTCTGGTGGAACCCTGATAAATTCTTGGGTCCTTCAGCATTGTTGAATGCATATCGTTTCATTATTGATTCGCGTGATACTGCTACTCAAGACCGTTTGGCTCGTTTAGACGATCCTTTCAGTTTATTCCGTTGTAAAGGTATCATGAACTGTGTATCAGTATGCCCTAAAGGTCTAAATCCAACAAAAGCGATTGGTCACATTCGTAGCATGTTGTTAGATCAAGCTGGATAATGCTGTTCCAAAAAAAGCACACTTAGGTGTGCTTTTTTTTTAATCAAAACTTGATGTTAAATTTAGTTTTCGAGATATTTTGGTTGAAGTGGTTAGATTTGCCCCAATCATAAAAAAATATGCACTTTAGGGATAAATGAAAACGTTTTGCATCTGCAAATATCTTTTTAAAATGTTAAGATATCGGTTTTATGATCCAAGTTGCATGTATTTAAATCTATAATTTTAGGCTTTAGTCTAATAATTATGAATTTTAATAGAATTTATCTAAATGCACCTTATATTATCTCAATGGTTTATACTTGTATTTAGCTAATTTATGAATGGTATGTGTCAATAAAATCAGTTTGAAGTGAAGTTCATGGTAGGATTTGAACAAAATTTTTAGCATGAATATTATTCAATCTGTACATTAAATCAACATTTTGGTGGTTTGGTGTTAAGCTGAAAGCAGGGATAATCAAATTGAAAAGTTGCTTTAGAAAAGACTAATATTTTTATTTTTTTCTAAGTCAATTTGCAAAAATTGCTCGGTAATTTTATCGAGTATAAAGATGAGTGATGATGCCAATGAGGGCGTTATGATTCGTCATTGGTATTAGAAACTCTCTAATGCTATACGCCCCATGGTCTTTTGTACCAGATGGGTGAATGTCAATTTACCGATTTGGCATTATCAATCATGGGCGAGCTTAGAAAGCTCCCTGTAATGTTTTGCAATAGGAAATGGGTCCACAAATGCAAGAAGTTGCTGACGCATTGCGTCTTGACACTGAACTTTCCGCTGACAGTGCAGCGTATATTGAAGAACTTTATGAGCAGTATTTAGTTGCTCCAGAATCAGTCGGTGCTGATTGGCAAGAATACTTTGGTAAGTTCCCAAAAGGGGATCAACCACACAGCAATGTACGTGAGCAATTCCTTTTATTGGGTCGTAACTCAAACCGTATTCAGCCTGTCGTTCAAAGTTCAGTTAGTTCTGAGCACGAGCGTCGTCAGATTGGCGTATTACAATTAATCGCTGCATACCGTAACCGCGGTCATCAAAAAGCAAAATTAGATCCATTAGGTTTGGCAAAACGAGAAGAAGTGCCTGATCTTGATCTAGCGGCTCATGGTTTAACCAAATCTGACTTAGATACTGTATTCAATACAGGTAATCTTGCAATTGGCAAAACTGAAGCAACTTTAGGTGAAATGGTCAATGCGATGGAGGCGACGTATTGCGCTTCTATTGGTGTTGAATATATGCACATTGTTGACACTAAAGAGAAACGTTGGATTCAACAACGTCTTGAAGGTGTGAAAGGTCAATTTGGTTTTTCAGCAGAACAAAAGAAACATGTTCTTGAACGTTTAACTGCAGCTGAAGGCTTAGAGAAATACTTAGGCAATAAGTATGTTGGTGCTAAGCGCTTTGGTGTGGAAGGCGGTGAATCTTTCATTCCGATGGTTGATGCTGTTATTCAACGCGCAGGTTCTGTGGGATGTAAAGAAGTTGTGATCGGTATGCCACACCGTGGTCGTCTCAACTTGCTTGTCAATATCATGGGTAAAAACCCAGCAGATCTTTTCGGTGAATTTGAAGGTAAATCACTTCACAAGAAAGGTTCTGGTGACGTTAAGTATCACCAAGGTTTCTCGTCAAACGTAATGACTCCAGGTGGCGAAGTTCATTTGGCATTGGCATTTAACCCATCACACTTAGAAATCGTAGGGCCTGTAGTTGAAGGTTCAGTACGTGCTCGTCAAGTTCGTCGTAAAGACATTGGTGGTGATGACGTATTACCAGTAATCGTACATGGTGATGCTGCATTTGCTGGTCAAGGTGTGAACCAAGAAACCTTCCAAATGTCACAAACACGTGGTTATACGGTAGGTGGTACAGTTCATATTGTTGTCAATAACCAAGTTGGTTTTACAACATCAGATCCACGTGATGCACGTTCTACTGAATACTGTACTGATATCGCGAAAATGATTCAGGCACCAATCTTCCATGTGAATGGTGATGATCCTGAAGCTGTATTGTTTGTTGCTCAACTTGCACATGATTTCCGTCATACTTTCCGTAAAGACGTTGTTATCGATATGTTCTGTTACCGTCGTCGCGGTCACAATGAAGCAGATGAGCCAGCAGCAACTCAGCCAATGATGTATCAAGTCATTAATAAGAAAACGACGACTCGTGCATTATATGCTGACAAATTAGTACAAGAAGGTGTAATTGATCGTGCGACTGCAGATCAGATGATCGAAGATTACCGTGCTGATTTAGAAGCAGGTAAACATGTTGCTAATGCACTTGTACTTGAACCGAATAAAAAAATGTTCGTTGACTGGACGCCATACTTAGGTCACGAATACACTGACGTTTGGGATACTACTTTCCCTGAAGAGCGTTTAAAAGAACTTGGTCGCAAAATGCGTGAGCTTCCTGAAGGCTTCGTGATGCAGCGTCAAGTTTCTAAGGTGATCGATGATCGTCTTAAAATGCAAACTGGTGAAATGCCATTGAACTGGGGTGCAGCTGAGACTCTAGCTTATGCTTCGTTATTGGACGAGGGTTATCTTGTTCGTTTAACTGGTGAAGATGTTGGTCGTGGTACATTCTCGCATCGTCATGCGAAGCTTCATAACCAAGTAGACGGTTCGACGTATATTCCACTTTGCCATATTAAAGAAAATCAACCGCGTACAGCGATTTATGACTCATTATTGTCTGAAATGGCAGTATTGGCATTCGAATATGGTTATGCAACAACTCTACCTAAGAGCTTAATTATTTGGGAAGCACAATTTGGTGACTTCGCGAACTGTGCTCAAGTTGTTATTGACCAATTCATTGCTTCTGGTGAGACAAAGTGGGAGCGCGTTTGTGGTTTAACGATGCTTCTTCCACATGGTTTTGAAGGTCAAGGCCCAGAACACTCATCTGCACGTTTAGAGCGTTTCTTACAGCTATGTGCTGAAGAAAACATGCAAGTGATGACGCCTACAACTCCTGCACAGATTTTCCATGCTTTACGTCGTCAGGCGATTCGCCCAATTCGTAAACCAATGATTATCATGTCTCCAAAGTCATTATTACGTCACAAATTAGCGGTATCTAATCTTGATGAATTGGCGAACGGAACTTTCCAAACTGTGATTGATGAAGTTGATAACATTAATAAGTTGGATGTGACTCGTGTAGTGCTTTGCGGTGGTAAGGTTTATTACGATTTACTTGAAAAACGTCGTGAAAATGAATTGAACAACACTGCTATTGTTCGTGTTGAACAATTGTACCCATATCCAGAAGCACGTTTAGCGGAAGTACTTGCACAATATCCAAATATGAAAGAGCTTGTTTGGGCGCAAGAAGAACCGAAGAACCAAGGCGCATGGTTATTCATCGCACCACGTTTATACGAAGGTGTTATGAAGTCAGGTCAACAAATTCAAATCAGCTATGCAGGACGTGAAGCATCTGCTGCACCGGCTTGTGGCTCACCATATTTACATGCAAAACAACAAGCACAACTCGTTAACGAAGCGCTTGCGATCGTAGCAGAATAATCAGGAGAATCTTAAGAATGGCAACCGAAATTAAAGCACCGGTATTCCCAGAGTCAGTTGCAGACGGAACAATTGCAACTTGGCACAAACAACCAGGTGAAGCGGTATCACGTGATGAAGTGATCTGTGATATCGAAACGGATAAAGTTGTACTTGAAGTTGTTGCTCCTGCAGATGGTACGATTGCAAATATCATTAAAGGCGAAGGCGACACAGTTCTTTCTGATGAAGTAATTGCTACATTTGAAGCAGGTGCTGTTTCTGGTGCTTCTCAAACTCAAGCTGTTCAATCTGAAGAGAAAGTTGAACAAGCTGCGGCTGCTACAGAAGCGGGTGCTGCTCCGGTTGTTGAACGTGCTCAAGCTCCTGTTCAAGACCAAGCTCCAGCTGTTCGTAAGGCATTAACTGAAACTGGTATCAATGCATCAGAAGTTTCAGGTACAGGTCGTGGTGGCCGTATCACTAAAGAAGATGTTGCGAATCACCAATCTAAACCTGCTGCTCCTGCTGCTGCACCATTAAGCGTAGCTGTAGGTGAGCGTATTGAAAAACGTGTTCCTATGACACGTCTTCGTAAGCGTGTGGCTGAGCGTTTACTTGCTGCAACGCAAGAAACAGCAATGTTAACGACGTTCAACGAAGTCAACATGAAGCCAATCATGGACATGCGCGCTCAGTACAAAGATGCTTTTGAAAAGCGTCATGGTGCTCGTTTAGGCTTTATGTCATTCTTTGTTAAAGCTGCAACTGAAGCACTTAAACGCTACCCAGCTGTAAATGCTTCAATTGATGGTGATGATATCGTTTATCACGGTTACTATGACATCGGTGTAGCGGTATCTTCTGACCGTGGTTTAGTAGTTCCAGTATTACGTGATACTGATCGCATGAACTATGCTGAAGTAGAAAATGGTATTCGTGATTACGCATTCAAAGCACGTGATGGTAAGCTCGGCATTGAAGATATGACAGGTGGTACATTCACGATCACTAATGGTGGTACTTTCGGTTCATTGCTTTCAACACCAATTTTAAATACGCCACAAACTGCAATTTTGGGTATGCATAAAATCCAAGAGCGTCCAATGGCGGTAAATGGTCAAGTTGAAATCTTACCAATGATGTATTTAGCGCTTTCTTATGACCACCGTTTAATTGATGGTAAAGAAGCAGTAGGTTTCCTTGTAACAATCAAAGAATTGTTAGAAGAACCAGCTAAACTTATCCTTGATCTTTAATTCTAAAGAATAAATCCATGGGCTTAGAGCGATCCTCTAGGCCCATTTTTGGAGAGAAGAATGTCTCAACAATTTGATTTAGTAGTAATCGGCGGTGGTCCAGGTGGTTATGAAGCTGCTATTCGTGCAGCACAACTGGGTTTCAAAGTTGCATGTATTGAAAAGCGTATTCATAAAGGAAAACCATCTTTAGGTGGTACTTGCTTGAACGTGGGTTGTATCCCATCTAAAGCACTTTTAGACTCTTCACATCGTTATGAAGATACTGTTCATCATTTAGATGATCATGGTATTACGACGGGCGAAGTGAAATTCGATCTTCAAAAGTTACTTGCTCGTAAAGATAAAATCGTCAACCAACTTACAATGGGTATCGATGGCCTATTGAAAGGTAACGGTATTGAATGGTTGCAGGGTACAGGTAAATTATTAGCTGGTAAAAAAGTTGAGTTTGTTCCACATGAAGGTGAAACTCAAATTTTAGAACCTAAATATGTCATTCTTGCCTCTGGTTCTGTTCCTGTAAATATTCCTGTTGCTCCTGTAGATCAAGATCTTATCGTTGATTCTACCGGTGCGCTTGAATTCCAAGAAGTACCTAAACGTTTAGGTGTAATTGGTGCAGGTGTAATTGGTCTTGAACTAGGATCAGTATGGCGTCGTTTGGGTGCAGAGGTTGTTGTTTTTGAAGCAATGGATGCATTTTTACCAATGGCTGATAAAGCTTTGGCTAAAGATTACCAAAAAGTATTAACGAAGCAAGGTCTTGATATTCGTGTTGGCGCAAAAGTAGCTGGTACAGAAATCAATGGTCGTGAAGTGACAGTTAAGTACACTCAAGGTGGCGAAGACAAAACTCAGACTTTCGACAAATTGATCGTTTGCGTGGGTCGTAAAGCGTATGCAGAAGGTTTATTAGCAGAAGATTCTGGCATTAAACTTACTGAACGTGGTTTGGTTGAAGTAAATGATTGGTGTGCAACTTCTGTTGAAGGTGTATATGCAATTGGTGACTTAGTACGTGGTCCAATGCTTGCACATAAAGCAATGGAAGAAGGCGTAATGGCTGTTGAACGTATTCATGGTCACGCAGCTCAAGTGAACTATGACACGATTATTTCTGTGATCTATACACACCCTGAAGCGGCGTGGGTTGGTTTAACAGAAGAACAAGCGAAAGAAAAAGGTCACGAAGTTAAAACAGGTCAATTTGGTTTCGCAGCGAATGGTCGTGCGATGGCAGCAGGAGAAAACGCTGGTTTCGTGAAATTTGTTGCTGACGCTAAAACGGATCGTTTGCTTGGTATGCACGTGATTGGACCTGCTGCGTCTGATATCGTTCACCAAGGTATGATCGCACTTGAATTTGTATCAAGCGTTGAAGATCTTCAATTAATGACATTTGGTCACCCAACATTCTCTGAAGTAGTTCATGAAGCTGCGTTAGCAGTAGATGGGCGAGCGATTCACGCGATTCAGCGTAAACGTAAATAACACAAAAAAGAGCGGCTGAGGCCGCTCTTTTTGCATTTGGTGGTTGTTTTTGTTTGAATAATCATCTAAAACTAGAATACTAAATTTAATAAATGCCAATATTTATTGCGAAGGAAGTTTAAATATTGGTGTGTCATAAAAAGTGAAAAGTAGTAAAAGGTAAAACAATGAATTTACACGAGTATCAGGCGAAATCGCTGTTAAAAAAATATGGTATGCCAGTTCAGGAAGGCATCATCGCTACAAATGCAGAGGAAGCAGTAAAAGCATTTGAACAGCTAGGCGGCAAATTCGCTGTTATGAAAGCACAAGTACATGCCGGTGGGCGTGGAAAAGCTGGCGGCGTTAAAGTCGTTAAGTCAGCTGATGAAGCAAAAGAATATGCTTCGCAAATTATTGGTACTCGTTTAGTTACATATCAAACGGATGCAAATGGGCAACCAGTTAACAGTGTACTCGTTGCAGAAGATGTCTATCCAGTTGAGCGTGAATTGTATTTAGGCGCAGTTGTTGATCGTTCATCACGTCGTATTACTTTCATGGCTTCTACTGAAGGTGGTGTCGAAATTGAAAAAGTCGCTGAAGAAACTCCAGAAAAAATTATTAAAGTTGAAGTAGATCCATTGGTTGGCTTACTTCCTTTCCAAGCTCGTGAAGTCGCTTTTGCTTTAGAGCTGAAAGATAAACAGATTAATCAATTTGTTAAAATTATGTCTGCAGCTTATCAAGCGTTCGTAGAAAATGATTTCGCATTGTTTGAAATTAATCCATTGTCAGTCCGTGAAAATGGTGAAATTTTGTGTGTTGATGCCAAGGTCGGTATTGATTCGAATGCTTTATATCGTTTGCCAGAAGTTTCTGCTTTAAGAGATAAATCGCAAGAAAATGAGCGTGAGCTCAAGGCATCTGAGTTTGACCTTAACTATGTTGCTTTAGAAGGTAATATTGGTTGTATGGTGAATGGAGCAGGTCTTGCAATGGCAACCATGGACATCATTAAACTCTATGGTGGTCAACCAGCAAACTTCTTGGATGTAGGTGGTGGCGCAACCAAAGAGCGTGTAATTGAAGCATTCAAGATCATTTTAGCGGATCAGTCAGTACAAGGTGTGCTGATCAATATCTTCGGTGGTATTGTGCGTTGTGACATGATTGCTGAAGCAATTATTGCAGCGGTTCAAGAAGTAAATGTAACAGTGCCTGTTGTTGTTCGCTTAGAAGGGAATAATGCAGAACTAGGTGCAAAATTACTTGATGAATCTGGTCTTAAACTAATTTCTGCAAACGGCTTATCTGATGCCGCAGAAAAAATTGTTGCTGCAGTAAAAGCATAAGGAGTATCAATCATGAGCGTATTAATTAATAAAGACACTAAAGTATTGGTACAGGGCTTTACGGGTAAAAATGGTACATTCCACTCAGAACAAGCTTTGGCTTATGGTACTAAGGTTGTGGGTGGTGTGACTCCAGGTAAAGGCGGTCAAACTCATTTAAATCTACCTGTATTCAATACAATGAAAGATGCAGTGAAAGAGACTGGTGCTGATGCATCGGTCATTTACGTTCCTGCACCATTTGTATTGGATTCTATCGTTGAAGCAGTTGACTCTGGCGTTGGACTGATTGTTGTTATCACTGAAGGTGTACCAACCATTGATATGCTGAAAGCGAAACGCTATCTAGAAACCAATGGAAATGGCACTCGCTTAGTGGGTCCAAACTGTCCAGGTGTTATCACGCCGGGTGAATGTAAGATTGGTATTATGCCAGGACATATTCATCAGCCAGGACGAATCGGTATTATTTCGCGTTCTGGTACGTTGACCTATGAAGCTGTTGCACAAACTACGAAGTTAGGATTAGGTCAATCAACGTGTATTGGTATTGGTGGAGATCCAATCCCTGGTATGAATCAGATTGATGCTTTGAAACTGTTCCAAGATGATCCAGACACAGATGCAATTATTATGATTGGTGAGATTGGTGGTACAGCTGAAGAAGAAGCGGCAGAATATATCCAATCAAATGTGACCAAACCCGTTGTTGGTTATATTGCTGGTGTGACTGCACCGAAAGGTAAGCGAATGGGTCATGCTGGTGCTATTATTTCAGGTGGTAAAGGCACGGCAGAAGAAAAATTCGCTGCGTTTGAACGTGCTGGAATGGCATATACACGTAGCCCAGCTGAACTTGGTTCAACGATGCTAGAAGTACTTAAAGAAAAAGGTCTAGCTTAATGCTTTAAGTAAAAAAGCCTCCTGAGTGGAGGCTTTTTTTCATGCATAATAATAAGATATAGAAACGTAAAATTAATATGATTCAAAATTTAAAACTTTATTTACAAGCTTTGATGTTTTTTTCAATTTCTGCTGTTCACGCGAATTCCTTGGATCATGATGAAAATACGAATGATCAAAATCTCATTTTTAATTTTTTTGAAGCTCAGCAAGAACTTCACTATGAGCCTGCCATAGAAGATTTAAATAGTGAACAGACCAAGATTGCAGAATTAAATGAGAAAGAATATTCGAGATTTAATGTATTGACGCATTCAATTTTTCAATCCGAACGTATTCAATTTTTTAATTTCACGGCTTTTGATCGGAATGAATTGAAGAATAAACTTGATACAGGTCATTTTGACTTATCAAATGTGGAACAATTAAGCATTACGTTTGGATATGGTGTTGAGTATTTGCTGAAACAGAATCAAACGATAGGGTACGAGTTTTTATCCTCGTTTCCCTACGATCGAGGCAGATTGATTCGGATTTTTTGGAATCAGACATTTTAAATGTCTAATCTATTTTTCGATAAAGGCCTGATTTAACTGTTCCAGCTTTGGTTTCTTTTATGAGGTGCCATGAAGAAGGTAGATTAAGTGATGACAATGGTTGATCGGCTTCGACATAAATAAATGCATCTGCTTTGAGTTTTGGGTCAATCAATGAAGCCAACTCCTCCCAAAGATTTAAACTATAGGGAGGATCTAAAAAAACTACATCGAATTGATTGTTTGAGAGTTGTTTTAGCGCGATTTGGGCAGTGCTTTGAATCAGTTTTGCATTATTCACATTTAAAAGCGCTAAGTTTGATTTTAAAAATTTATTTTGCTCTAAATTAGGTTCGATCATCGTGACATGAGCTGCCCCTCGAGATAGCGCTTCAAAACCTAATGCACCAGATCCAGCGCAAACATCTAGCACCTGCGCTTGTTGAATATCCCACATTAACCAATTAAATAAAGTTTCGCGTACACGATCTGGTGTTGGTCTTAAACCCTCAATAGTGGCAAAAGGTAATGCACGGCGTTTCCATTCACCACCAATGATGCGGAGTTGATTTTTCATTTATTGACTCGTGTTACGTTGAGTGTCAGTGTTTGCATTCGTTGCATTCGTTGCATTCGTTGCATTCGTTGCATTCGTTGCATTCGTTGCATTCGTTGCATTCGTTGCATTCGTTGCATTCGTTGCACTGTTGCTGTTACGTGATGTTTGGAGTTCACGAGGAAGTGCATTTGGATCGGCTGACAAATTAGTAGATCCGCTAGGTAATTCACCAGGCTTAATGCCTGCTGTCATTAAGCCGCCGCTGACAACATGATTCATCGGCTTTATTGGCTTATGATCACGATGGAGTAACCAATAATCTAATACAGGACGTGCGAGCGCGGTTGCTCCTGAACCTCCACGACCATTTTCCCATATCACTGCAATCGCTATTTCTGGGTTGTCGGCAGGGGCGAATCCTACAAATAAGCCGTGATCGAGTTGACGTTCAGTTAATAAAGCTTCGTTATACTTTTTACCTTGCGCAATACTCTTGACCTGAGCGGTACCTGTTTTACCCGCAATTTGATATTGCAGTCCACCACGAATCCCTTTACCTGTTCCAGATTGGATCACATCCACCATGGCATCACGCATCTTAATCCAATCTTCATCAGTACCATTGAAGGCAATTTTATAATCTGGTGCATTGTGGACTTTGAATTGCTTTGTTCCTTTGGTTTCACGCAATACATGCGGTGTAACATGGGCGCCATGATTTGCGGTAATTGCAGTTGCCATCGCGAGTTGTAAAGGGGTAGAAGTGAATGCACCTTGCCCAATACTGACTGAGATTGTTTCACCTTTGAGCCATTTAGAATTGCGAGTACGCATTTTCCATTCTGGCGAAGGATACAAGCCTGTGCTTTCGCTAGGAAGGTCTACACCCGTTTTCTCACCAAATCCAAACTGACGCATCCATGTGTTCATACGATCAATCCCCATCTGGTAAGAAAGAACGTAATAGTAAGTATCACAAGAGACAACAATGGATTTATGCATATTGACTACACCATGCCCCGTTTTTTTCCAGTCGCGGAATTTGTGAGAGTCTCCTGGTAAGTGGAAATAACCTGGATCTGAAATAGCAGTTGACCAATCGACAATACCGTAGTGAATACCCCCTAATGCAGCCATAGGCTTAATGGTAGAACCTGGTGGATAGGTCCCTTGAACTGCGCGGTTATACAACGGCTGATCTAAATTGTCACGCAGTGCACTATAGTCTGTATGACTGATACCAGTCACGAATAAATTGGGGTTGAAACTCGGACTCGAAACTAGTGCCAAAATTTCACCTGTACGTGGATCCATTGCAACAATTGCACCACGACGCCCCGCAAGTTGCTCAGCAGCTACTGTTTGGAGACCATAATCAAGTGATAAATAGAGGTCATTACCGCGTACAGAATCTTTACGCCCTAACTTCCGTAAGACATTACCAAATGCATCTGTCTCAATAGATTCAAAGCCAGGTGAACCATGCAACAGGTCTTCGTAAAATTTTTCTACGCCAATTTTACCGATCAGGTTGGTGCCTGCGTAAGCATCTTTATCAATGCTTTTAAGTTCTTTATCATTAATACGACCGACATACCCAATAACATGGGCAAATAATTCACCGTGTGGGTAATAACGCGTCATTTGGGTTTCAATGGAAACACCAGGAAATTTAAACTTTACTTCGCTAAATTTAGCGATATCTGTTTCAGTTAAGTTTAGTTTAAGCGTTACACGTTCAGTCTTTTTTGCGGTTTTTACACGACTCATGAAGCGTTCAATGTCTTCTTCGCTCAAGTCAATAATCTTTCTAAGGCGTTCTACCGTGTCTTCAATATCAGGCACATCCGCTTTACTTAATGTAGCCGTAAAAACTGGATAATTGTCAGCCAGTAGAATGCCGTTACGATCAAAAATATAACCGCGGGCAGGGGAAATCGGTTGTAAACGAATTCGGTTTTTGTCCGATGCATCTTTAAACTGGTCGTAATGCACAATTTGCAAATAAGCATATCGAGACAATAGAACAAGTAAAAAAAAGATTACCACGCAAATAGCAAACACCACTCGACTACGAAAAATTCGCTTTTCTTGTTGTACATTCTTCAGTGGGAACTGCTGCTTCATAGATCTTTACTTTTTTGCGGGTAAAAGCTGACTTTATATCAAAGTATTTTAACTCAGATTGACTATAAAATTTGTAAAATTAATAAATAGTTCGTATGTTATAAAAATTAAAATTTGACCAAATAGACACTAATTTTAAAGCTTGTTGTATATAAGAACGAAAATTATTCTGTTAAAGTCGAATCACTATGGATGAATAATAATATTGTTCTCAGTTTGAGAAAATGGAGAAAATAATGAGAAAAATCGTTTCCTTTGCTGTCATGATGTGGGTAGGGAATTTAGCATACGCAGATTTTTCATCGTTTTATCCTGAAGCAAAATTGAAACCAGAACAATTTTCTAAAATAAATGTGGGTGCTGGTGTTACACAACGGTTAGCGCATGGGAATTTAGAATACGTCACTCCATACGGTATTGGATACGGAAAGCTTGGCGCTTTCTTAAATGACGACCACGATGTGGGTGCTCAAGTCGGTTTTCGTTACCCAATAATTCTCGGAACTAAGGACTTAAATGGATTTTATTTAGGTGCATTTGCTGGTCATCTAAAATCAAAAACAGTCAATGGTGAAAAGGAATCTCAACTCGGTGGTGGTATAGATTTATCTTATGTCATGCTGAATAAAGAAAGAATTAGTACATTTAGTGTAGGGATAAAAGCAGGAGAGGAAATCACGCAAGGAAACCAAGTGATTTTTGAAACTAAACCAGAACTACAGTTTGCTTACACCTTAAGTGTAGGATTTTAGAAAGCTTTATGGTTTTATACCTCAAGTTCGACTGCAATTAGATATATGAATATGAGAGTCATGAATGTTTGGATATGTGAGTGATTTGTGGCAAGCCTTCGTCAATCGACCTGATTTTTATGCAGTACTGAGTATTATCCCAGTAACCGCATTTGTGACTTGGGCTCACGTCTGGATGGCACTCAAGATGGTGTTTTATCCAATTAAGTTTTGGGGTTTTCACTTAGGTCCGCTTCCGGTGGGATGGCAAGGAATTGTTCCACGTAAGGCAGGACGTATATCGGGTATTATTACCGACAATACACTATCAAAACTTGGCTCCTTACGAGAGTTCTTAGATGCGATGGATCCCGAGGATACTGCTCGTATCATTGGTGAACAGGTTGGCTTTGAGTTAGAGCACTTAATTGATGAAGTGATGATGGATCGCAATGCGGTTCTATGGGAAAACTTACCTTACTCAATCAAGAGACGTATTTATGCGCAAGCACATAAGCAACTTCCAAATGTTTTGAAAGAGCTCGTAACCGAATTAACTTTAAATGTTGAGTCGCTCGTGGATATGCGTGCGATGGTAGTGAGTCAAATGGAAGGCGACCGTCAATTGATGGTCAATATGTTCCTAAAAGTGGGTCAAAAAGAAATTAACTTCATTTGGCATATCAGTGCATTAATCGGTATGTTCTTCGGTATCTTCCAAATGATCGTTTGGTTTGTGGTGCCTTGGCATTGGACTGTACCATTCTGGGCAGCAATTTGGGGCTTTTTAACAAATTGGATTGCAATTTGGATGGTATTTAATCCAGTTGAACCACACTATATACGTTATCCACAATTCTTTGAATTAACGAAAGATCGTAAATTCCCTTGGATAAAACCTGTCATTCCACGCATTGGTTCTTATAATATTCAAGGTGCGTTTATGAAGCGCCAAGAAGAAGTATCTGATGTATTTGCACGTGTAGTGACTGAAGATTTGATTACATTGAAATCTATTATGATGGAAATGATGTATGGTGGAAAAAAAGACAAAACACGCCGTATTGTTAAACGTCATATCAATGAAATCATGGAAACACCATTGGTTCGTACATCATTACAGCTATCTTTAGGTCCAAAAGAGTATGCAAAACTCAAGACAGACTTGATCGATCGCTCAATTGAAATTACGATGGTGCCTGTATGCGACCCAGCTTTTAATGCGAGCCGCGCACAGAAAATCTATCAAATGTTTAAAGAACGTATCCGTGAATTAACGCCGCGCGAGTTTCAAAATCTATTACGTCCTGCATTCCAGGAAGACGAATGGATCTTAATTGTGCTAGGTGGGGTAACAGGTTTCTTCGCGGGTCTGATTCATTTATTTGTGGCTTTCTTATAAATAGATGCTGGATTGGTGCCTACCAAAGACATTAACCAAGTATCGTCGATATAGTTAAAATGAGGATGTTTATTTATGCGCATTATATTACTCGGACCACCTGGAGCAGGTAAAGGTACTCAAGCTCAGTTGATCTGCAAGCGCTACAATGTCCCACAAATTTCAACCGGTGATATGCTCCGTGCTGCAATTCGTGAAGGAACTGAACTCGGTCTACAGGCAAAATCTGTAATGGACAATGGTGGTCTAGTTTCTGACGAACTGATTATTGGTCTGGTTAAAGAGCGTATTGCACAACCAGATTGTGCAAATGGTTGTATCTTTGATGGTTTCCCTCGTACGATTCCTCAAGCTGAAGCTTTGGAAAAAGAAGGCATTGATATTGATCACGTGATCGAAATTGATGTGCCTGATGAAGAAATCGTTAAACGCTTATCGGGTCGTCGCCAACATCCAGCATCAGGTCGTGTTTATCATATCGTCTACAACCCACCAAAAGTGGAAGGCAAAGATGATGAAACTGGTGAAGATTTAGTTCAGCGTCCAGATGACCAAGAAGAAACAATTCGTAAGCGCTTAGGTTCGTATCATACTGAAACTGAACAGTTGGTTGGCTTTTACCAAGGGCGTGCAGCTTCAGGTGAAAATGCGCCAACGTATGATAAGTTGAATGGACTTCGTCCTATTGAAGAAGTTCAAAAAGAACTTTTTGCAATTTTAGATCAAACTAAATAACCATTATTCAGCTTTGACAAAAAAGAAGCCCTAAGTCATATTAGGGCTTCTTTTTTATGATGTTAAGGTAAACAAGTGCAAAATATTGCCATTATTTTATTGATGCTTGCATGCTTGGCAGTATTGTCTTTTTTGGTATTTATAAGTTTTAAATTACTTCGCGATAGTCAAAAACAGATGAAATTAGATAAAGAGAAAAAAGATCAAAAAAAATCTCTTGATCGTTAAACCTGTTTTAAATCGATCTGTCTTGTCGCTCCATATTCGAAACGTTCAGGCCAGTTGCACACATCACTCACAACACATTCATTGCACTTTGGCTTCCGTGCAATACAGCAATAACGTCCATGTAAAATTAACCAATGATGAGCGTCTACAATAAACTCTTTTGGAATCACTTTAACTAGACGGTGTTCAACTTCGAGTACATTTTTTCCTACCGCAAGTCCAGTACGATTACCTAATCGAAAGATGTGGGTATCAACGGCCATGGTTGGTTGACCAAAAGCGGTATTTAATACCACATTTGCAGTTTTTCGACCTACGCCCGGAAGTGCTTCTAAATCAGCACGGTTGTTAGGAACAGTACTGTTGTGTTGTTTAATCAATATTTCACAAGCTTTGATGACATTTTCAGCTTTAGAGTTATAGAGACCTATTGTTTTAATATAAGATTTTAATCCTTCTACACCTAAGGCATAGATTGCTTCAGGTGTGTTTGCTACAGGGAAAAGCTTATCTGTGGCCTTATTTACGCTTACATCAGTGGCTTGTGCTGATAAGGTCACAGCAACTAACAACTCAAAGGGTGAAGAATAATTCAGCTCTGTTTTAGGGTTTGGGCGTTGAGCTCTTAATCTTTCAAAAAAAATTTGAATTTGGTTTTTTGTCATGTTTTTTACAGTTTTAGGTGTTTTAACGTTCATTTAAACACCCTCAATTGAATTGAGTTTTTCATATAAAGTATTGAGTTGCTCTTGCTTATCGACACTCTCACGTACAGCAAGTTGTTTTTCAAGCTTTTTAATTTGTGTACGTAATTTGGCAAGTTCGATTGTAGATTTTGCATCTAATGTCTTATGAAGCGCTGTTTTTTTTATCGTTTGAATAGTAGGTACTGATTGTAATTGTTTTGAAAATTGAGCAAAAAGCGCAGTATCAATTTCAGCTTTAACGACAGGACCTTTGCGATGAAGACTGCGATTTTCCTCACGTTGAATATGAGCATAATAACGATTTCTAAGATCATTTTGTTCTAGGATGCGGGCTTGCTCATTTGGTATGGGCTGTAAATCTTCAACAAGATCGATACAGTCAACTGGACAAGGTGGTATACATAATTCGCATCCAGTACAAAGATCAGTTAACACAATATGCATTAACTTTCCTGATCCAATGATGGCATCTACAGGGCAAGCACTGATGCATTTAGTGCAACCAATACACTCGTCTTCACGTATGATCGCTTTCATACGCTGTGGGCGACCATCAGATTGAATTGGCCAAACGCTTTCTTCAGCTTTAAGCTTAGGGCGATTCAGTAAGTGAGCAATTGCGTCAGCAACAGGTTGACCGCCAGGGACACATTTATTCGCGTCTTCTCCTTCTACAATAGCTTTAGCATAAGGTAAACAACCATCACGGTGGCCACATAGACCACATTGGGTTTGAGGTAGGAAAGCATCAACTTGTTGTATCAATGAGATTTGTGCGTGCATGTACGTTAAAACTTAATCAAGCGAAAAGGAGATCATAGGTGCGAAATATGAATGATTTTAACATGATTAGTGTTAGTTTGGGGTGCGCTGTTATGGGTCATTTATCGCGCAATAAAAGCGCCGAATAAGCATTAATCCATAATTAAAAGTAATGAATTTGATAATTTAAAATTATTAAATACTATAATTAAGTAATTGAAATTAAAAAAATATTAAAAAAAATTATGAAAACTATTGTACAGTGCCTGTAAAAGATATTTAATACTTTGCGCCAAAACTTATCAATATATTGAAATTTTGACCAATTTTGATCCATTTTCTGCTGAGGATTAAGCGTTGAAATACAACAGCCTTAACGACTTCCTAGACTACGTTAAAACACGTGATGCACATCAACCAGAATTTCTTCAAGCTGTTGAAGAGGTGATGACAAGCTTATGGCCTTTTATTGAAAAGAACCCTAAGTATGCAGCTCATGGTTTATTAGAACGTTTAGTTGAACCTGAACGTGCGATTCAATTCCGCGTTTCTTGGGTTGATGATCAAGGTCAAACACACGTTAACCGTGCGTTCCGTGTTCAGTACAACTCAGCAATTGGTCCATTCAAAGGTGGTATGCGTTTCCACCCTTCAGTGAACCTTTCAATCCTAAAATTCTTAGGTTTTGAACAGACTTTCAAAAATGCGTTAACTACACTACCAATGGGTGGTGGTAAAGGTGGTTCTGATTTTGACCCTAAAGGTAAATCAGAAGGCGAAATCATGCGTTTCTGCCAAGCACTCATGATCGAGTTATACCGTCACTTAGGATCTGACACAGATATTCCTGCGGGTGATATTGGTGTTGGTGGCCGCGAAGTTGGTTACATGGCGGGTATGATGAAGAAGCTCAGCAATGACACTTCATGCGTATTTACAGGTAAGGGTTTAACTTTTGGTGGTTCACTAGCGCGCCCTGAAGCAACTGGTTACGGTACAGTGTATTTCGCTGAGGAAATGCTTAAGACTCGTAACGACAGTTTCAAAGACAAGGTAGTTACAATCTCTGGTTCGGGTAACGTTGCACAGTTTGCTGCTGACAAAGCAATGTATTTGGGCGCAAAAGTTGTTTCACTTTCAGATTCAGCTGGTACTGTATACATTAAAGACGGTTTAACTCCAGAGCTTTTAGCTGAAGTAATGGAGCTTAAAAACGTTCAACGTGGTCGTATCTCTGAGTTTGCAGCGAAGCATGGTTTTGAATATCTTGAAGGGCAACGTCCTTGGGGTATTAAGTGTGATATCGCACTTCCATGTGCAACACAAAATGAATTAGATGCTGATGATGCGGATAAATTGCTTGCAAATGGTGTGATCTGCGTAGCTGAAGGCGCAAATATGCCTTCTACACTTGCTGCAGTTGAAAAATTCGTTGATGCAAAAATTCTGTATGCTCCAGGTAAGGCATCTAATGCAGGTGGTGTTGCAACTTCTGGTCTTGAAATGTCTCAAAATGCGCTTCGTTTAGGTTGGTCTTTCGAAGAAGTAGATGAGCGTTTACATGCAATCATGAAAGAAATTCACCGTAACTGCGTAAAATTCGGTACTCAAGAAGATGGTACTGTGAATTATGTAGATGGTGCGAACATTGCTGGTTTCGTAAAAGTTGCTGATGCGATGTTAGCTCAGGGTGTATTCTAAGAATATATTCAAAAATAAAAAAACCGAGGCTTAGCCTCGGTTTTTTATTCTTTATAAAGAACCTTTTACAGCTTCACGCTCTACAGCCATATCAAAAATATAAGCATACTTTGATTGATCTGCAGCAGGATTTTTAATTTCATAACGTTTTACACGAATGATTTGACGTTCATTCGGACTATGTGAAAAACCATCAATTTGATCGTAGAATAAAGTCCAGTCTTTATCGACTTGCGTTTTAATACCACTATCGTTGTATTTTATTTCTCTGACTTGTAGACAAGTTTGGGGAGCTACACCAGTACATTGTTTAGTTTCTGGCGAAATTTCAAGAAATATGGTTTCACCTTGAGTTTTGTATTTGGTTTCAGGTGTCATTTTACCCGTGAAGATAATCTTTTCACCATTCGGCTGTACCAAAGTCAACGTTGGATTATCACGATCATTTAAATTAAGCACGAAAGGAACAGCAGCTTGGGAAAATAGATTTCCAGCAAAGCGTTCTTGTTCGGCAGCCAAACCATTACATCCCTTCATGGTAGATGCAAGTTGAGCAGCTACGATAGTATTGTTTTTTAGCTCAAACCCGCCAAATAAAGTATTGCAGCTCGTATGAATTGAAAGTTTTTTATCAGCGGTGAAGTTTAAAGTGATTGGTTGAGGCGCATTTTGTGGATTGGCTTGCCATTGGTATGCAGAGAGAGTTTGATCAGCATTTTGTTGTTGAAGCACAGACACAGCTAAATCCCCAGCTTTTTGTAGATCGGAAGTCTGACACGCAGCAAGTGTGATAGGCAAAATAGCCAAGGCAATTAATTTTAATTTCATAACAAGTTTTCTAAATTGTATTGATCAGAAGAAGGATAACGCACGGCATTTAAAAAAATATGGATACATTCTGCACTTTTCAGTATCAAAATGTATCCATTGATCGATGATTAATTCGTGATGGTCATTTAAAAAATGATATTTTATTTTCTCTCAATCAAAGCGATAAATATCCATTCCTAAAGCACCCATGGTAAAACTACTATGTACAATGCTAAAACGATCACCAGTGCCCATAGAGAAAAATAAAGGTGCAAAGTGTTCTATCGTAGGGTGGTTACGATGAACATAAGGAATCGTATTCCACGCTAAAATAGCAGGATAATCCGAATGAGTGAGCTGCTGCACCACGTAGTTTCTAAAAGTTGATGCCCATTCTGGAACTTCACTCGTTTCACCATGCCAAGCAAGCTCTCTTAAATTATGGGTAATGCTTCCCGAGCCAATTAATAATATTTGCTGATCTCTTAATGGAGCGAGAGCTTGACCAATTTTAAATATCGCTTCAGCAGACATCGTCATGGGTAAAGAGATTTCGACTACGGGGATATCAGCTTCTGGATACATATGCAATAAAGGCATCCATACGCCATGATCACGAGGTCGTGTACTATTGGCATGTGCAGTAATTTGTGCCTCAGCGAATAAATTTAAAACTTGTTCAGCAACATCTGGAGCACCAGGGGCAGGATAGCGAATTTCATAGAGTGCATCTGGGAAACCTCGAAAATCGTGCCATGTTTCAGGTCTAGTCCCCGTACTTACTTCGAGTGCATTGCTTTCCCAATGCGCAGACATGACGATTATCGCTCTAGGTTTGGGCAAATTGAGACTCAAGCGATGTAAAGCTGGACCAACCTGTTCAGGATTCAAAGCCAGCATTGGAGAGCCATGTGATATGAATAAACCAGGTAGCGTTTGAATAGTCATGAGGGTGGTTCCATTCTTAGATGTATGAGGTGATCATCGCAAATTTTAGAAGTCAGAGTAACCATTTAAATTTGAACATCATGTTGCAAATTCGGAACGATTATCCAGCACGATGGTACGGATGGTTATGATTAATGCTCATGGCACGGTAAAGTTGTTCAATCAACAGAATGCGAACCATAGGGTGGGGTAGCGTTAATTTAGATAAAGACCAGTGCCAAGCAGCAGCTTTACGAACTGCATCAGAATGTCCATCAGGTCCACCAATCGCGAGCACAACATCATTCCCTTCAAGCATCCAACCTTTCATGGTTTCAGCTAATTTTTCTGTACTAAACTCTTTTCCTCCCACTTCAAGTGCAATTAAAAGTTCATTTCCTTTCAGTGCATTTAAAATGCTATCGCCTTCGATATTACGATATTTTAAAATATCAGCTTCAGAGTCATTCTTTCCGCGTTTCGCCATAGGAAGCTCAACAATTTGAGTTTGTACAAAAGGTTGAATTCTTTTGAAATAATCTTCAAAACCAGTAAGAACCCATGCTGGCATTTTTTGACCAATGGTCAAGATACGAATTTTCATGAAAATGTGTCACTAGAAGTTTCACGATATTATACATTTCAAAGTGATGAATTTATAAAATCAAAAGTTAAAACATAATGGGTTGTTAATTTTGCATCCATTGGCATCTTATAAAAAAGAGAGCCTAAGCTCTCTTTCTTCACTTAAAAGACCGATTAGTGTCGAGCAGATTTTGATTCGTCAACTGCTTTCACAATGGGTGTTTTGACTAATGGCTTGGGCATAGAGGTTAATGCTAGTGGTAAAATTTCATCAATTGATTTTACAACTTTGATATCTAAACCTTCTTTCACATTATCAGGAATTTCGACTAAATCACGTGCATTTTCCTGTGGAATAAAGACCATTTTTACACCGCCACGATGTGCAGCCAGTAATTTTTCCTTTAAACCACCAATACGCATTGCACGACCACTCAAGCTGGTTTCACCAGTCATTGCAATGTCAGGTCGAATCGCAATGCCAGTAAACGCAGAAACTAATGCTGTCGTTAAAGCAAGACCAGCTGAAGGACCATCTTTAGGCGTAGCGCCTTCAGGTAAGTGCACGTGAATATCGGTTTCTTCAAAGCGAGTAGAATCGATACCCAAAGCATCAGCTCGTGTACGCACTACGGTCATCGCTGCAGTAATAGACTCCTTCATAACATCACCTAAAGAACCAGTGGTTACGAATTTGCCTTTACCTTTCATTGATGCAACTTCAATTGTCAGTAGTTCACCACCAACTGAAGTCCAAGCTAGACCATTAACACGACCGACTTGAGCTTCTTCTTCAGCCATACCAAAATCGAATTTATGTGGCCCTAAGTAGTCAGGTAGATTTGCAGAATTAACTTCAATTTGAAGGTTTTTCGCTTTTTTACTAACCGCTTCTTTAACTACTTTACGTGCGATTTTAGAAACTTCACGCTCTAAACTTCGAACACCAGCTTCACGTGTATAGCGTTGTACGATATCTCGAATTGCTTCTTCATGTACACTCAATTCCTTAGCACGTAAGCCATTATTCTTGATTGCTTTAGGTACTAAGTAACGCTCAGCAATATTGATTTTCTCTTCCTCTGTATAACCAGGAAGGCGAATGACCTCCATACGATCTAACAAAGCTTCAGGTATATTCATACTGTTTGCAGTACAAATAAACATGACTTCAGATAAATCAAGATCAAGATCGAGATAGTGATCGTTGAATTTGTGATTCTGTGAAGGATCAAGCACTTCTAACAAGGCAGATGCAGGATCACCACGATGATCTTGAGCCATTTTGTCAATTTCATCGAGTAGGAATAAAGGGTTTTTTACACCGACTTTAGAAAGTGATTGCACAATCTTACCTGGCATCGCACCAATATAAGTTCTGCGATGTCCACGAATCTCAGCCTCATCACGAACACCACCAAGTGCCATTCGAACGAATTCGCGACCTGTTGCTTTAGCTACAGACTCACCTAATGAGGTTTTACCTACACCAGGAGGACCTACGAGACACAATACTGGTCCACGTAGTTTTTTTACACGTGACTGAACAGCAAGATATTCAACGATACGTTCTTTAACTTCATCCAAACCATAATGATCAGCATCAAGAATATCTTGAGCTTTAGCAAGATTGATACTTACTTTGCTCGCCTTATTCCATGGTGTATCTAATATAGTTTCGATGTAATTACGAACTACGGCTGCTTCACTCGATGCAGGCTGCATTGCTTTGAGCTTACGGAATTCACCTTCTGCTTTTTTACGAACATGCTCAGGAAGATCCGCTTCAGCTAAGCGTTTTTCTATCTCAGCAATGTCATCTTCAGCACCGCCATTCATGTCAGAAAGTTCACGCTGAATAACTTTCATTTTTTCATTTAGAAAATATTCGCGCTGATTCTTTTCCATTTGACGTTTTACATTGTCATGTAAATTTTGCTCAATCTGTTGTTCTTCAGACTGTTGAAGCAAATAAGTCATTAACTCTTGTAAATGAGCTTCAAATTCATCGTGTTCGAGGAATTTTTGTTTCACTTCAATGTTTAACGGCACGCGTGTAGCGACAAAGAACATGAGTTGCAATAAATCATCGATTTTATTTGCAGCATTAATTAACTCACGCGCATTACGTAGTTTCGCTTCAGCGTATTGGCTGAAAAGACCACGCAATTCTTCGAGGCGAGTTTGTTGAGTTGCCGACTCCATACGGATCGTCATTGGGCTAAGGCTGTGTTCAGCTTCTAAATAATCGTTTTGATCGTAAATATTAATCAATTTAGAGCGATAAATACCCTCGATTAAAACCTTAATGCAGTTTTCATCGTTTTCATGATTTACGACTTGTACAATCTTCGCGACAGTACCGTATTGATATAAATTGTCGTGATCAATTTCTTCTGTAAGAGAATCTTGTTGAGCTACTACAAAAACTAAATTGTCACTGTTACGAGCTACATCAACTGCTTTAATCGATTTTTCACGGCCGACAAAAAGCGCAATTTGCATGTGGGGATAAACCACAACATCACGCAAAGCTAATAGCGGTAACACGCTAGGGGTCTGAAGTTCTAAGTTTTCTTCATTCATAATAATATCAGTCATGAGCACTCCTAATGAGTGACAACGGTGTTGCCATATTTTTATAGTGATGTGTAATTTAAAAAATACAAGGGTGAAAATCGATAAAATTCGATTTATTTCTACTAATCTTGATAAATTCAGTTGGATTTAGGGTGAATTAATATTCTTCGTTTGAATTTTAATCGTTTTCTAGGGGTGATTAACTCATCTAATGGCTGATCCCAAGGTTGGCGCTTTAAAGGATCTAAGATTAATTGAAAGTCATGCGCTAAACCGATGCGATAGGGGTGATTGCTCGCATGCTTTAACGTTCTATCATAAAAGCCACCTCCCATACCCATACGTGTTCCATGATAATCACAGGCTACTAGGGGCATCAACAGTACATCAATTTGTTTTACATTTTGCCCCAATCTATGCATAGGCTCATACATTCCCAATTTATGTTTAGTAAAACGTTTATTTAGATATTGATGCTTTGAAATTGGAACCCATTTTAAAGTTGAATCAAGTCTGGAGACTTTTGGGAGATAAACGACTTTATGCTTTGAAAAGCAATGCATGATTAGGATATGTGTTTGTATTTCACCGAATGCATCTAAATAAATCCCAATTTTTTGTGCAGATTTAAATTTAGAGTGAGATTTGATTTTTGACAAAACCTGAAAAGCAGAACGTCGTTGCGTAAAAATTGAGAGGTGTCTTCTACGAGAGCGTAGAGTTTTTCTTAAAAGTTGTGTTTGCAACTGCATTTCAAACTATACCAATCTAAGTGCATGTGTAAGGTAAGTAGTTTATCGATTTTTACTCAGGTTTAATCAACCTGATTTGAATATTTTCGATAGTATTTTTTTCATTTACTCTAGGTGTAACAAATAAAAGATTAGGGTCAATTTAATTTTAAATTGAAGCCGATAAGCTGAACTCTATCGGATCAATTAAGGTCTGATCATAAAAAATAGAAAAGGGAACGATAATGAAAAATAAAAAATACGGTATTCTATTTAAAAAGAGCAAGCATGCTTATCGTATGGTTATGCTCACGACAGTAATTAGTCTTTCTGGTCTAATCACAAATCATGTAAATGCTCAAACTAGCTCTAAGTTGGATTTATCACTGTCCAGCCATTCTGTGAATAAAATAAAAAAACTACTGAATGATCCAAAAGTTTGGCAACAGATTCCGAAACAAGTCACCTTATGTGTGTATTCACCGAGCGGTGCTCATGGTGAAGCATTTGAGCAGGCGACGAGCTATATGAGTGAATTACCACGAATTGCTAAAGTTGCTCAAGATTTCGGCGTGCAAATGACTGTCAATCGTACGGCTAAGCTACAAATGCAGATAGATTTGAATTATCCAAAATTAAAGCAAAAAACATCCACTGAAGTTAATTTAAAAGTCTATACAGATGAACGGGTTTTAACTGAAGACTTTAGAAGTAAACGTTGTGATGGTGCTGGAATAAGTAATTTACGTGCCAAGCAATTCAACTCTTTTGTTGGAAGTATTGATGCAATAGGTGCAGTTCAAAACTATAAACAACTGACTAAAGTGATTCAGCTGTTAGCAAGACGTGAATTTGACTCGAAAATGGTCAATAAGGATTATGAGGTTGTCGGTATTGTGCCTTTAGGTGCTGCTTATATTATGGTAAATGATCGTAAAATTGATACTTTATCTAAAGCAGCTGGGAAAAAAGTTGCTGTAATGAGTTTTGACGCAACCCAAAAAAAATTAGTCCAAAATGTTGGTGCTCAACCAGTTACAGTGGATTTAACTTCTGTAGGCGGAAAATTCAACAATAAGGAAGTTGATATTATCGCAGCGCCTGCAATCTTATTTGAACCTTTAGAACTCTATCGTGGAATGATGAACAAGGGCGAGGTAAGAGGGGCAATTATTCGTTTTCCACTCGTTCAAGTGACGGGTACATTGATTATGCATCGAAATAAATTTCCTGCTGGAATGGGGCCCATAGCAAGGGAGATTATTTCCAAGCAATTAACACCAGCTTATAAATTTATTGATCAAACTGAATCTAAAATTGATCCTAAATTTTGGATGAACATACGAGATGCTGAGAAACCTGGATATTTGAAAATTATGCGTGAAGCTAGAATTCAAATGACGAAAGAAGGGCATTATCATCCTGAAATGATGTCTATCCTTAAAAAGATACGATGTAGTGATGATCCTAAGAATTATGAGTGTGCGCTTAAAGATGAGTAATTAATAATCTAAAAAATAGATGGTTTTTTATAATTTTAATCGGTTTTATTTGTTTTTAGCCATGCTTTAAATTACTCACATCTAAGTTAATGAGTAAATGTGAGATGAAAACTTTTATCGCAGTGGTTACTTCTACTTTGATTGTAAGTGCATGCGCATATGATCCAGTGCATTATGAGCAGCTTAGAATGTCAGAAAACGCGCAACACATGAAATTGAATGGTTAAAAAAAGCCCCCAGATGGGGGCTTGTTCTATTTTGGAGCCTTTACAATGTCGGACCAATCTAATTTAGTATTGTTCTTACCATTGAAACTTATTTCTGCACTGTCTCGGTCTAAATCCAATAAATCTGAACCATCCACGATTTGTTGGACTTTAGTTTCTTGTAAATAGGCATCTTTGAGGCTGATGTAACCTCCAGCCTGAGGAAAGTGATAATAACTTGAACTTGAAGGTCGTTTAGCGAAGTTAAATTTCACAGGTGTACTAATAATGAAATCATAAACATATTCTGAATTCGGAGCTTGCCCGACTATAATACCTTCACTGGACATTGTTTTAACGTCACCATCAGTTACTGTATGAGTAAATTGGCTTAAATTAAAATATTCTAAGCTCTTCGAAGGATTATCTGTTTCAACAATTTGAAAACTTAATGGAGACGCCACTTTATAAGTTACACTTTTAGGATTTTCTGAAGTGATTTTTTCAATTTTACCATTAACAAGGTAATCAGCTTCTAAGTCAATCCACGGAGTATAAAGCGCATTCTTGAAGTCAATGATAGTAGACGATGAGCCTTCAGTTAACGTTACAGATCCGCCCTTAAAATTCACTACTAAATCGCCAGTCGTAGCACAACTCTTGTAATCGCCTTTTAATGTCAATTTTTTAGTATTACCTTGCTCGACAACATTTGTACAAATTCTGTTTCTAAATAAATTAAAATAATTTTCACCATCTTCAAATAGTTCTACAGCTTTAGCAGTTCTTCCAATAGGTGCTTCACCTAAAGCCTCACCAATAGCATGACTAATCGTCCGATCATATTCTTTTTCAATTGCTGATTTTATTGAGTCATTTGTTAGTGGAACATAAGAAGCAGAAAGTTGGTTTGGCTTAATTGTGTTTTTTGGAACATTATTTGGAACATCAACAGAACCACCATCACCACCACATGCACTTAATAGTGCAGCAATACTCGCAACCCCAGCCAATTTTGCTAATTTAGACATATTCTCTTCCTTTAAATATAAATCTATTCTCATTGTTTATAATGTTTGACTAATAATATGAAGTCTTTAAACAATAAGAAGACATTAAAATGAAATACTTTTTGTGTAATTTCTATTATGGGGAATAATAATTTAAATTTTAGAAAAGTTACTAGGTCATTATTTACCAAATTTACAAATAATATGTCAATTTTTTTATATTGTTAAATATATATAAAGCAATAGGGTTGAATAATTAAATAATATTGAGGATTAAATATATTTATTTTAGAAAAGTGTGTAATAATTTGTTTATGGTGATGATAATGTGATAAAAATCAAAAATTATTAATATTGATTATTAATTTGGGATAAAGCACAAGGATGTTTATTAAAAAATAAGAAAAAAGAGAAAATAAAATAAAGACTCCGGAGATGCCGCTGCATGTGTCGTTACCCTGAACCCGACGAGTTCAAGGTGGACGCGACGTATACTTGCTGGGTTTCCCACTCGAGGTGGGCATACGCTCTAAATATACAGAACACAATCCATAAGTTTAAGTATCGGCAGGGGAATAGACCCGCTGGCAAACATCCCAGAGTTAAATTAAGTATAACGAAATGAGTGAGATTGGCAAACCTCGGTGTACCCATTATTTGCGTGATAATTCACTCAGTAAAACTGACTGTGCAAACTTAGATCAAATTTATACAGTTTTTTCAACGTCTTCCAAGATTGCTGCAAGTAAGCGTTCACAATGAGAATATTCTTGTAAGGATTTGTTCATTGTTAAAACTTCTTGCATAAGCTCTAAAGCCACCATAATAACGAGCTTATTGTGTTCTACGTTAGGTGCTTTTCTACGAAATTCTTGAAATTTCTCATTCAGCAAATCACCAGCACGTTGTAAATCATCTTTCCGATCTTGAGTGGTTGAAAGTCTAAATGTTTGTTCAATTAGTCTTAACTCGACTGTAACGACTTCAGACATAATTATGCTTCCTCATTTTGTTCAGCCGGATTTTCTAATTGTTGGATTTCTTGGGCATGATGATCTTGATCAGTACCTAAAATGGCCAATCGTTGAATGATTTGCTCAACCTTAGTTTTAGCGAGTTCATTTTTTTTGATTAAACGTTGATTTTCAGCCTTCAATTCATCAATTTCTTTTTGAGCTTGACGTTGCTCAGCCAACATTTTTTCTTTAATGACTCTCAGCTCATTTCTTTCAGCCAAGATTTCCTGAAATCTATTTTTTAAATCAGTACAACTCTTTTCTAAACGACTATAACGTTCTGCTAAAGCAGTAGCATCTTGATTTAAGGTTTTATAAATACTATCTAATTGATTGTATTTGTCATTTAGACTTTCAATCTGTTCTTGCTTTTGAGTGATGATGCTATTTTTTTGAGCGGTTTGAGTTTGATGAGTTTCCTGAAGTTCTTTCTGTTTAGCTTCAAGAGAACTATTCATTTGTTCGGTTTCGGACAAACGATGTTTAAGCGTGCCTAAATGCGTTTGTAAACGCTGTAATTGTTCTAACATAACGAGGTCGCGTAGTTTCGCAATCAAAGGTAATATATACAGAAGTATAGAGATTGGAAAAACGAATGCAAGACGATATTTCAGGTTGGACAGATTGGAACCAACATTTCGGTTCAATTGAGGAAATTACTAGTCCAAGTGAGTTACATGGTTTACTTACAGGTATTGTTTGTGTAACCCAACCGCCATCTCATGAGGAGTGGTTACGAATTTTGTCTACATTGAATGTGCCTCAATTAGAACCTGCTGCACTTAATTTACTTGCTGAGGAATCTGAAGATGTTTCGCATGCTTTGTCAGAAGATGAATTAGATTATTTACCCATTTTGCCTGATGATGAACATGTATTGTCTGAGCGTGTTCAAGCTTTAGCAGATTGGTGTGCTGGAATAGTATTGGGGTTTGGATTAGCGTCTGGGCATATTCGTGCTGATGAAGCTGAGTTGATTGAACACTTGCAAGATATTGCAGCAGTCGAGTTTGAAGATTCTGATAATGATGAAGAAGGTGAAATTAGCTATCAAGAACTTTATGAATTTGTTCGATTAATTCCAGTGAGTTTATCTGTTGGACGAACCAAGATTGCTGTTGAAGAAAGCTCATTACTGAAACATGTAAAACCAACAATTTCGAGAAAAAATGAGCAAAGTGTCGTTGAGATGTTTACACCTCATCGACCAAGTTGATTACATTTAATCAAGAGTACTACTTAACATATAAGTAGTACTGTATTTTCTTAAATTAAATAGCCTAAGCTGCAGAAAAGATATGAAACTTACTCAATCAGATTTTCAAAAACGACGTGATCAATTAGCCGCTGAAATAGGCCTAAGAAGCATTGCAATTATTGCAACACGTGAAGAAATGTTTAGAAATCGTGATGCTGATTATAAATATCGCGCTGATAGTAGCTTTTTTTATCTAACGGGATTTGCAGAGCCTGAAGCAGTTGCTGTAATTGAAACATTTGATACTGAAGAAGAAGGTTATACCTACAGTTTATTTTGTCGTGAACGCAATCGAGAGATGGAAATCTGGACAGGTTACCGTGCAGGGATTGATGGTGCAGTCGATGATTATGATGCGGATGAAGCTTATGCGATTGATCTACTAGACGAAGAAATCATCGCAAAGCTTCAAGGAAAAGAAAGATTATTTTATAGAATTGGTCAACAAGCCAGTTTTGATGCAAAAATTACAAAATGGATTGCAGAAGCAAGTGGTGAAAGCCGACGTGGTACCACTGCACCGACACAATTGATTCAGTTAGATACAATTTTAGATGAGATGCGTCTACACAAAGAGCCAAAAGAAATAGAGTTAATGCAAATCGCATCTGATATTTCTGCTCAAGCACATATGCAAGCGATGAAATCTGTACGACCAGGAATGATGGAATATGCTTTAGAAGCGGAGCTGAATTATATTTTTGGTAAAAATGGTTGTGTACCATCGTATAACAGTATTGTGGGTGGTGGTGAAAATGCTTGTATATTGCACTATGTTGAAAATAACAAACAGCTTAATGACGGCGATTTAGTTTTAATAGATGCAGCTTGTGAATATGAATTTTACGCGTCAGATATCACTCGGACATTTCCAGTAAATGGTAAATTTAAACCTGAACAAAAGGCGCTTTATAATATAGTGCTTGATGCTCAAATCGCTGCAATAGATGCGGTTAGAATTGGTAACTCTTACAAAGAGCCACACTACGTTGCTGTTCGTATTTTAGTGCAAGGCTTGCTTAATCTTGGAATCATGCAGGGTGATCTCGATGAAATCATTGAGACAGAAGCCTATCGTCAATTTTATATGCATGGAACTGGTCACTGGTTAGGCATGGATGTTCATGACGTAGGGGCATATAAAGTCGATGGAGAATGGCGAACATATCAAGAAGGTATGGTGGTGACCATTGAACCAGGTTTATATATTGCCCCTGATGATGAAACTGTCGATCCAAAATGGAGAGGGATTGGTATTCGCATTGAAGATGATATTGTTGTCACTCAAGATGGACCGAGAAACCTGACTGCTAAAGTAGTGAAAACCATTGAAGATATCGAAGCCTTGATGGCGAGTTAACCATTTTCACAAATCTCAAAAGTCGATGGAAACATCGGCTTTTTTTCAATGTCATATTCAATATTGAAAAATGAATTATGGCTTCACCTTCAATAACGCTAATTCATTATAAAAAGTAAAAACTTTATTGTAAGATGAATTTGATTAAAAATTTATGTGTATGCAGCTATTGCTTGCTTTTATAAGGATCAAAACATGCAACAAGAAGTCATCATTGTCGGTGGTGGAATGGTCGGATTAAGCCTTGCTCTTATGCTGGCTAAAACTAACATTGCAGTGAAATTGTTAGAGGCGATCAGCTATCCTAACTATGATGATGCTAACCTTGCACCATATCATTCAAGTTTTGATGCCCGTAATAGTGCGCTGTCACGTCGAAGCGTGCAAATTTATCAAGAATTGGGAATTTGGGATTCACTGCAACAATATGCAACGCCTATTTTAGAAGTAAATATCACAGAAGAAGGAAGTTTCGGTAAGGCACGTTTAATCGCGGCTCAAGAGAAAGTAGAAAGCTTTGGTCAAGTGATTGAGAATGCATGGCTTGGACGAGTATTATTATCAGAAGTCAAAAAAAATCCACTCATTGAGTTAATTGATGGTGTTCAAGTGACGTCGCTTAAACAGGATGAGAATTTAGCTTATCTCGAAGCATCAAAAGCGAATGAACATTTGCAGTTTCAATCCAAGTTGGTTATAGCAGCAGATGGACGTGATTCTTTCTGTCGACAAGCACTCGGTGTTGGTGCATCAGTGCATGATTATGATCAAGTGGCGATTGTCACTACAGTGCAGACATCCAAACCTCACTCCCATGTCGGTTTTGAGCGTTTCAGCCCACTTGGTCCTTTAGCATTGTTGCCTTTACCTGGTGAATACCGTCGCTCTGTTGTTTGGCCAGTGCCTAAAGGCACTGAGGGAGAGTGGTTAGGTGATGAAAATGATCAGCATTTTTTAGATGCTCTTCAAAAAACGTATGGCGATCGAGCTGGAAAATTTGAGAAAACTGGACATAGATTTAGTTTTCCTTTATCTCAAGTTTTGTCTGAAAAACAAGCAGTAGGACGTGTTGTACTTATGGGTAATGCTGCTCATACGATTCATCCAGTCGCAGGTCAGGGTTTTAATTTGTGTATGCGTGATGCATATGTATTGACCCGATATTTAAAACAACAAGTCATCAAAAATGCCGATTTAGGTGAAGCTGCTGTACTGAAAGATTATGAAAAATCTCGACTCAAAGATCAGCAACGTGTGATCAAGTTTTGTGATTCTGTGGTGCGAGGCTTTAGTAATCAAAATCCAATCCTAAAATTTGTGCGAAATACAGGTCTAATGTGCTTTGAAAATATTCCAGGTATTAAGCCACTCGTTGCCAATTATGCAATGGGGTTAAAAGCATGAATGATGCTATTTTAGATGTCGTGATTGTGGGTGGTGGTTTAGTTGGTGGATTAACGGCTTTATTGTTGGCTAAAGGTGGAGTTCAAGCGACTGTACTTGATGCAGCACCGATATTGGATCACGAGAAGACCTTAAAATCATTGAATCCTCGTGTACTTGCATTGAGTCAAGCCACTATTCATTTGCTTAAGCATGTTGATGTATGGGATAAGTTGGCTCGTCAACAACCCTACACGGGAATGCAGGTGTGGAACAAAAATGGCTTTGGTGAAATCAATTTTGGAACATCAGCGCATTCTAAACCTGATCAAGCACAAATATTAGGTTCAATGGTCGAACCAAGTATCTTGAACCTTGCGATTCAGAGCATGATGATCGACCAGATTGATGATTACCGTACTCAAATCCAAGTGAAACGTATTGAGCAAGGAAATGGTTGTTGGATTCTTCATCTCGCTGATCAAACTCAATTGAAAACGAAACTTTTGATTGGTGCCGATGGTGCAAACTCATTCGTACGTGAACAAGCCATGATTGATTTGGATGTTTTGGATTATCATCAGGCTGGTATTAGTTGTGCGATCAAGACAGAACAAGCTCATCAACATGTTGCGAGACAAATTTTCTTAGAAACAGGGCCACTGGCTTTTCTCCCAATGGCAAGTTTAGAAGATCAAGAATATGGTCATTGGCAATCTATTGTATGGACTTTACCAGATGATTATGCAGACGAATTTGCGTCACTCTCAGATGAAGATTTCGTACAATTACTGACACGAGAGAGTCATCATATGTTGGGCAAAGTATTAGCCGCAACGCCTCGAGCAAAATTCCCACTGAAAGCACGAGCTGCTCAACGTTATATTAAAGATGGCTTAGCGCTAATTGGTGATGCAGCCCATGTTATTCATCCACTTGCTGGTCAGGGGGTGAATATTGGTTGCCTTGATGCAGCAATTCTATGCGATGTGCTACTTTCTGACTACGCCCGTGGCGTTTGGGCTCATGAGCAAACTTTATTGAAATATGAGCATCGCCGTAAATTTCAAAACGATGCCATGATGCATAGTATGTCTATGATTGGGTGGATGGAATCTGCTCCTGTTTTTCCTATTGTTTGGGCGAGAAACTTTGGTTTGAAACAAGTTGAAAATATCAGTGCGTTAAAATCGGCGTTTATGTCGCAAGCGAATGGTTTGAGTCAGCTCAGTAATACAAGATATCAAGTGAATTGAAATCTGATCTAAAAAGAATCATCAGTATATATTTTTTTACCAATATGATTAAAAAATATACAAATGAGGTGCTTTAGATACTATGCGAACGATAAAGAGCTTGATACATTTCTCTAAAAATCAAAGCACGTTCCAATCAGGTGCGTGAAAACATTGATGGGGAGTTTGAAATGACAGACGCAAATGATTTTGATGACAACGAAGACAGTGTTGTAGACGAAAATGAATCACAAGCAGCAGAAAAAGGTGCGGCCGTAAGTGACGTTACTGTATCTGATGCCGATGTCGCGGAAGCTGAAACATTAACAGTGACAGCTAAACTCAAACAACGTCAGGCACTGGAAGATGAAGTTGCTGCTTTTCTAGCACGTGGTGGTCGTATTACTGAAGTTCCACCTGATGAATCAATAAAAAATTAATAAAAAAAGCACCATCAATATGGTGCTTTTTTTATTTTGCTTAATCATTCGCACCACTGAGCTCTAGCGCGCGTTGATATGCGACTTTCTTTTTGATTCCGGTGAGATCAGCTGCAAGTTGAGATGCTGCTTTTACAGATAAATCTTGCAATAAGCGATTGAGTAATTTATCTAATTCTTCTTGCTGCATGTCTTTTTCAGTGGCTGCTCCAGCAATGACCAGTACAATTTCACCTTTTTGCTGGTGATGATCATTTGCAATAAATGATTGTAAATCTCCAAGGGTCATTTTTTTGATTGTTTCGAAGGTTTTGGTAATTTCACGTGCAAACCCGACTTCACGGTCAGCCCCGAACACAGAGACCATATCCGTTACAGAGTCTAGGATTCGATGTGGTGCCTCATAGATGATCATGGTATGCGTGTTGTCTTTCAGTTTATTTAATTGAATAAGACGTTGTGATTGTTTCGAAGATAGAAATCCTTCAAAACTAAAGTGATCACTGGGTAGACCTACAGCGCTTAATGCTGCAATAGCTGCACATGCACCTGGAACAGGAACGACACGAATACCATGCTCCTGAGCTGCACGAACCAATTTAAAACCAGGATCACTAATCAATGGTGTACCTGCATCACTGACGAGTGCAACATTTTCACCATTTTTTAACTTATCGATAATTATATCAATTTTGTTACTTTCATTGTGATCATGGCACGCTGTAAGCGGAGTTGAGATATTATAGTGTTTCATTAAAAGAGCGGACTGACGTGTGTCTTCTGCCGCGATAAGAGAGACAGACTTTAAAACATCAATTGCTCTATAAGTCATGTCATCTAAGTGCCCAATTGGCGTCGCTACAACAAATAACTGAGCACTCATAAGGTTTCTCCATGTTGGATCTATTAAGAATAAAAAAAGAATTCATTGGTATTGGCTTATGTGGAATGATTTTCCAAGCCCAAGCGGAAGTATTGGTTATTTTACCTGATTCAGGCCCTATGGCGCGAGCAAGTAATAGTATTAAAAATGGTATTGATGAGGCTTATCAAAAGTCTAAAAGTGAAATGCCAATCAAATATGTCAATTCGGATCAAAAACGATTAAAAGAGATCCTAAAGATGCAAGTCAGTCAAAACACCAAACTTATTATTGGTCCATTAGCCAGACAGGATGTCGAAGCAATAATGAAAGAACCGCTTAAAATTCCTGTTTTAGCACTGAATGAAGTTCCTTCTAAGCATGCAAAAGTGTGGCAGTTTAGTTTATCGAAAACTGATGATGCTCAAGTTTTAATTAAACAGATTGAAAAGGATCGAGTTCAACATCTCTATATATTGCGTGAGTCTGGTACTGAGTCTGAGAGCTTAAGCTTTGTAAATGCCGTGTTTAAAAATTTTCATGGTAAATTTTCTCTAGTCCAACAATTGCCTGATATAAAGTCAAATGAAGGGGTGTTGCTTTTGGGCAGTATGGCGTGGATCAACTCATTGAAGAATAAACCTTCAAAACGTTTGTATGTTCAGGCTTTTGCTATTGATCATAATATGGATATTCCGAAGGGAACTAAATTCTGTGATGTTCCAGTCATGGTTCAATTTTTAAAAAAACCTAATCAAACAACAGAAAATACTGCTGCATTCCAACGTCTCAATGCCTTCGGTCAAGATGTTTGGCGTTTGGCGGATTTGATGTTGAAAACGAAGAATCCTGATCAAATATCAATTCAAGGTCAGACTGGGCACTTGAGTTTTAAAGAGCATCGTATCGAAAGAAAACCTGCGTGCTTCGAGAAAACATGGTTTAGATTAAAAAATATTTAAGAGGACTTAAATGGATGAGTTCTCAACAATTAGGTATATGGGCTGAAGACCAAACTGAAAAAGTCTTGATCTCACAGGGTTATATTGTGCTGGCTCGAAATTTTCATTCTCGTTATGGTGAGATAGACCTGATTGCTCAACGTGATCTTGAGCTTATATTTGTTGAGGTCAAAGCCAGATCAAAAACAACCTATGCTTCAGCACTAGAATCAATATCATCGAGCAAGCAAATTAAAATTGCGAAAACAGCAATGTCATTTGTTCAAAAATTTCCAAGCTATACAGAGTTTTATTATCGTTTTGATGTGTTTTGTTTTGATTTTCATAAAAAAATTGCAAAACCGTTACAGCATGAAATTTCTGATATAGATTATGATATCGAGTGGATTGAAAATGCATTTACAATAAATGCAGACTTGATTAATCTATGAACCGAATGAGCTAAGCCATTTCCAACAATAGAAAAAATTCAAGTTTCACGAGGAGACGGATTGAGTGTTGAAGCGTATTGTAATTTCGATGGCGTGTGTTGCTAGTCTTTCAGGCTGTGCAAGTTTTATTTCAGGTGGAACTGGCGCAGAACCAGTTGGGGTGGTGAGTGGAGCTCGTTCTTTAGGTCAGGTATTTATTGACTCTTCAATTGAACGTACAGCAAAGATCAATTTATACAAATTGGATGCTCGTTTTAAACAATCTCGAGTCAATGTGAATAGCTTTCACAGTAATGTCTTGTTAACAGGTCAAGTGCCTGATGCGCATTTGAAACAGTTAGCAGAAGATAACGTTCGAGCGATGAGTGATGTGAAATCTATTCATAACTACATCACAGTTGGTCCTCAAATTGGTTACTCTACCATCATGCAAGATGCGACTGCGACAGCGAACACACGTGGCTTAATTATGCGTGCGCCAGTTGTTTCAGACAGTAAAGTCTTGGTTCATACTGAAGATGGCGTGTTATATGTGATGGGACGCTTAAATACAGCTGAAGAGCAAGATCTCATTGAAGTTTTACAACGAGTAGGGAATGTCACGAAAATTGTTACTTTGATTGATAACGTGGAATCTGCTCAAGTAGGCGCAGGTGTTCAATCATCATCACTTATGAACCCTTCAGCGGTGAGTACTCAACCTTATGTTGAAACACCCGTTGCAATTGATCCTGACGCTGGTGTCACTTACCAATAATGTCGAATAAGATTGCGCAATTTTTTCCGAAATCAGTTCAGTTAAAACTGACCGAATTGAATCAAAAACTGAATGCTTTTCGCCCATATAATTTGGGTGGTTTGGCATTAAATCAATTGACCTCAAATAAAGGCTATTCTGTAAAAAGAAATATTGCTTATGGTCTTAAAGCTCGGCAACGACTGGATCTTTATGTTTGCCAAGCGCCAGCGAATAAACCTTTAGTTATATTCGTGCATGGTGGTGCATGGAGTAGAGGAAGTAAGGACGATTACAAGTTTCTTGGAGAAAGTTTGACACGTGCTGGATATAACCTCGCCGTAATAAACTATCATCTGGCGCCAGAACATATTTTTCCTCGTTACGTAACTGACCTTGCAGATTCAATTCAATATTTAATCAAAAGTGCTGATAAATATGGTATTTGTGCAGATCAAATAGCGCTTATCGGACATTCTGCTGGTGCTTTTAATGTGATGTCACTGATTTACCATCCTTCATTCATTGACTTTGAAGGTCGAGATCGAATTAAAGCGTTGATTGGTTTGGCTGGACCCTATCACTTTAACTATCTAGGTGATCATTTATCTGAACATGCATTCGATAAAGCAGTAAATTTCAAAGCGGTGATGCCATACTATTTTGTAGAGAAAAATAATATTCAGCACTATATTTTTCTAGCAGATCAAGATACGTTGGTAAAAGATCATAATTCTGAAGAGATGCATCAAGCACTGTTAGCTGTAGAGAATCATAGCCAGCTCATTCGGGTGCCTCGTACTGGACATGTATCAATCATGGCAACAACTGCCACATTATTTGATCGACTCTTCAAAACTCGATCTCTCATCCTGAAAGTTTTAGAAGAGTCCTTCAAATAAATCTATAACGATTCGGATTTGATTTATTCAGATTTGAAAGGAGTATTGTGAATGACATGTTGAATCATGGCATGCGCAATACTTCCTGCAAATGGAATTTCTGGTAAGTCATCAAATTTAAAGAATTGGGCATCACTAATTTCATCTTCTTGAAGCACAATTTCACCTGAATCATACTCGGCTCGAAAAGCAATCATTAAATTACTTGGGAATGGCCAAGGTTGGCTGGCAAGATATTGAATATTTTTAACGTTTAGACCAATTTCTTCCATGGTTTCGCGTTGCACAGCCTCTTCTAAAGTTTCACCAACTTCGACAAAACCTGCAATCAAACCATACATATTGGATTTATTATTTGCATTTTTCGCGAGCAAAATTTCATTGTCACCTCGTGTAATTACCGTAATGACACAAGGTTGAACACGAGGGTATTGGTGATAATTACATGCTGGGCAGATCATGGCATATTCTGAACGGTGCACATCTGTTTCTGTACCGCAATGACTGCAAAATTTATGATTACGACGCCATTCTAATAATTGAACTGCTCGACTCGCTTGTTCAAATTGTTGCTTAGACCATTGACTGATCAACTGTCGGATTGGCACAAGTTGATAACCTTCAGGAATCGCTTCTTCAATATGTAGATCTCGTGCAATTACTTGATCACCAGATTGGAAAATCAGATCACTCTCTAAACGTTCAACACGTGGTAATTGGAAGTTTTCATCGACGAGAAGTTGATGTTGTTTAAAAATATAAGCAACAGAGAGTTCAGACATTAGGCAACCGCTTTAATTTTTTGACTGCTGATGAGTGCAGTCTCAGATACTGATTTATGAATAGGATAATCATACTTCAAGCCATCAAGATGAAGTTCTAGACTGGCAAGCACATCTAGAATGTGCTGAAGTTGCTGGTGGGTGAGTGATTTCTGAATATCGTAATAGTGTTCAACCGCCTCAGCACTATTTTTTAGCGCATTACTTAATATTTGAGCATCAAGAAATAGAGCAGCACCGCTTAATTGTCTTAAATTGGTTGTGATGTTTAATAAATCATTTGTGTCTTGAGCATCATTGTTTTGAAAAAGTTTATCGCCTAGTTCTTGCAAGAGAATTCGAGCTTCTTTTTGCAGCGTTTCATGCGCATCATCTAACCGATCCAGTGATATATTCATATTATTCACATCAAGTTGAATGCGAGTTGGTGCAAAATTTCGCTTCAAAATCCCGATAGAGTTCATAGCCGACAGCATGCTGTTCATTAATCGTTGAGCAAAATCGGCATTTTGTTGAATATAGGTTCGATGAAAATGCTCTGCTTGCAGTTTCATTTCTGCATAAGCTTCATTAAGATTCATCACTAAAAAGATATTTGCCATACGATAGAGCTTTAAGCGAATATCTAAAATTTGATCATCGGTAAAACTTTGATAGTGACTTTCAATATCTAATCTTAATTGATTTAATTCTTCTGTAATCAAGTGAGCAACGGTATCCATTGTTCTTTGATCAGGTCCAAACAGATGGCGACTAAAAATTTGTAGTTGAACATCAGTCAAAATGTTGTCCGAGATTTGAAAATACTCACGAAGCATTTGTGAATCGTAGTTTTCTTGGCTAATACAAATCGCTAAAGCATTAGCAAAGTCAGTTTCATCGACCTGAAAATGCTGGGGTGCATTTAAAAACTCCCGAATTTGACTGCCAACTTTAGCCAACCATTTTAGGCGTGCATCACTGAGAATGAGTTGGTCAAGTTGATTAAATGCGATTTGCATCAGAAGCCAATATTGTTGACTCGGTGTTTCAAGAGAGAGCAGTGCTATATGATCTACAATGAGTTTAAAACGATCAAAATCGTCTTCAGTTTCATTTTGCGTCACTAATTTTATTAAACAATCTTTATATAGTGTACTCCAATAATCAGATGAATAAATCTGATTCGATGATGCTTGCGGTGTTAAAGTTAATTGTTTCTGAGTGGTCTGAATTCCATTACCCAATGCTGTACAAGGGATGTTCAATACTCGCTCTAGATGGTTAAGTGTATCTAAGAGAAATTGGGGGACATCGACTTCACGTAAGCAAATAAATTCGATATATCGCTTTAGCATCGTTGTACCATCACTTAATGCAGCAGCGTATTTCAGGTTTTTTGCAGTTGGATTTTGCATCATCTTTGACATGACTTGCGCACAGTAGTGTGCAAGTTGTGCGAGATGAGGAAGCTCGATCATGGCAAAAACTTGATTGGATTGCTCAAGTCGAATGAATGCGTCATCTATCCCAAAAGGAAGTGTTTGATCCTCAATAAGCTCTGATACTGTATTTTCGACCTGATCGATGATTTGATCAATTTCTTTTTTAACAATAAGTAATGCTGTAGGGTCAAAATAAATTGAACTTTGATAAGACATCGATCGAAACCTATGTTGGCCGTTAATTTTGCTCAGAGCCCAGATAAGGGGAATTTTTGCTCTAAATGAATATAGCCGAACTGATCGTACTTTACAAAATGAATCAAGCAGATGGAAGATTATTTAGCAAATAAGCACGGCTCGCCATTTTTTTCTTGGTAATCTTCGATCCATTTTTGGTGTGCTGCTAATTCCTCATCAGAAGCATAAATGATTGGTAAATCTACCTCAATTTTTTGGTACTGATTTTGTCCAGTTTCAGAATGATGATCATGCGCTGAGAGTGCATCGATATCAAATGAAACTTGACCACCTGTCATGGCTAAATAGACATCTGACAGAATTTCTGCATCCAGTAAAGCACCGTGGAAGGTACGATCACGCTGTGGAACTTCGTAGCGCTTCACTAATGCATCCAATGAGTTCTTTTGACCTGGATGTTTCGCTTTTGCCATTGCAAGTGTATCGGTGACTGCGCAGACTTCTGAAAGCGTACCAAAGCCAGCACGTTTGAACTCCATATCTAAGAAGTTCATATCGAAAGTTGCGTTGTGTGCGATAATTTCTGCACCTTTTAAGTACTTGTACAGTTCAGCAGCGATTTCTTCAAATATAGGTTTATCTTTCAAAAAATCATCAGAAATACCGTGAATTGCTTCAGATTCACCGACTGGTTTTTTGGGATTGATATAAATGTGAATTGAACTTCCTGTCAGTTTACGATTGATCATTTCAATCGCACCTACCTCGATAATACGGTCTGTATCTTGATAATAAAAACCTGTAGTTTCCGTATCTAAAATCAGTTGGCGTGGTCCCTGTAAATTTAAACGAGCAGGTGTGACCACAATATGTGGATGCGATTTTTCAGCTAACTGAGGAACGCTTTGATCTACAGATTCAGAATTTAAGTCCTGTGCATCAACTGTCTTAATAATATCCTTAATAATATCTGAGGAGTTTGAGGTGACTTCGTCCGTGCTGTATTCAGCTTGATCATCATTTTCTGCTAAATCAATTTCAACTTCTTCATCTTGATCATTGAGATCTAAACCAAACGGATCATTGAGCAACCAATCTTCAGACTGTTTTTTTTTATCATTCGCTTGCAGGGAATTTTTAAATTGTTCAGCCGTTTGGTCAGCGCCTTGATTAGCTAACTGATCTGCCATTTCATTGCCTGGATGTCCTGCATGACCTTTAATCCAGTTCCATTCAATGTCTCGACCTTGACAAACTTGATCCAAAGTTTGCCATAAATCAGGATTTTTTACGTCTTTCCAATTTTTCTTTTTCCAACCACTGATCCATTCAGTAATTCCACGTTTTACATAGTTTGAGTCTGTCCAAATGATCAGCTTTGCATCAACAGGACAAAATTTGATTCCTTCGATTGCAGCGGTTAACTCCATACGATTATTGGTCGTGTCTGGTTCACCACCACATATTTTATGTTCTGTATCCTTAGTGATGATGTAAGCACCCCAGCCACCTAGCCCAGGATTACCACGACATGCGCCATCAACATAAAGTGTTATTTCAGACATAGTTTGAACCAATCAATCGAATAAAGTGTTGAACATCAAGTTCGGAAATTTTATTGTATACGTAAATGCGAAACATCAGTGCGATAACTGGATATTTTTTAATGTCTTGTAACATTTATAAGCAATTACTCATCAAGAAGAGACTTGCCTGAACAACGAGCTCCTCTAAAATGGCTTATATACAATAAATTTACTATGCGTCTTTCGGAATTTGTATGTCTAAAACAACCACCGCAGTGTGGCAGCCATCTGCAACTTTTTTATTTAAAATTTCAGTAATTACTTCCGCAGTAACCGGATTAGGCGTAATGACTGGCTGTACAGCGAGTCCCACTTCCGCAAAGACGCAAAAGTCGAATCAACTCGGCATGTTAGATGCCAGTAGCTTAGATTCACTTGAAGATCTTTTATCTGCAACTGATATGCGTGCAGTTGAAGGTGATCGTTTACTTATTTTAAAACACGGCGATGTTTGGAAACGTATGACCGTTGGTTTTAAAATGGATGAAACAAAGTGGGATCCACGGATTGATGCTCAAAGAAGTTGGTTTATTACGCGTCAGCCTTATCTGGATCGTTTATCCGCTCGAGCTTCTCGTTATCTTTATCATACTGTAAAGGAAGCAGAGCGCCGTGGATTACCTACTGAACTTGCTTTACTTCCCGTTATTGAGAGTTCCTATGATCCTGCTGCAACGAGTTCAGCGGCAGCTGCAGGGATGTGGCAATTCATCCCAAGTACAGGTCGTATTTATGGATTAAGACAGACCAATTTGTATGATGGACGCCGTGATGTAGTTGAGTCTACACGTGCAGCCTACGAGTTTTTAGGAAGTTTATATAACCAATTCGGTTCATGGGAATTAGCTTTAGCGGCTTATAACGCTGGTCCTGGACGTATTCAACAAGCGATTAACCGTAATAAGGCTGCTGGCTTGCCTACAGATTATTGGTCATTACGTTTACCTCAAGAAACAATGAACTATGTACCTCGTTTCCTTGCGGTTGCACAGATTATCAAATCCCCTGAAAAGTATGGCGTAAGATTACCACCAATTGCGAATCGTCCTCACTTTAGAGAAGTTCCAGTTCCAGCAGGTGCGAGTTTAAACGAAATTGCTTCTCTGACAGGCTTAAGTCGTGCAGAACTTTATCAACTGAATCCAGGGCATCGTGGTGATATCATTGATCCTCAAAGTCCACAGCGAATTTTAATTCCAGCAGATTTAAATCCAAATATTGATCGTAAACTGAAAGCACTTAAACCAAGCAGTACAGGTCTATGGGCGAGCGCTTCAAGCCCTGCTTCTACATCTACGCCAGCAACCACAATTACAACGACAGTAAATACACCAAAAGCTTCAAATGCTTCCGTAATGGCAACTCAAACAGCGAAGCCAGTTAATAATACTCAAACATCTTCAGTATCTACAACAATTTCAACATCGAAGGGTAGTACTCCTTCTGGTTCTGATGCATTGGCAGCTTTTGCTGCTTCGGCAGTGGTGCCAAGTGCACCTCGTATACCTGTTGCTGTTACACCGGCGCAAAATGTTAAACCTGTACGTGTAGAACCAGAAATCACTGCTGAAGAAAAAGCCAAAATCTTAGCTTCAATTGCACCTGAAAAAACCACAACAACTACGAGTTCTGATCAAATTATTGCCTCGGTCATTGAACCACAGGCCACTGAAGCAGAAAAAGCGGAAGTCGTTAGAGAGATTAGTGCCATTGCACCTCAAGGTACTGAGATTGTCGATCCGTTGGATGGCAAGATTAAATTAACTGCGATTCAAACAAGTCAATCTGTGGCAGCAGGACAAGGTTCAGAAGTTAAAGTTGGCTTTGCTTATCCTAAATCTGTGGCAGAAAGTACATTGCCTACTTCTGAGGAAGCCCAGCTTAATCAAGGTAAGGCATTTAAGAAAACTGAAAGTGAAGTGGTTGTAGAACCACCTAAGGGTAAGCGTAGTACGTATACGGTACTCCCTGGTGACACGCTAGCAATTATTGCAATGAAAAACGGCGTAAGTTGGAGAGATATTGCAAAATGGAACCAAGTAGATCCAAATGCAACCTTATATGTAGGTGCGACCCTATATCTCTACGATGCTAAGCCAGTGACATCTGCTCAGAAAACGGATATAAAGCCAGCAAGTTATATTGTAAAAGCAAATGATAGTCTGACTAGTGTTGCAAACCAGTTTGATTTGAGTGTCCAACAATTGGCTGAATTGAATGGTCTAACTATCAATAGTAATTTACTGGTTGGGCAGAAGTTAAATCTAATCCAGTCTCAAGCATCTAAATCAAGCAAAACTGAACAAGCGGTAACAAAGGTTCAAACGAAATCTTATACGGTTAAACGTGGCGAATACTTAAAGTTAATCGCTGATCGATATGGACTTTCGACTCAAGAGTTAGCGTCATTAAGCTCAGGACTGAAAGCTGATAGTAGCCTGTACGCGGGTCAAAAAATTAATGTTCCTTTAGAAGAAGTGCAATCTAATACAGCTTCATCAACAACTCGCGCGAGTAATGCTAAAACTGTACCTGAAATTCAGACTGAAACTTACCGCGTACAACGAGGAGATACGTTGTACAACATTGCAAATGCGCATAAGTTAACCGTTGTTGAGTTGGCGACACTGAATAATTTGGATATTGAAAAAGGATTGATGGTTGGTCAAACCATTAAAGTACCAGCGGGATCTAAAGTACCAGAGCAATATGTTGTTCAATCAGGCGATAGCCTGAATGCCATTGCAAGCAAATATAATCTTTCTGTTGCACAGTTAGCAGAAATGAATGGCTTGCGAACGAATGCTGGATTACAAGTTGGGCAAAAGCTGAATTTGAAAGAAGATGAAAATAAAGCTTCCACTAAGCAGAGTTCGACACGAATTAATTCGGTTGCTGAGAAAGTGGAATTTCACACTGTGAAGAGTGGAGAGACCTTAGCAAGTATTGCGCGACAATATGATATGCCGCTTCAATCATTACTTACGCAGAATGATCTAAATGCGAGATCAGTCCTTCAAATTGGTCAAAAATTAAAAGTAAGTGGCGATGTTGAAAAGACGGCTGCAAGTACAGAAAAAACACCAGTCCGTCAATCAAAATCGCGTGATACAGAGGATTATGCTGTCAAATCAGGCGAGTCTCTTCATGTTATTGCTACACGATTTGACATGACTGCAAAAGAACTTGCAGACCTCAATAAGTTAAACCTACGTGCTGGATTGCAAAGAGGCCAAATTATTCAAGTTCCTAAAGTGGTCACAGATTATAAAGTCCGTAGTGGTGATTCCCTGTACAGAATTGCGAATCGATTTGGTATAGACATTGATCAGCTTGCAGAAATGAATGGTTTGAAACCAAACACACCTTTACAGATTGGTGCTACGATTAAAGTTCCACATTCTTAAGTCTGCTTAAGCAATCAGGAATTTCATATCGAGATGCGCATTTCATCAACTTTGTCAAAAGCAAAGTTTATTTTCCTCTTCTTGCCCATTCATATCAGTGCATGGGCAAATCTTCAAACGACGCCTTATATTGCTTTACAGTCAAAACCGAAATATCTGAATTTAGATGCGATGCCATATGCCAACCCAGACGCACCAAAGGGTGGAAAGTTGGTGAAAGCGGCTGATGGGACATTTGATAATCTAAACGGTATGAATGGGCAAGGAAGTTGGGTTGAAGGTACAAATTACTTGTTCGATACGCTATTTTCCAAGTCATTAGATGAACCAAATGTGTTTTATCCACTTTTGGCTGAGAAAATTCAGTTTGATCCAACCCGAACAAAATTTGTGATTTTTCATTTAAATCCACGTGCTCGATTTAGTGATGGATCACCTGTACTGGCTGAGGATGTTAAATTCACGTTTGAAATGTATTTAACCAAAACCAATCCCGGTTTACAGATGTATTTGTCTGATTTAGATAAAATTCAGGTTCTGTCTAAACATGCCGTAAAAATGGTATTTAAATCAGAAAGAAATACTGAAATGCCAGCAATACTTTCACAGATGCCCATTTTTTCTAAAAAAGATTGGCAATCTAAAGATTTTAGTCGAGCAACACTGAAACCCATTTTAGGATCAGGGCCATATACAATTAAAAATCTTGATGCTGGTCGTTGTATTACCTATCAGCGTAATCCTCATTATTGGGCCAAGGATTTACTTGTAAATCGCGGTCGTTATAATTTTGATCAAATTAAATATGTTTATTACCGTAGTTCGGACATTGCATTTGAAGGATTTAAAGCTGGACAATATACATTTCACCAAGAGAAATTTGCTCGTAAATGGAAGACGGAATACAACTTTCCAGCATTTAACTCAGGATTGGTTAAAAAATATAGTGTAGCTTTACAAAACCCTGCTCCGACACAAAGTATCGTTTTTAACACACGAAAAAAACCCCTAAACGATATCTATTTTAGACAAGCAATGACCTATGCTTATGACTTTGAATGGCAAAATAAAGCATTGTTTTATCAACAATATCAACGTTTACAAAGTCATTTTCAGTTTAGTGAGCTCGAAGCAAAGTCAGTACCAAGTCAAAAAGAATTAACAATATTAAAACCTTATTTATCTCGGTTACATCCTTTACAACGAGAAGGGGTATTAAAAGCGTGGAAATATCCCGTCACTGATGGTACAGGCTACAATCGTAAAGGCTTACTCACTGCTCGGAAAATTTTAATTGACCAGGGGTATTCATTTAAAAATGGTAATTTGCATGCGCGTGATGGAAAACCAATTCAATTAGAGTTGCTTCTTCATCAAGAGGGCTTACAACGGACGCTCATGCCTTATATTCGAAATTTAAAAAAATTGGGTATTCAGGTTTCGATTCGCCAAGTCGATATGCCTCAATATTTACAGCGGATGCGTCAATATGATTTTGATTTAACCACGATGGTGATGCCTCAGTCACTAAATCCTGGGAATGAGCAAGCGCAATTTTGGAGCAGTCATGCTGCAAATGAAGAGGGAAATTATAATTTTTCTGGTGTGAAAAATAGCGTTATAGATGAAATTATAAAGCGTATTATCCATGCACCTGATCGAGAAAAATTAATATTAAATACACGTGTCTTGGATCGTTTATTACGTGCAGGATATTATCAGATACTTACTTATGGAAATGATCGTGAATGGTATGCGTATTGGAATATGTATAAACAGCCACAGATTAAACCAAAACTTGCTGTTGGTGAAGATTATTGGTGGGTAGATCAAAATCAAGCTCGCAAAGTGGCTGCTTATCTTGGTCAAAGTAAAGGCTCACGTTAAAGGTTAAATTTATGGGTCTTTATATACTTAAACGACTTTTGCTAATCATTCCCACCTTATTTTTGATATTACTCATCAATTTCGCCGTCGCTCAAATTGCTCCTGGTGGACCTGTAGAACAGGCAATACAGAGAGCTGAAAAGTTTCAAGGCATTGGTGTTGTGTCTGGTTCGACATCTCATATCAATGAAGTCCAGAGTCATTATCAGGGTACACGAGGACTCAGTCCTGAAATGGTCGAGCAGATCAAAGCGCAATATGGATTTGACCGCCCTGTGCATGAGCGCTTTTTTCTAATGCTAAAAGGATATTTTCAACTCGATTTTGGAACGAGCTTTTTTAAAAATAAATCAGTAACAACATTAATTTTGGAAAAAATGCCAGTCACGATCTCCCTTGGATTATGGAGTACCTTACTGATCTACAGTATAGCCATTCCTCTAGGGATCAGCAAAGCGAATAAACATGGCGGTCTGTTTGATCAAACGACCTCATTAATATTGGCGGTTGGTTATGCAGTGCCAACTTTTGTATTTGGTATTCTACTTATTATGATTTTTTCGGGGGGATCCTATTTACAATGGTTCCCATTACAAGGATTGGTCTCTGAGAATTTTGCTGAACTCAGTTTCATTGATAAAGTTAAAGATTATTTTTGGCATCTTACATTGCCTGTCCTTACTATTATTTTAGGTGGATTTGCGACCCTCACATATCTAACAAAATACTCTTTTATGGAAGAATTAAATAAACAATATGTGACGGCAGCTCGTGCTAAAGGTTTGACCGAGCAACGCGTTTTATACAATCATGTTTTCCGTAACGCGATGTTGATCGTTATAGCAGGATTACCTGAAGCACTGATCGGAATTTTTTTTGTTGGCAATCTATTTGTAGAAATTATATTTAATCTTGATGGTTTGGGTTTGCTTGGATTTGAGGCAATTCAGCAGCGTGATTATCCCGTGATTTTTGGAACATTGTTTATCTTTACGTTGGTCGGTCTAATTTTGAGATTACTCAGTGATGTTCTATACCAATTGATTGATCCAAGAATCAATTTTGATCGTCGAGGAGCATAATAATGTCTCCACTTTTCGATCAACGAATTTCAAAATTTAAGTCACATCGACTCGGATTCTTAAGCTTCATTTTATTTATCGCGATCTTTATTTTATCCTTGGGAGCAGAGTTTATTGCCAACGAAAAACCAATACTTATTTATTATAAAGAAGAAATTTATTTCCCAATTTTTAAGCCTTATCCTGAAACAACATTCGGTGGTGTCTTTGAGACTGAGGCTGATTATAAAGATCCAGCTGTTCAAGAATTGATTAATGAGCATGGATGGCAGATTTGGCCTATCATCCCATTTTCATATCAAACACCTAATTATGAATTGGCAGAAGCTGTACCATCTCCACCGACCTCCGTGAATTGGTTAGGCACAGATGATCAAGGTCGTGATGTCTTGGCAAGATTAATATATGGTATTCGTATCTCTTTGCTGTTCGGCATTGCACTTACTATTGGATCTGCATTCATAGGAATTACCATTGGTGCTATCCAAGGCTACTTTGGCGGTTGGTTGGATCTGATCGGTCAAAGGCTGTTAGAGGTGTGGGGTGGTCTACCAATGTTATTTATTGTGATGATCTTAGTGAGCATGTTTACACCAAGCGTATATTGGCTGTTTTTAATTATGCTGATGTTTGGTTGGACTGCGTTAGTTGGTCTTGTTCGTGCAGAGTTTCTGAAAGCCAGAAATTTGGACTATGTGCGAGCTGCGAGATCACTCGGTGCTACAGATAGTCAAATTATTATCAAACATATTTTACCCAATGCTATAAGTTCGTCACTCTCACAGCTTCCTTTCATTCTTACCGCTAATATTACCGCACTTACAGCCTTGGATTTTCTGGGCTATGGTTTGCCACCTGATACAGCTTCAATTGGTGAAATTTTATTACAGGGTAAGAATAATCTATCAGCACCGTGGTTGGTTTTATCTGGATTTTTTAGTCTAGCAGTTGTGTTATCTATTCTTATTTATATCGGAGAGGCAGCTCGAGATGCATTTGATCCAAGAGGCTAAACCAATACTTGAAGTCAACAAGCTCAATATTCAGTTGAATGAACAAAAAATCTTAACTGATTTGTCTTTTAAGCTAAATGCGGGTGAGACAGTAGCGATTGTTGGTGAAAGTGGTTCAGGAAAATCTTTAGCTTGTCTAAGTCTTCTAGGTCTTCAAGATCGCGCTCTAGACTTAAGTGGTGAAATCATATTTCAAAATGAAGATCTGTGTCTAAAACACGAAGATCAGTTGCGCTTAATACGTGGCAATAAGATCGCGATGATATTTCAAGAGCCAATGACGGCACTTAATCCATTACATACAGTTGAAAAAATTATTTCAGAACCTTTATGGCTGATGGGGCTTAAGAGAAAAGACATTCAAAAAAAAATAGAAGAAGTGCTTTGTGATGTAGGGTTGGGTAATTCATTAGACATCCTCAAGCGATATCCACATCAGTTGTCTGGTGGACAGCGTCAAAGGGTGATGATCGCAACAGCTCTGATTTCGGAACCTGAAATTTTAATTGCAGATGAACCAACAACAGCCCTTGATGTATCACTACAGAAACAAATTTTAAATTTAATTAAAGACCAAGCGCATCAAAAAAATATGGCCTTAGTTTTGGTTAGTCATGATTTAAGGTTGGTGCAACAATATGCTGATCAGGTATTGGTTTTGTCTAAAGGTGTCACAGTTGAACAGGGTGATGTCTCTCAAATATTCCTGCAGCCTCGCCATGAATATACTCGACTGCTCCTTAATCAGCAGTTTGATTCGATTTCACCTATCAGTGAACAGGCCAAAGAACTTTTAAATACTGAACATCTTCGAGTGCGGTATCCACCTAAGCTGAATTTTCTGAATGTATTTAAAACTCAATTTATAGCGGTGGAAGATTTAAGTTTCCAGCTTAAACAAGGAGAGTCGCTTGGTATTGTAGGTGAAAGTGGGTCTGGAAAAACCAGTGCTGCACTCGCGCTTGCACGACTCATAGAGTCAACAGGTACCATTGAATTAAATCGTATCAATCTCAATCAGTTGTCTGACAAGCAACTTAGAGCGCATCGAAAAGATTTTCAAATCGTTTTTCAAGATCCTTTTTCGAGTCTCAATCCAAGAATGGATGTTTTGTCGTTATTAACTGAAGGGTTAAGATTAAAAAAATTGAGAAAGAGTGAAAAATTAAATCTCGCGATTCAAGCCCTTGAAGAGGTTAATCTCACAAAAGAATTTCTTGATCGTTATCCTCATCAAATGTCGGGTGGACAGCGACAAAGAGTATCGCTGGCCAGAGCACTTATTCTGAAACCTCAATTACTCATTCTGGATGAGCCAACATCTGCATTAGATCGCAATACACAAATAAAATTGGTGAAATTACTTCAAGATATACAGCAGAGAACAGGGATCAGTTACATCTTTATTAGTCATGATCTGAAAATTGTGAAAGCGTTATGCCATCGAGTTATGGTGATGAAAGATGCAAAAGTTTTAGAAATTCAAGAGACAGAACGTTTATTCCGTGCACCGATTCATGCTTATACGCAACATCTTATACAAAGTAGTTTATAAAAGTTATTTGACAAGAAGGATTGTCAATTCTAGACTGAAATTCAGGGAAGTCACGCCTAATTGGTTTTAGGTTTAGATAAGCACAAAATTGAGAACTTCAAGATGAGTAAAATTGCTGAGCCGATTCAAATTCGCAATACAACTTTCAAAAATCGCATTATTAAAGGCGCAATGAGTGAAGCTCTAGCGAATGCTGCTGGTGAACCAAATCATTTGCACACAGGCTTGTATGAAGCTTGGGCAAGAGGAGGTTTAGGAGGTTCAATCACAGGAAATGTGATGGTTGATCTACGTGCGAAGAATGAGCCTGGTGTCGTCGTGGTCGAAAATGAGCGAGATTTACCTAAATTAAAGGCATGGGCTGACCTAGGTAAACGTTATGGTATGGTCCAGCTTGTTCAATTGTCTCATCCGGGCAGACAGTGTCCTAAAGGCTTAAATAAAGAAACTGTTGCACCGTCTGCTGTGCCATTTAGTGCTATGTTGGCAACTACCTTTGCTACTCCACGGGCTCTCGAGCATGAGGAAATCCTAGATCTAATCCAAAGGTTTGCAACCTCTGCAGCGATTTGCGAAAAAGCGGGCTTTGAAGGTGTTCAATTACACGGTGCTCATGGATATTTAATAAGTGAATTTCTATCGCCACTGACCAATAAGCGTAATGATCAATGGGGTGGAAGCATTGAAAATCGTATGCGTTTCTTATTAGAAATTTATAAAGCTGTTCGAGCTGCAACATCCGAGAATTTTATCGTTTCAGTGAAATTGAATTCCGCAGATTTTCAACGTGGTGGAATTACTGAAGAAGAAGTGATTCAAGTATTTAAAGCTATTGATGATGCAGGTATCGATTTAATTGAAATTTCAGGTGGTACGTATGAAGCGCCCGCAATGGCAGGTGCTAAAGCTGAACAGCGTAAAGCAAGTACCATTGCACGTGAGGCTTACTTTTTAGATTTCGCAGAGAAAATACGTAAAGAAGTAAAATGCAGACTGATGGTTACAGGTGGATTCAGAACCGTTAAAGGGATGAATGATGCTTTAGAAAGTGGTGCATGTGACTTTATTGGAATTGCACGCCCGCTCGCTGTAGAAACGGATTTAACTGATCGTTTGATTGCAGGACACGATGTTAGATATGCAGTAAAACCAATTAAAACAGGGATTCCATTTATTGATAAAATGGCAATTATGGAAATTATTTGGTATGCGGCACAATTCAAAGCGATTGGTGAGGGTAATCAACCTAATCCAAAACTTTCACCTTCAAAAGTTTTTCTGAATTATGCAAAAGGAAATGTGAAGGCTATCATTCAAGGTAAAGTTAATTCAAGAAAATCTGCATAGTGTGAATCTATATATAAGGAGCCTTTATGGCTCCTTATTTTATGCGGCGAGTTAAAACTAAAGCGCAAGTGTTTGAAAAGGGAAAAGTAACTTAGAGACTTCTTGGGTTGCCCATAATCCGATCGCTCGTGGATGATAGTAAGGTGATAGATATGGAATTAACAATGCTAGTTTATCGTTTGTATCATCTAATGAATGACATTGATGTTTGATCTGTTCAAGTTCCTGTTGATTATTGTATTTTGATAGCCAGTTTTGATCTCCTGTTACAGGCATTCTTTTTAAACGAACAGTTAATGATTCCCCTTGAATCCAGTCTTTGATCAGGATTTTCTCAGTTGCATTAAACACACCAAACATTTTGCCATCACTATCGTGAATAAGTTTCCAAAAACGACTTTCTTCGACAGGCCTGTTTTTAATAATCCATTGTTTATCAATTAAGATTTGAACAAATTCAGATATTAATTGAGGTTGAGCGAGCCACTCATTAATAGACTTGCCACTGAATTGACATTTTTGGTTATGGATATGTTGACCGACAACTGCTTTTCTTTGCAGAAGTTGATAAACGCTTTTAGTCAGATCAATTTCTTGAATGATATTCGTCGAGCTCAAGCCAAGATCATTCATTTGGAAGCCCATTTTCACCAGTTCAAGATATTTTGATTTATCTTGAGCTTGATGATAATGATCAATAAATGCCTGTATTGATTTTTCAGCATGTCCATTGTGTGTATTATCAATCGTAATATGAACATTAAAATAATGAGGATCAATTCCAAGTTCTGCTAATTCATAATTGGTAATTAACAGGTGTAGTGGTAATTGTTCATAACCCAAGTTAAATCCAATTACTATTGGAAATAAATCATGTGGTACATATGCGAGAGCAAGTTGAACAGCGGCTTGTTCGAAATAAATATCATCTAAATAATTAATGTACGGTTCAAGCTCGAAATGTCGCAGTAAGCTTTGATACATGCAAACATGATTTGCTTTAGCATCTCCCAAGCCAAGTTCTTCTAAGTAGATATAGCTTAGATCTTTGCTTTCAAACAGAGAGGGGTGCGTAAGAGATGAATATAGCCAGGAGCCATCTACATATTTAACTGGAGCAACTTTATATAAAAATTCTAAAGCATGAGAGATGGTTGGAAAGTAGTCACGCCCAAGTCCTGATTTTCGTTGATCTAGATAACTTTGAAATTTAGAACAAGTTTGATCATGTTCGTGTTGTATATGTTGCCTAACTTGGTCTACCTGATCAATCCACGATAAATGAGTCGTATTGAGTTGATCGAATAGTGAAAGAACATAGGTTTCAGCATATTCTGTTTTACATTCACGATTCACTTTAGGGTCTAAAAAAAACTCAACCCAGTCTTTATTTGTTTTAGGACTAATTGTATTTAATTGTGATGGGGATGCTAGGGGATTAAGTACGGTGTTGTCCAACATCATCTTCTCCAAGCGTTATTAAGGGTTTAAACCACCATAACCTGCAAAGATGATAATGTTGTTTATTTTGTGTTCGATTTTTAGGGTGACTAAGTTATAAAAAAAAACCCAAGTCTTAAATGCTTGGGCTTTTTTATGAGATGTATCATCTCGAATATGGCGTCCCTACGGGGATTCGAACCCCGGTTACCGCCGTGAAAGGGCGATGTCCTAGGCCTCTAGACGATAGGGACAGTGCAGAAATATATTTTAAACCATGTTATTTCAATTGAAATTAATGGCGTCCCTACGGGGATTCGAACCCCGGTTACCGCCGTGAAAGGGCGATGTCCTAGGCCTCTAGACGATAGGGACTTAATAAAATCTACTTCTGAAAAATTGGCGTCCCTACGGGGATTCGAACCCCGGTTACCGCCGTGAAAGGGCGATGTCCTAGGCCTCTAGACGATAGGGACGTTTCAGAGGTGGGCGTATAATAGGGTGAAAATAGGGGGGTGTCAAACGCATTTCAGCAAAAAAATTAAAAAAATGGTGTGTTCGTATGAAAATAAAACAATATTGAATTTAAAGGCTAAATTTAGATCAAATCTCCAAGAAATATTAGAAAAGCATTTGGAAAATAGGAACTGTCTAAGCAAAAAAATAGCGACCGAAGTCGCTATTTCAAAATCAAGATTTATCGTGATAAAACAGGTAATAACTGGCATAGCATACAGCAATGAACGCTAAACACCCGAAAAAGCTAATACGCATACTTGGATCAAATACCATACTTAAGCATGTGATAAAACAGAACACAAAACCTAAGATTGGGACAATTGGAAATAATGGAGCAGCAAAGCCCAGCTCTTCTTTTTTGCGCCCTTGCTTATACCAATCGCGTCTGAAATTAAATTGGCTTAAACAAATACTCATCCACACAACGACCATTGTAAAAGCAGCAATACCTAATAAATTGGTAAAAATAGTCTCAGGTGCGAATTGTTCTGACAATAAGCCTGGTAACCCACCGATCATTGTCACGATCACTGCAACATAGGGGATACCACGTGCATTCACTCTAGAAAATACTGCAGGGAGCTGCTTTTTGTAAGATAAAGACCACATCATGCGTGACGCAGCAAACAAACCAGAGTTAGCAGCTGACAATAAAGCAGTAATAATTACAAAACGGATAATATCTTCTGCATAAGGAATACCAATATGCTGGAAAACAGTCACAAATGGAGAGCTACTCACACCTTCAGCAGCTAAGCCAGCTTCTTGGTGTGGAAGAAGTGACGTCACTACAATGATCGTACCTACGAAGAAAATCAACAGACGAAAAATCGCTGTATTAATTGCTTTAGGAACATTTTTAGCTGGGTCTTTAGTTTCACCAGCAGCAACCCCAATTAATTCTGTTCCAGAGAATGCGAAGTTTACGATAAGCATCGTAGCAAAAATTGGGAATAGACCTTCAGGGAACCAGCCTTGAGCAGTTAAATTGCTAAATAAAGGCGCCGTTTCGTAACCTTGATAGCCAATTACACCAAAAATTGCGAGTAGACCTAATAGAATAAATGCAACAACAGTAATAACTTTAACTAATGCCAGCCAAAATTCAGATTCTGCGAACCATTTTGTGGAAATCATATTTAAAACAAATACGAATACACCAAAGATTATAGTCCACATCCACATGGAACTATCTGGGAACCATTCCTGCATGAGGAGGGCGGCGGCTGTAAACTCAGTTCCTAAAGTAACCGACCAAGTTAACCAATATAACCAAGTGATGGTATAGCCTGTTCCTGGTCCAATATATCTTTTGGCATAAGCACCAAACGAACCAGACTCAGGCATATGAACGGCAAGCTCACCTAAACACAGCATAACCATGTAGGCGATAATCCCGCCAAGGATATAAGAAATAATGGCACCTACAGGCCCCGTTTGTGCAATGACTTCACCCGAACCTAAGAAAAGTCCAGTACCGATTGCGCCGCCAAGCGAAATCATAACCAGATGTCGAGTACTCATAGCGCGTTGTAAAGGCGCAGAATTGCCCTGATGCGAAGCATCATTCGGAGATGAGTGCATAGGATTGAAAATTCGAAACAAATGAAGCGAGTTATTGTAGTGAAAAACTACAATTCTTCAATGAAATAATAGTAATTTTGAATATTGAGTGATCGTATTAAACGATAATGGCGTCCCTACGGGGATTCGAACCCCGGTTACCGCCGTGAAAGGGCGATGTCCTAGGCCTCTAGACGATAGGGACGTTGCGAGGTGCTTGTATATTAAGGATAGACATTTCGATTGTCAAAAGCTTCGTATCAAAAAAAGTTTTAATCGTTCATACATTAAGCAAAAACAATCAATTAGTTTTAATTTTGATTAAATTGACAACAATAAGATTTTTCATGTATTTAAATAACATGGAGAGAAGGTCCTCACTATAAAAAACGATCCGCTATATATTCATCATATCAAACCAGTCATCTGTAAAATTTGATAAGATGACGTGGTAAGACAACGAAGGAACGAGGCGTGTTGCCATTTAAACTCTGGGTCGATGCTGATGCATTACCTAAAATTTTGCGTGAAGTCATCTTAAGAGCTTCTGATCGTTATCAACTCGAAGTAACTTTTGTCGCCAATCAAAATGTAGGAATAACTCCTTCCGTTCGTATTAATTCAATACAAGTGATGAGTGGAGCAGATCAAGCTGATAAAGAAATTATCGAACGTATGAAAGAGCATGATATTGTCATGACGCAAGATATTCCTCTAGCAGCTCAAGTCATCGAAAAGGGTGGCGTTGCAATTCATCCACGTGGTGAAATTTGGACAGAAGCTAATATTAAGGCACGATTACATTTGCGTGATTTCATGGAAACTTTGAGAGGGGCTGGCGTTCAAACCGGTGGACCACCGCCAATTTCAGAAAGAGATAAGCGTGAATTTTCAAGTGCTTTGGATCAAACGATTCAAAAACAAAAAAGAAAAACTGCCTGATTTATCTTATCAATCGAGTTCACATGCCAGAAAAATCTAAACTTATGCTCATTTATGCCTTATTGGTCATCATCTGGGCAACAACTCCACTTGCGATTGTGTGGAGTGTAGAAGATATTTATTTAATGTGGGCATTGGTGATTCGATTAGGCTTGGCACTGCCTATCGCGGCATTGCTTCTCATTGTTTTAAAGGTAAAATTTCCTTTAAATTCAATTGCATTGCATAGTTATTTTGCTGGTTCATTTAGCTTAATTGGTTCACAATTTTTTACTTATGTAGCTACTGATTATCTAAGTTCTGGCATGATTGCACTGATGTTTGGATTAGCACCAATTATGGCGGGGCTTATTGGAAAATTTATCTTTCAACAAGATTTGCATAAGCTGCAATGGTTAGGAATGATCGTCGCGATTACTGGGCTCGTAGTGATCAGTTTTACTGGATCATCACAACATATCCATCCCATTGGAATTGGTTTAATGTTGCTTAGCGTTTTTTCATACGCAATGTCAATTTTTTGGGTAAAAAAAATAAATGCTGATGTAGCACCGATGGCACAGGCGACAGGTTCAATACTGGTTTCTACCTTTGTTGCATGTTTAATTGTGCCATTTATATGGAAATATTTACCTACTGAATTACCTTCAATGAAGTCATTACTTGCCATCATATATTCTATTGTTATGGCTTCATTAGTCGCTATGTTTTGCTATTTTTACTTGGTCAAAAAAATCCAACCCACGACATTATCACTGACAAATGTAATGACTCCAGTTCTAGCGCTTGGTATAGGTGCCGCGTTTAATCATGAGAAATTAACGCTAGGTATGATAATGGGAGCAATGATCCTACTTCTGGGTTTGTTTATGTATTTTTATCGGGATATAGAAGCCAATCGGAAATTTAAACAAAAAGTATTAAAACCTTAAGTTTAATGCTCAGTGATTCTGTGAGTTTTTTAAATGCTTCAAGGCTTCTGTTAACTTTACTTTGTCTTGGGGATGTAACGTTAGAAAATATGCACCGGTTCTAAACAGCCCATTTTCTTCTTGATTGCTGTAGACAACTTGTGCAGTTGCAGCGATATGAAAATCATTTTCAGGGTGACTCAATGTGATGTGTATATAGGTTTGTTCAGGGATATGTTGCTCAGCATAAAAACTAAAACCCGTTTCAGACAAATTGACTTGAGTAGGTACTGGTAACATGGTTTGTACAATAGAGTCGTAAAGTGAGCCCGTAATGAGGTTTAATTTTTGATTAAATAAGGATAATATCCGAGCAATTTGTTGATCTTTTTGATTTAATTGTTCTAATTCGTACATAAGCGCATGATCAAATTGATCTAATTCTGCAAGTAAGAGAAAATAGCGCGGTAGTACAAAATTTGAATCATAGGGATCATTCAAAGCGACATCTTTAGTGATGATCTGATAATTTATTCTTAAGGCAGCATCAATACGTGACATGACGCGTCTTTCAATATTGCCACTTTGATGCTGAAGATTTTCCATTAAAACACCTCGGACTAGATGGTATGTTTAAACCGATCTCGCTGTATATAGGGTTGAGATACACTCGCGCACGGCGAAGTAATCACTTTATTTCTTTTATTGCTTTAGTTTCCATGATCGGTCTGACTTTGGGCGTCGCTGTTCTCATTACTGTGTTATCTGTAATGAACGGTTTCGATCGTGAATTAAAAAACCGTGTCTTGGGAATGGTACCTCAAGCGACTGTTTCCTCTACACAAATTCTAACAGACTGGCCTGAGCTTGCAAAGAAAATAGACCAACATGAACATGTGACGGGTGTTGCACCTTTTACACAGTTGCAGGGGATGTTAACAGCCCAAGGACAGGTTGCAGGGATAATGGTCACGGGTATTGAGCCTGACTATGAAAAAAATGTATCTATTATTCAAAATCATATGGTTCAAGGCGACATCAACTCATTAAAGAAAGGTGAGTTCGGGATTGTTTTGGGCAAGCAGATGACGGATGCTTTAGGTTTAAGTCTCAATGACAATGTAACATTGGTATTACCTGAAGCGACACCATCACCCGCTGGCGTTGTTCCACGATTTAAACGTTTTAAAATTGTCGGTATTTTTAGTATTGGTGCGGAAGTGGACTCGATGATGGGTTACATCGCGCTAAATGATGCTTCGACACTGTTGAGACTGCCGGATGGTGCACAAGGTATCCGTATGAAGCTAGATGATATCTTCAAAGCACCACAAGTCGCTGAAGAAGTTGTTATGGATTTACCAGGCAATTTCTATCCATCAAATTGGACTTATACGCACGGCAATCTCTTTAGTGCCATTCAGATGGAAAAAGCAATGGTCAGCCTTTTACTTTTCCTGATTGTCTTGGTTGCAGCATTTAATATTGTATCTTCATTGGTGATGGTGGTTACTGATAAAAAATCCGACATTGCTATTTTAAGAACCTTAGGTGCTTCACCAGCAACGATCACTAAGATTTTTATGGTACAGGGTACGGTGATTGGTGTTGTAGGAACACTGGCAGGAGCAGCACTAGGTATCATCTTTGCAACGAGCATCAGTGGATTTATTGGCTGGCTGAACACCGCTTTTGGACTAAATTTATTCGATGCATATTTCATTAACTATTTACCATCGTATCTACGTTGGCAAGATGTGGTGGTGATTGTTAGCTTATCACTAGCGCTAAGTTTCCTTGCAACAATTTATCCAGCGCTGCGTGCTGCTAAAGTTCAACCAGCAGAGGCTTTACGCTATGAGTAATATTGTCTTAGAAGCCAAAAATATTCATAAACATTTTACAGATGGTAAATCAACTGTTGAAGTGATTAAGGGATTGGATTTAGTTGTTGAGCAAGGACAATTTGTTTCAATTGTTGGATCAAGTGGTTCGGGTAAGAGTACGCTGTTACATGTATTAGGGGGGCTTGATCGTCCGTCCGAAGGTGTAGTGATGCTTAATGGGCAGCGTTTTGACACTTTAGGCGAAGCTGAACGCGGTTTCCTACGTAATGAACACCTCGGATTTGTGTATCAATTTCACCATTTACTTCCTGAGTTTACGGCTTTAGAAAATGTATCAATGCCGCTGATGTTACGTAAAGATGCAAATTTTAAAGAAGTAAAAGAACGTGCAGAATATTTGTTGAATAAAGTGGGTTTATCACATCGTTTAACGCATAAACCAGGTGAGTTATCTGGCGGTGAGCGACAACGCGTTGCGCTTGCACGAGCTTTAGTGGCTCAACCTAAATTGATGATGGCAGATGAGCCTACTGGAAATTTAGATCGTAAAACTGCCGTCACAATTTTTGAATTGCTTTCCGATCTGCGTAAAGAATTTAATATGGCAATGCTCATCGTGACCCATGATGAACAGCTCGCACAAACTGCTGATAAGATTTTGCATATGCAAGATGGATTGTGGGTATAGGCTCAAAATCCGATTAACAGTCTTGTTAAAGCCCACTTAGGTGGGCTTTAATCTATTTAAGAAAAATAAACATAAAAGTTAGATGTTTTTAATATTTATTCTCATCTTTTGGATCATTGGTGTTGCTACGATCAGCTTTCAGGGTGAAGCTGAATATTCAACTCTCTTGCTGGGTATGGCAAGTATCATTTTGATCATGGGTTACTTTTTACGATTAATAAGGCAACCTGATCGATTCATTTATCCTCACACCTCAAGTATTGTCCAGTCATCATCAAGAATGCTTGTGCTAACGGGAATTTGTCTGATCACATTTGTTTTGGGGCATCAACATGCAAAAACAGCCTTACACGATTGTTTAGATAAACGTGTTCAATATATTGAAGAAAAAGAAATAGTTGTTTATATCAATAAAATTAATCAGCTGAAAATGGATCAGGAAGGTCGATCAATACAGCAGCGTGCGCAGGTGATCGACAAGAAGCAAGGACAATCTCAAACGCTATTATTATATTTGCGAGAGTCAAAACTTGATACGACATTAGAACTTGGGCGCTATTATAAAGTTACGGGAAAATTAAGACCCGCACATAGTTATGCAGTAGATGGGGTCTTTGATCAAGAGAAATGGTTGTTGCAGCAAAATATAGCTGGAACAATGCGTGTAGATTGGATCGTACCTGTAAGTGAAGCGGTGTTATATTCTGAAGGTTATTTATCTTCAACCGATGTGCATCGGAGCCTTATCGCACGATTGAGCCTGAGCATTGAAAAAGCACGTTTAGCTTTTAGGGATGATATCGAACAGGGAGTATTCAGGAATAAGGGTTTGCTAGTCGCGTTACTCACAGGTGATAAGAGTCTACTGACGGAGCAACAAGAAGAATTATTTAAAAAACTAGGCATTACGCATTTATTGGCTATTTCAGGTCCACATGTTCTAATTTTTGCTGGCTTATTATCGTGGTTCATGGGGTATCTTGTATCAATTTTTCGTCCTCATATTTTTCTAAAAGTTCCCAAAACATATTTACTTTTAATCCCTTTCGTATGTGGGGTAATTATTTATAGTTTTTTTTCAGGGCTCGAAATTCCTGCACTAAGAACTACATTGTCAGTTTGTCTAATTAGTATCGCTATTTTATTCAAATTTAAGATTAAGCCTTTTGTGCTATTACTTATAAGTGCGAGCTTAATGCTCTATTTAGACCCTTTTAGTATTTTATCTGCTGCATTTTGGCTTTCTTACGGCGCATGTTTGATTTTGATTCGTGTATATCAAACGATCGCTAATGAACAGCAAAACACTGCTTTAATCAACAAATATCATTTTCTAGATAAAGCAAAAATGTATCTTAAAATACTTTTGCAATCCCAATGGAAAATATTTATTGCACTGATACCACTCACTTTACTGATATTTCAACAGATTTCTTTACTTGCGCCATTTGCTAATTTAGTTGCTGTTCCAATGATTGGGACCTTGATCGTGCCATTGGAAGTACTGGGCTATTGTCTTAGCTATATTCCTTTTGTTGGTCAATTTTTATTTCATCTGGCTGATGTATTGATATCGGTTCTTTTGGTGCTACTGACTAAGCTGGGAGCAATATTAGACAATCCATTGAAATGGGTAGCGTTAACGAAAGCACAAATGTTATTGCTCGTTTTGGCAGTATTCATGTTCTTTATGCCAAAGAATGTAATCCCTCGATTATGGATACCCGTATTAGGTGTGGCATTGCTGATGCCTAAACGTGATGATGGATACGATATCATTGAAATTTTGGACATAGGGCAGGGGCAGTCCATACTCTTACAGTCATCAGGGAAAACTGCTTTAGTTGATACAGGCGGGAGCTTTGATGAGAATACATTTAGTATCGGAGAAAATGTAGTTGTCCCTTTCTTAATTCAACGTGGCATATCAAAATTAGATCAAGTTTTTATCAGTCATCTTGATCAAGATCATGCTGGAGCATACCGCACTATTGGAAAACATATACAAATTGATCAAGTTATCTCAAATGAAAAAGATGATAGGTTTCAGTATGTTGAATTTGATTATTGTCGACAGCATCAACAGGTACAATTGGGTAAGATCAATATACAATTTCTTTCACCAGTTGAATCACAATTAAATTTTGTCAGTCAAAATCGTAATGAGCTCTCTTGCGTAATATATCTGACATTACCCTATGCTAACGATTTTAAGCATATTCTGATTATGGGGGATGCAGGGTGGGAGACAGAGTATCGTATTTTAAAGCAGTATCCTGAACTTAGAGTAGATATTTTAATCTTAGGACACCATGGCAGTCGACATAGTTCATCTTACGACTTTTTAAAAAATACCAAACCTAAAATTGCCATTGCATCGGCTGGTTTTGATAACCGCTATAATCATCCACATCCTGTTGTCAAAGAGCGTTTAAAAGCGCTTAATATTCCGCTACTCGATACCCAATCGAAGGGCAGCATTCGAATGACCTTCGATAAAAACGGAGATGTACAATTTCGATATCATCGAGATCAAAAAGCGTGGTTAACTCGGAATATCCCCATAGATTAACTTGCTTTTCTGACTTGTTCTATTTTTGCTCTGGCTTGTTCTGCAGGGATACGATAAATGTTATGTAGATCAGGATTTGCACGGAAACGTTTGTAGCTCCAATGAGCATGTTCAGGATAACGATGAATCAGGCTTTCTATTGCACGGTGAATTACTAACGTTCCATCAGCGGGAGTGCCTTCATAAATCGAAGCATCCATTGGTTCAATAAATACATCAAAATCTTCAGTTTCATTGCGAATTGCATAGACCAAAAGGCCTTTGGCTTTAGTTTTTTGGATGAGTTTGGCACTTAAATTACTGGACTCGAGTGGTATGCCGAAATAATCGATCATTTCACCACCGTGTTTAGGATTGTGATCTGGAAGAATCACAGTTGTCCCCCCTAATTTAAGGGCTTTAAAAATTTGTCTTATACCACTCTCATCTGTAGGGACTAAAGTTGCTTGTTCTCGACTACGAGCCTGGCGCACAAATTGATCTGCTTCTTCATTCTTGATGGGTTTATACATGATGGTCATCTTAGTATATTGTGCGAACCACGCATTCATGACTTCCCATGTACCAAAATGTGGTGCGAGTAAAATAATACCTTTCTTTTCAGCCATTGCTTCATGAAAATATTCAGCACCAGTGACATTGCGTATTCGTGAAATATTGGTTTCGTTTGAGCTTCCCCAAATACTAAAAAATTCCATATAAGATTGAAGTTCGTTTCTTACCGCTGCACGAGTCACTAAATGTTTTTCTTCATCAGAAAGATGCGGTAAGCAAATGTCGATATTGAGGCGGATGGTATTCGTAGTTTTTGTAATTTTTAGCGTATTAATCAGCCCTGCAAGCATTTTTGCAAAAAAACGAGAAAAACGAATCGGACGGCGACTGAAGAAATTTAACAGGCGGGTTGTGGTCGATGTTTTGGTTTCAGGCATTAGATTCAAAATTTGGTAAGTTCATAGAATATTGTGATTTGGGTTTATTATATGTTAAATCTTGACTTATAAATAGTTTGACCTCATTCCTTGTATATAATGTCAGCTTAAATTTAATTTGGATGGTATGTATGTCCGCTTGGCCGCCTGAACCACAAAATGAAAATCAAAAACCAAATAACCAACCGAACGGAAAAGAATGGCAAATTTTAGAAAAAGCTGTTCTCGCATCTGTAGAAGAACAGAGACGTGCAAGACGTTGGGGAATCTTTTTTAAATTTCTTACTTTCGCATATCTGTTGTTTATAGTTTTGGTCATGGGGAAAAGTTGTTCAACGACTTCCACTGATAGTGCGGTGTCATCACAGCATATTGCTACAGTCGATATTGTAGGAACGATTGCTGCAGACCAGCAAAGTGTGAATAGTGCAGATACGATCAAAGGTTTGAAAAAAGCATTTGAAAGCAAGCAATCGCAAGCTGTTGTTTTAAATATTAACTCTCCGGGTGGATCTCCAGTTCAGTCTGATGAAATTTGGCAAGAGATCCAATATTTAAAGTCGGTTTATAAAGATAAAAAACTTTATGCATTAATTGGTGACACAGGTGCTTCAGGTGCTTATTACATAGCTTCTGCAGCGGATGAAATTATTGTTAATCCATCAAGTTTAGTCGGCTCAATTGGCGTCATTATGCCAAACTATGGAGTGAGTGGTTTGATGCAAAAACTTGGCGTTGAAGATCGCACCATGACTTCAGGTGAGAACAAAGCATTATTGTCGATGACACAACCAGTTGATCCTGCACAACGTGCACACGTACAAGGTGTATTGGATAATGTTCATCAACATTTTATTGATGCAGTTAAAAAAGGTCGTGGCAATAAATTGAAATCGCAAGATCCTGCTATATTTTCAGGTTTGTTTTGGACTGGTGAGCAGGCTGTGAAGCTCGGTATCGCAGATCGGATTGGCAGTATTCACACACTGAAACGCGAATTAAAAGTCGAAAAAACGGTAGATTATACTATTCAACATAGCCCCTTTGATTCTGTGATTGGACGACTTGGAAGTGAATTTGGTCAAGGTTTTGCTTCTTCAATTTCCAAGCAGATTCAATCTGAGCAGGTGAATCGAATCCAATGAAACCATTGATCCATTTTGCTCATGCCAACGGGGTTCCATCGAAAGTTTATCAAAAATTTTTTGATGCTTTGTCTGATCAATTCGATGTGATTTATACGACCAATCTTGGTGTTGATCAACGTTATCCTGTAGATCAACACTGGGAAAGTATGACACAGCAAGTGATTGATAATATTGTTCAGAAATCCCATGGTCGTAAAGTGATTGGTATCGGGCACTCCTTAGGAGGAGTTTTGACGTTCAAAGCTGCTTTGAAATGCCCAGAACTTTTTAGTCAAACTATTCTTCTCGATCCACCTCTTATTATGGGGCTAGAATCATTTGCTATGCATATTGCAAAGTCTTTGAAGTTAAAAGCAGTGGATCAAATGTCGCCAGCGGCATTGTCTAAACGTCGACGTGATCATTGGGATAGTCGAGAGCAAGCTGCAACATTACTTCGACCAAAAGCCCTATATGCAGCATTTGATGAGCAATGTTTTAATGACTATATTCAATTTGCATTAGTTGAAGATCCAACGCGTGGCGGCGTTGAGTTGGCGATTCCAAAATCTATTGAAGTGGATATTTTTAGAACCAATCCTTCATTATGGTGGCTGCCTCAACCTAAGCTCAAAGTTCCAAGTCAATTAATTGTTGCTTCTCAAGGTCCATTCTTAGCACGTAAATTCCCTCATAAAGTGAGGAAAAAGTTTGGTGTGCCTTTTAGTATTTTTGAAGGTGGACACATGTTCCCACTTGAACATCCTGAGCAATTGGCTGCGCATTTAAAAACTATTTTGACGCCACAAAAAAACGCAGCCTAAGCTGCGTTTTTTAAATCAAATATGACAGAACTGTATTGGACCTTTCAAAATTTGATTTTTATAGTGCACGCCTTCGGATGTGACTTGAATGGTTTGATTACAAATCCATTCTACAACTTGAGGATAAATTAAATGTTCAAGTTGATGTACACGATCTGCTAAAGATTCAACATTATCATGGTGAGAAACTTTGAGTACGCCTTGAGCTAGTGCTTGACCTGCATCTAGTTCTGCAGTGACATAATGTACTGTACAACCATGCCATAGATCACCAGTATTCAATACACGTTGATGTGTATGCATTCCTTTGTAATTGGGCAGCAGAGAGGGATGGATATTGATCATTTTACCCTCCCATGCTTTAACGAACTTAGCACTTAAAATGCGCATAAAGCCCGCTAAAACCACAAGATCAGCTTCCCAGTCGAGCAGTTGCTGGTGCAGAATATCATCAAACGCTTCACGATCTGGGAAGTTTTTATGTTCAATCACTGCAGTTGCAATGTTGGCATGAGCAGCACGCTCAAGTGCGTAAGCAGCAGGTTTATTCGAGATCACACCGACAATTTGACCTGAAAGGTTTGCATCGATTAATGCTTGTAGGTTTGATCCGTTACCTGATACTAAAACAGCAATTTTAATCATGTTTTAACAATAAACTGATTAAGCGAAGATCACACGAATTTTTTCGTCTGCACCTTCGACAGATTCAGCATTGTCAACAATGTGGCCCATTGTCCATGCTTTTTCGCCGAGTTGATTTAAGATTTCAACTGTTTTATCAGCTTCAGCAGCATCAACAACTAGAACCATACCTACGCCACAGTTGAATGTACGGTACATTTCAAATTGTTCTACACCACCTTCACGTTGAAGAAGTTTGAACAGTTCAGGCCATTCCCAAGAAGATTCGTTTACTACAGCTTGAGCACCATTTGGTAATACGCGAGGTAAGTTACCTGGTAAACCGCCACCTGTGATGTGTGCCATCGCGTGAACATCAACCTGTTTGAGAAGCTCTAGAATTGGTTTAACGTAGATACGAGTTGGCTCCATTGCGACATCAGCAAGTGGACGACCATCAACAATTTGAGTTAAATCAACATTTTTTACATCTAAAATTTTACGAAGAAGAGAGTAGCCATTAGAGTGTGCGCCGCTTGAAGCAACACCAACTAATACATCACCAGCTTTAACTTTAGAGCCATCAATAATTTTACTTTGTTCTACAACACCTACACAGAAACCAGCTAAATCGTAATCTTCACCTTCATACATGCCTGGCATTTCAGCAGTTTCACCACCGACCAATGCACATCCAGCAAGCTCACAACCTTGACCGATACCTGTCACTACATTTGCTGCGACATCAACATTGAGGTGACCAGTTGCGTAGTAATCAAGGAAGAAGAGTGGTTCAGCACCACAGACAAGTAAATCGTTCACACACATTGCAACCAAATCCTGACCAATTGTGTCATGACGGTTTAAATTCAATGCTAAACGTAATTTTGTACCAACACCGTCTGTGCCAGATACGAGAACAGGTTCTTCATAACCTTTAGGAATTTTACAAAGTGCACCGAAGCCACCAAGACCGCCCATTACTTCAGGACGAGTCGTGCGTTTAGCGACAGATTTGATACGATCGACTAACGCGTCGCCCGCCTCAATGTCGACACCTGCATCTTTGTAGCTTAAACCAGTGTTTGGGGTAGAAGTTGAGTTGCTCATATTGAAGTCTCCGCATTCGCGCGGGGATTATAACCCGAATATACGAAACTCTTATGTTATTTATGCACTAAAATGTTATCTTTACTAAAATATTTTCCTTTACATAACGAATAATCTTAAAAAAGGCGAGTTTCTATGGTAGATCGTACCCTACGCCGTGTTTTTATCCTTGCAGGGATAGCTTTATTTCTCTGGATTTTATACTTATTAAAACCGGTCGTAATCCCATTTATTGGTGCATTTTTAATAGCTTATCTTTTCAGTCCATTGGTTGATCGATTGCATAAGATAGGTTTACCTCGTTGGTTGTCTATCAGTTTGGTGTTTATTGGTATTGGTGTCGTGATCACATGGGCAATGTGGTATTTGGTTCCATTAATTTGGGAACAGCTGATGTATGCTAAATCCAGTATCCCGAAAGTAGTTCATTGGGTAAATTTTAGCTTCTTACCGTGGTTATCAGATACTTTCAATATAGTGCCACTAGAATTAGATGTAGATCAGATTTCAGCAGCTGTAATGGAGTATGTTCAAACCAATTATAGTGCTGACAGTATCCAAGCGATGGCACTCAAATTGGCACAATCTGGTCTGAATTTTATTCAGATTGGTGGGACAATTGTACTGATTCCAATTATTGCATTTTATTTCCTCTTAGATTGGGATCGAATGCTCAATAGTTTGCGTCGACTCATTCCACGTCCTTATGAAGCTTCAACGCTTGAAATCGTAGGTGAATGCCATAGCGTACTAGGCGCATTTGTAAAAGGACAATTCCTCGTGATGATCCTTTTGGGGATTGTTTATGCCGTTGGTTTACAACTGATTGGTCTGGAAGTTGGTTTGATTATTGGCATGATTGCAGGCTTGGCAAGTATCATCCCATATTTAGGATTTGCAGTAGGAATTATTGCTGCTGTGATAGCAACTTTCTTCCAATTTGGTATGGATTGGACTCAACTCCTTTTAGTTGCAGTGGTGTTCATGGTAGGGCAAGCTGTTGAAGGTTATGTGCTTCAGCCATTCTTATTGGGAGATAAAATTGGTCTTTCTCCAGTAGCGGTCGTATTCGCTGTATTGGCTGGTGCACAATTGGCTGGTTTCTTGGGTATGTTGATTGCATTACCTGTTGCAGCTGTAATCGTGGTACTGCTCCGACATGCACGTGACACTTATGAAAGGAGTACAATTTATGGTACGCCACCTGTTGCCGTAGCTGATCATGGTGGTGGTGAAATTACAATCCAAACCGATCAGGTTGATATTGAGCTTGATCTCAAACCACAATCAATCAATAATCAACAAGATATTGCAACATCTGAAAAAATCGATGTGCAGAAACAAAATAAAGAACCTTAAGGTGACCAAGCATTTATGCGGCAACTGCAACTTGATATAGAACCTCAACTTGATGCACGGATCAGTGATTTTTCCGGCCCAGGTTGGGGACCCGTCATTGATGCAGTTCGCCAACTTCATGCTGGATTAATGAATCGATTTTATCTTTATGGCGGGGCGGGCACAGGTAAGAGTCACTTATTAACTGCAATATGTGACTCATATCTAGATGTGGGGAAATCTGCAATTAAAGTGTCATTGCTAGAATTGCTCGATGCTCCAATTGAGGCGATTACTTCATTGGATCGTTATGATTTGGTCGCACTAGATGATATTGAAGCGATCAGTGGTGTACCGCATTGGCAAAAAGCGGTATTTCACTTAATAAATAATAATAATGATGGTGGAGGACAACTAGTCTTTTCATCTAGATCTGCGCCAATTGAACTGAAACTTGAATTACCAGATCTTCAGTCGAGATTAACTCAAGCGGTGAGTGTTAAAGTGCCAACAGGTCAATCCTATGCTGACCGCTATGCCTTATTACATTCTGTGTTAGATCGTAAAGGTGTGCATTTTGATCCTTTAATTATTGATTATCTGCTGACCAATGGCCCGATACAGACCAGTACCTTATTACAAACGGTTGATCAATTATCAAAGTTACTACAGGGTGAAAAAGTTAAGCTATCCAACGCAACCCTTAAGCAAATCTACGCGCTCATCGATCAGTATAGTGCTTAAATGCTTTTTAAATGTTATTCAAAACTCAAAATGTAGACTTTATCTGAACTCGGCAATTTTTTACTTAAAAATAATTGAGAATTCTAAAAATTTGTGACAGATTAGTCAAAATGGACAAATAGCGCTACATAATTAAAGTTCGCTACTTAAAAAAATAAAGAAAAATTAAGGAGATGGTAATGCTCAGACGGGGCTTAGGTCTTGTATTGTTGTGTGCAACAGGGCATGTATTCAGTGCAGATATTGTGGTTACGACCACTGAAGATATCACCAAAAATGATGATCAATGTTCGTTGCGTGAAGCAATTGAATATATTAATCAGGGTAAACCTGAAGCAGGTCTCAATGGCTGTGGTGGTAAAGATGCCACAGATAATATTATCTTATCTACGAAAGAATATCTCCTAAACGAGCAAGTTCGCATCTCTAAACCGATGGTTTTTAGAACGCAGTATGAAACTACCATTGTCGACGATATTCCTGGTACAAAAAATGCCGTCATAACAATGAAGGGTACTGATAGAATTTTCCATATTGAGCGAATTCGTCCTAAAGCTGATGATGAAATTAGAGATGCTGCAATTGGTGTGGAATTTTACGAAATTACCTTGCAAGGTTGTGCCGCAACAGTATGCAAAGACAAAGGTGGGTTAATTCTCAATTATGAACGGCTAAAATTTGATAAAAGCCATCTTATCAATGGCAAAGCGAATTTTGGCGGTGCGATTTATAATGTTGAATCATTTATTGAATCCGAAACCAGCAAAATTCGTTCCGCGCGAGTGAATTTAGTTAATTCGTTATTGGAAAACAATCAAGCACAACAAGGTGCTGTTTTGTATAGTGAATATCCTGATTTTGACATTAGTGCTTCTGTTATTAAAGGTAATAAAACAACAGATTCAGAAGGTTTCGCAATCTATAGCCATAAAGTGTTGAGTGAAGACGAAACTAAGGTGACCAATCTCAATTATGCCAAAGTGACTAATTCAACAATTTTTAATAATAAGGGCTATATTATCAATGTGAAGGATGGTATTGCGCTTAATAACAATACGCTGGTCTTTAATGATTTTGGCTTGGTTTTTAATGCACCGTTTAAGAAGGCATCGCTTACTAACAATATAATTGCAAAAAATGGCAATCGAGACTGCCGTGTAGAGACTGCAATCGATCAATCAAATTTAAACAATAATTTATATGGTTTTGGTTGTGAGGGCACAGCTTCAGAAAAACTGGGCGAGCGCACATTATTAGCTGGGACTGATGTAGAAGGTGAATGTGATGTTAATTCATCTGGCATTTTATGTCCGTTCAAAGTCTATTCTGGCTATGCTTTAGGATATTTCCGTCCAAGAGTGTTGCCTAGTTATCGACAATTGACAGATTCTCCGATCATTAATCGTGGACCAGATTCAAATGGTACATCATGTGAAACAGTTGATCAGCGTGGCAACGCACGTAAGGATCGTATTTTGTGTGATCGAGGCGCAATCGAACTTATTCAGTCAAGTACGTCTTCAGGCAGATTTGGCAAGGATATCTTTTACGGAGAGATTGTTAAGTTAAATATTAATGATTTTCTAGGAGATGGTGAGCTAATACCTGCTAGTCAATGTGATGCCTTAGTCGGACCTCATCCGAAAAAAGAAGAATGGCAAGCGGGCTGTATGATCATCCAACAAAATAACTCTCCTAGTAAAGGTAAAGCTGAACTACTCCAAAATGGAGAGTTTACGTATACACCTCAAGGGAATTGGCACGGAACTGATGATTTTAAAGTTTTGGTCGTTGTATCTACACGTCAGTTAAATGAGTCAATGAATCCTTATATCGAAATTCCAACTGTCATTAAACAAGACCCCAGAGATACTTATACAAGCGATAAAGTAAAAACTTCTGGTGGGGGGCTAGGTCTAATCTCCGTATTAGGTCTGATGACTTTAATCGCGATACGTAGAAAAAAATAATAAGGTAACCGTATGTTGAAAAGTAGAAAAGCTTTTTTGACCTTAGCAGTCCTTTCTGCAATGTCATTGATGGCTGCTGAAGATACAATAATTTATGTCACTACCTTTGATGATGAAGACGGTACTAATGATGCAAAGTGTTCACTCAGAGAAGCGTTGACGGCTGCTTCGACTAATCGAGCTTATGGAGGTTGTGCTAAAGGTAATACGGATCGAGTACAAACTGACATTATTCAGCTTGAAGCTGGTACCTATAGCTTGAATGCAGAGCTTCAGCCAACTTCTTCAGTGATTATTAGGGGTAAAGAGCCTGTCGATTATTCCAAACCGAATGTCATTTCAAATAGTTATCCTGCGCAAACTAAAATTCAAACTATAATTAATGGTCAAAATACATATCGCATTTTTAATACGACCAATCTAAATCGACCGAGTTTGAGTTTAAGAAATATAGAGCTGAGAAATGGTAAATCATCTACCAACGGTGGCGCTTTGCTATTGGGAGGCGAGACTGATTTATATAATGTAAATATCACTAGCTCTTCTGCATTAAGAGGTGGAGCGATATTTTTGAATGACAGTGATAGCTCTTTAAGTTATTCGGTCGGGTGGGTGAGTGGTAATACAGCTCAGCAAGGCGCTGTTATAGCGATGTCTTGTTTGGATAATCTTGTGTTCACACGTCGTAAGATTGATTTATCCCGTATGTCTATTACCGAAAATGGAAATACAGCTTCAAACAGTTTATTCTCATTTTGTGGTGAACCTACAACTCAATTGCAAGCAAATACAATATCTTCCAATGTATTAAATACTACACAAGGTCAAATTTTTCAATTTAGTGATCGTTTAATAGATGGGGGTCAAATAAATTTGAGTCCCAATTCTATTTTGAAGCTCGATAGTAATACGATTATCGCGAATACCGCGCGATCTGTGCTTTGGTATGGAAATACAGGTGCAAAAGCCTTAAATCATAATGTGATAGGTTTTAATCAGGCTAAAGCCTGTATATATAGTCACGGTGATGTGAGCCAAGTTGAGTCAGCAGGTATTGAATTATTGGCAAATGCTATTCCACTGAGTAATCCATCTATAGACTGTGATCTACCAGCAAAAGCGTCAGAAAATGCACAAAAAAATAGTCTTGATGTTAGTCAATTGAGTATCAATGATCTGTTTTCAACATCGTTACCAGTTAATGATGAGAATACTAACTTTCATCCTGTCTTTTTTCCGAAGATTAATTCGAGTGGTACAGATTTAGTTGATTTTGGTACTGATGGTTGTTCGCTGCTTGATCAACGAGGTATTAATCGGATTGGATTAGACTCGCTCAACAGTTTAGATGCGACTCCCAATACTTGCGATATTGGTGCAATAGAAACCTTAAAGTTGACTGTTTCCAATTTAAGTAAAGCAAATGAATCACTGGTTCAGATAAAGAAATCAACTGAGAATAGAATTAAAGCATTCGAAGATGCTATTGCCGATCCTGAAACCAAAGAAGAAGTGATTGATTATTATAATAAGGAGCTCACCGATCAAAAAGCATTTTTGAATGAGTTAAATAATCTTAATCAATATCGTCCAATTTTGTTCGATCCATTTAAATTGAATTTACCGGATGAAATTGTTTCTCCTGATGGTACGGTGCGAAAAATTGAGCATCTTAATGTTGATAATTATGATGTCAAAGTTGAGGTTGTGGGAGTTGGGAAATTAGATATCGATAAAACGTTCTTAGGTAAGTTTGATGAGCGGTTGAAATGTGAGTGGAAACCGCAGCTTAAGCAAATAGTCATGTATAGAACAGATGGTCGCATAACACCGAGTGGAGACTCTGAATTCTGTACATATACGCTTACTTCAAAAAGCGACAGTAAAAAAACATCAAGTGCATATTTAATTGGTAATTTTATCAATATCGTGCCAACTGTTCCTGAACGTGTGGAATATACAATCAATCCAAAAAAATCGACTCAAATCAGTGTAAATTTACTGGCTGAAGCGAGTGATGCTGGTGATGGCAACAGAAATGCAATCAATCCTCCAAATAAAAAGGAGTTTTACCATAATGCTAATGGGGATGAGGTATCAATTTATTTTGCAAGAGTACCGAATCCCGTTTCAATTATCGCAGATCGGGTAGAGCCATGTGCTAATGACCGTTTTAAAAAGTGCTATGGTGGAAACATTCGAGTTCAGTTGAACAATAATTTGGATGTCTTTTCCTATGATCTTAAGTACTCAGTATTGGACGCAGACGGCGCTTCATCAGGTGAGGGAACATTAGCTGTTCTAAATACGGAAACAGGGCCTGGAAGTTCTCGTACGAGTGGAGGGGGTAGCCTAGGTGGGTTTGGGCTTTTAGGACTCATTGGTTTAAGTTGGCTTAGAATGAGAAAATCTAAACCTCATTAATAAAAAAGCCAGCATTTGCTGGCTTTTTTTGTGTTTGATTTTGTGTAATATTTTGCAAAAAATTAGTATATTTTGAACAGTTTATTGCTACATTTGAAGATTGCTGATTACTTTCTTAAATTACACCAATGTCATCTTTTAATGAGCTTATACCCTTAAATCAAATTGAAGTTAATCCTTCGGATTTGCTCTCAATTAAGAGGCATGATCTTGTTCCTTTATTGACTGATTCGTCTAAACTTAATTTATATGCTGAACATATTGTGCAGGCACAAAATGCTCTATTGGTAGGTATAGACCCCACTTTAAATAAAAAATTAAGCGAAACAATTTCAGATATTATTCAAAAATTGAATCAATCCAAAAAGAAATTAAAACAAAAAAAATTTAATGCTCTCCAAAAGTGGTTAGGTCTGGATTTGGAGTTCGGTGCGGGTCAAATTTCTTATATTCGTGATTTAGATAGACTCATTCTAGATGCTGATCAGCTGTCCCAACGTATTCACATTGAAATCCAAAAGTCTAGTTCTCGATTTCAGCAAGCAGTTGGTTTAAGAGAGCAAATGGCGCGCTACATTCAAGCAGCAAGACAATTTTTAACAGAATACACAGATTTTTCTCATCATCGCCATCCACTCGATAACTTTGAGGAGCGATTGGCTAAAAAAATACAAACATTAGAGTCGGTACAAGCAAACAATGATATTTCTCTCATGCAAATGCAATTGACTCAACAACTTTCATTAACTCTGACGGATCGTTTTCGTGAAGCGCAGCAAGTATTAATCCCAGCTTGGCAATATCATCTTGAGCAAACTCAAATTAAAAATGGCGCAGTCGATATTGAAAAGTTAGATCAAAGTCGCGAACAACTGATTCGATCTCTAAAAAAATCACTAATTAAAGAATAAGGTGTGTTATGTCTGATTTTCCAATTCAAAAGAAAAATGAATCCTTAAGCTTAATCTCTACGGAGGAAAAGTTTTCCAAGTTAGATTTAAAAGAAATTGGGTTGACGACGTCAGACCTTGCAGCAGTCGAATCAGTTCACCAAGAACTAGCTGATATGAATCATGCTACGGTTGCTGAATATGGGAAAAATATCGCGACTAAAACAGCGACTTATACGGATGAATTACTGGATCTAGTTAAAAATAAAGATTTGGATGCAACAGGTCAAAAGTTAAATGAAGTCGTTACAGTGGCTCAACAGCTCAATACAAACAGTATTTTAAGTCCTGCTAAAAGTTCAGGCTTCTTGGGTAGTATCTTAAATCGATTTAAGGGTGCTAAACAGAGTTTTGATCAAAAGTTCAATACCACTAAAGAACAAATAGATGCTTTAGTTAAAGAAATTGAAACCTCTCAACAAGGGTTAAAAGACCGTGTAAATACATTGGATCGTATGTTTGATGGTGTGCAGGACGAATATAAACAATTAGGGGTTTATATTGCTGCAGGGAAAATTAAACAACAAGAAGTTCAGGAGCAAATAGCTGAATTAAGTACGCTAGAACAAGATGCGCAAACTAATCAAAAAATCTACGACTTAAATCACTTAGCAAACAACTTGGAAAAAAGAGTGAGTGATTTACAGGTATTGCAACAATCTGCGATGCAGACATTACCGATGATTCGAATTATTCAATCAAATAATTCAATGTTGGTTGATAAGTTTTATGCGATAAAAAATATCACGCTTCCTGCCTGGAAAAATCAAATTAGTTTAGCGATTTCATTACAGGAACAAAAAAATAGCGTCCAATTGGCTAATACTATTGATGATGCGACGAATGAGTTACTTAAACGAAATGCAGATTTATTACACCAGAATTCAGTCGATACTGCTCGAGCAAATCAACGCTCAGTGATTGACATTGAAACACTTGAACATGTTCAAAATACCCTCATTAAAACAGTGAATGATGTTATTAGTATTCAGAAAGAAGGGATGCAAAAACGTGAAGAGGCATCAATCCGTATTAAGGCTTTGCAAGGAAATCTTCAACAACTTGTTTTGGATTCGAGTCAAAATCAGCCAAAACACTAATTTCTTGAGGTTTAAATTTGAATAAAACCAATGAATATCTTGTGGCGCAGACTGAGATTCAGAAAAGATTGCCTGAATTGTACAAACGAAATCGCATACTTAATTTATGGGGATTTTTGAGTACCAGTGTACTCATTATTTCAGTTGTGTCGCTTTTTATTCATCAGGACATGATTTATGGTTTTATGGGTATGAGTGAAACTGTTCAGCAGCTTCATTTGCCACATAGTTTAGATGAAGTCGTAAACGTGTACCAACATCAGCCTGACTATTTTTTTAATTTGATATCTTGGTTAGGTTGGTTCATTCTAAAAGTATTTAGCTCAGTCATTGGTGCTTTTTTTATCGTTCATTTTTTAAAGAAAATACGTTTTTTCTATGTGCGCTTTCAATCATTTGTACTTAAGTTTGTTGGTTGGTTCATTGCTGTCATCTTAATTTGGTCAGGTTTGACCTATGTTCAATATGACTTGAATGATGAGTCGTTGGAACAACAATATCAATTAAGTCATTATGATAAATCGATTCACGAAAGTCAGATTGCTGTCATCATGACTGAACAACAGGTCAATCCAATTATACAAGCCTACGTCCTTGCGCAAGTGGCTTTGATTCACAAACCTGAAGATACCAAGCTAGCAACTGCATATTTAGCTCGACTTGCGCAAGCTGAAAGAAATGAAAAACAGTTTGTCGAATATGGTTTTAATGCAGAGCAGTTATGGTCAATGCAGCAACAAGTTTATGGTCAATCTATTACTCCTTGGGCAAAAGCGATAGATCATCGGGCAAATCAGGCACGACAAATTTCAGAAGTCGTCAAGATGATATTAATGGTGTTCTCAGCCATCATGTTATTGTTAATGCTTATTTTCTTTGGATTAGCTCGTAGTTTTAAAAGCAGAATTCAAACGATCACTCAACGTTTGGAGATATAGTTAAAGTTTGTACTGTTAAGATCATCATAAAAGAATCATTCATTCTTAATTGGATGATTTTTTAATTCAATTTTTCGATAGTCTTTATGTAAATTAACTGTTTTACCTATTTTTGTATTTCTTCTAATATAGCTTTATCAAATAAATATTACTCCTTTGGAGACGTTAGCAATGTTAGATCAAAATACTTCAGCTCAATTAAAAACGCTTTTAGAACGCCTTGAAGGTCCAATCGAA
>NZ_JBWYIZ010000002.1:0-248239 GCF_056779995.1 Acinetobacter sp. ANC_7504 | reverse complement strand
GTTGTTTTACCATGGTCAACGTGACCGATTGTGCCCACGTTAACGTGTGGCTTATTACGTTCAAACTTAGCCTTAGCCATGAGATCTTCCTCGTTTACGTCGAACACAATTCTAAGATTGTTCAGTATCGACCTGTCGCCAAAAAAATGACACTTTAAATACTTGAAAAGCAGACTAATAAGCCTGCTTTCTTTAAAACTTTGTAGAAATTTCTACTAAACTGTATATCTGGAGCTCTTATCGAGATTTGAACTCGAGACCTCTCCCTTACCAAGGGAGTGCTCTACCACTGAGCTATAAGAGCATTTAATACTTCGATGGAGCGGGAGACGAGGGTCGAACTCGCGACATGCAGCTTGGAAGGCTGCCGCTCTACCAACTGAGCTACTCCCGCATATTGGTAAGACACTAGATCGAAGTTTTAAAATTGGTGGTGAGAGAAGGATTCGAACCTTCGAAGCTTACGCGGCAGAGTTACAGTCTGCTCCCTTTGACCGCTCGGGAATCTCACCATTTACACTTACTTCAGTGTTGTTCTTTACTCGACTACTTAAACTCTCTAAGATGGTGCCGGCACACGGATTCGAACTGTGGACCTACTGATTACAAGTCAGTTGCTCTACCAACTGAGCTATGCCGGCGTTTCTTAGTGTTTCGTACGTTTCGTATCGGAACGGTGTGCAGTTTAGCAAAACTTGAAATCCGTGCAAGTGTTTTTTTCAAAAAAAACCCTAAAAACTCACAAAATCAATCCGTTTGATGATAATTCAACCGCTTTGATCACTGCGCGAGCTTTTATTTGGGTTTCATTCCACTCAGAATCAGGATTTGAGTCTGCAACAAGACCCGCACCAGCCTGTACATAAACCTTATTTTCGCGAATAACACAGGTTCTAATTGCGATAGACATGTCCATTTCACCATGCCAGCCTAAATAACCAACAGCACCGCCAAAAATTCCACGTTTTACTGGCTCAACTTCGTCAATAATTTCCATAGCACGAATTTTTGGCGCCCCAGAAAGTGTTCCTGCAGGGAATGTTGCTTTAAAAACATCCAAAGCATCTACGCCTTCCGCAACTTCCCCTTGCACATTAGAAACAATATGCATGACATGTGAATAACGTTCGATCACCATTTGATCAGTGACTTGCACTTTACCGATTTTTGATACACGCCCGATATCATTGCGACCCAAATCAATCAACATTAAGTGCTCTGCGATTTCTTTCTCATCGGAAAGTAAATCTTTCTCCAGCGCTAGATCTTCTTCTTTTGTTTTACCGCGTGGTCGTGTGCCCGCTAATGGGCGCACAGTCGCCACCCCATTTTCTAAACGCGATAAAATTTCTGGTGATGAGCCCACAATATAAAATGGCTTTTCATCACTAAGCGTCTTTCCTTGTACTAAAAACAGATATGGTGAAGGATTAAGATGACGTAATGCACGATATACTTGTAAAGGATCACCATCAAAGTCCGATACCATGCGATGACCAGGAACCACCTGCATCACATCACCCGCACGAATGTACTCTTTAACAGTTTCAATCGATTCTAAGAATTTTTCTTTACCTGTTAATGATTCAAAATGAGGGGCCGTGTGAGGCTTTGCCTGCAAGCTCACCGGTGTGGCAAGTAATGATTCAATTTCATCCAGCTGGCTTTGTGCTTTATTAAAAGCATCCGCATCCTGTGTATCCGCATGTACGATAATAAATAGCGTGTCTTTTAAATTATCAAAAACTACAACTGTTTTAGACAACATGAGCCATAAATCTGGCAATCCAACAGGATCAGCATCAGGAACGTTATTTAAACGCGGTTCAATATAACGTACCGCGTCATAACCTAGATAGCCCACCAAGCCCCCTGTAAAGTTAGGCAAATCTGGAAGTTCTGCTTTTGATGGCACTTTGAACTGCGATTGAAAGTCACGGATATACTGGAAAGGATCTTGGCACTCAAACGATTCGACTTGACCGTCAGCATTCTGAATTGTTAACTGTCCTGCATTACAAGAGAATACGGTTGACTCACCTAGACCAATAATGGAATAACGCGCCCAGTTTTCACCACCTTCTACAGACTCAAATAAATAGGCTTGTTGATGTTGTTTTAAACGTGCAAATACTGACAATGGAGTATCAGTATCTGCTAAGCGTTGGCGATAAACTGGAATTAAGTTAAAACCTTGTGATTGAAGTTGTTGAAATTGAGTTGACGTTGTCATGAGGAATTCTCTGTAGTTTTCGATGCATATTGAATGTTCTATAAGGTCTGCGCTGAGAGACGCCATCGAAAAACATTAAAACTATTCATTCCTCTACCCTTCTTTATTTATTACAACTTATTTAGAAATCAACACAGTTAAATCATCAACTACTTGTTGCGGCTTACATAGCTGAATATCTTCACCATGATTATAACCATAGCTTACGACAATACAATCAATACCCGCACGGCGCGCTGCCTGTACATCATTCGATGAGTCACCAATCATCAAGGTATTTGCCACATCAGTTCCGAAGGCTTCAACACAATGCAACAAAGGTTTCGGATCTGGTTTTCTCACCTCAAAACGATCTCCACCCACCATATCCACAAAATAGTGATCCATATTTAATTCAGCTAATATTTTTCTAGCGGGTAATTCCGGCTTATTCGTAACACACACCATTTTTTTTTGATGAGCTCGACCCCATTCTAAAAATTCGATAATGCCGTGAAATGGACGCGTATCCACGCACGGCTCTGCATTATAAATTTCTAAAAAAGTATCCAATAATTGTTGATGCTCAGAAGGCTCTACACGGCCAGTCAGATGCATTAAAACACTCTGACAGAACAATGAAGTGCCTTTGCCAATCCAATTTCGAACTTGAGTTTCTGTGACCAAAGGCAGTTCTAATACATTCAAACTCATATTCATGGCACGATATAGATCAAATGCCGAATCAACCAAGGTTCCATCCAGATCAAAAAGAATTAAGTCACGCTGTTCCAAATTCGCAATATTCATTATTTTAAACCTAACAAAAAAGGCATGCGAAAGCATGCCTTAAGAAATCACATGCAACTTAGTTGAAAATAAACCAGGCAACCAGTGCCACAATCACTAACACCAATAATGCCATTAAGCCAATATTGGCATTTTTTTGAGTTTCCAACTCTTTTTCCGTACAAGCTGCAGGAATATTTACCTCACACGCTTCATGCTTATTGACAGTTGTATTAACATCAACTCCCTCAGGAATTGGCGCTGGTTTAGGAATTCCTACATTTTGAGGCATACCATCTCGAGTAAGCTGAACTGAGCTATCTCGCTCTTTCAGATCCGGCATACCCTGCTCAAGCATTTCAGCTGCTGCTGTCTTCTCTACTGCAACCTTTGAAGAAATTTCAGCTGTTGCGATTGCTTCGCTAGGCTGCTGAACATCTTGTAATGTTTGTGCAGATTGCGCAGGTGCTAAAACTGAAAATTTATGGCTAGCAAATTGCAGAATATCGCCATCTTTAACAATAGTTTCGCCTTCAGCAATTTTTGTATCGTTAATAAACGTGCCATTTGACGAACCTAAGTCTTGAACAGTGAGCACCTGCTCTTTTAGAAACAAAGCAGCATGACGGCGTGATACATCTGCAGACTGAATCAAAATATCTGCATCTTGATGACGACCCACCAACATGTCTCGATCGATATCAACTTCTTTACCCGCAAATTCGCCAGTAATTGTTTGTAATTTCCAAGTCATAGTTTCGATCCATTATTCAAGTTTTGACATTTTAACATGGCTGTTTTCGAGATTCACATTGAACGCATGTTATCGAGATGGTCTCAATGTCGTGGTTGTGACCGTATTTTGTGTTCTTTGCACATCTTGTTTTGGCTCAATCGCGACAGGGGTTTCCACCACGACTTGGGCATTGTTTGTATTTGTTGTGGCAACTTGATTGTAAATCACAGGCTTTGGCAGCACTCGCGTTGATTTCACCACAGGATCCTGAGTCACGATGACATTTGGACGTTCAATCACACGCCCTACTGGCTTAGACTGCACTGTTGGAGCAGTATAACGCTGTACCTGTGGCTCTAATGCTTGAGGCGTTGATGGCACTACGATAGGCTTGACGGGTTGAGGAGTACTTGATACAGGCAACCGCTGTTGGAAGATATCATCAACATTATCCGGTAGCTTCTTAAATGTTCCATCACCATCTAGCGCTAACTGCAAACTGTATAAACGGTCATAGCGTTGCTGTGACAATCTACGAATATCAGCCGTATCTCCTACGATTGTTGGATGAATAAAAACGAGTAGGTTTCGTTTCACATTATTCTTTGCATCTGCTCTAAACAGTCTACCCAAACCAGGAATCGAACTTAAACCTGGGACGCCTTGACGCGTTAACTTAGTATCATCTGAAATCAGACCACCCAGTACAATTGTTTGACCATTTTCAGCCAAAATCGAGGTTTTTATGGCACGCTTAGTGGTCACCAAGTCTTTCGCCTCACCACTATCTGGCTTCACCGAGGATACTTCTTGTTCTACAGCAAGACGAACTGTTCCACCTTCACCAATTTGCGGAATGACCTTTAATGTTACACCAACATCTTTACGCTCAATTGAAGTATAAGGGTTTGCTGTTCCACCTGTCGTTGTCACAGATCCTGTCTGGAATGGGACATTCTCACCCACAACGATATAAGCTTCCTCGTTATCCATGGTGACAATCGATGGTGTAGACAGTAAGTTCGACTTAGTATTGGTCTTCAATGCCTGAATCAGTGCGCCATACAGTTTACGCGATCCATTCGCACCTTCTTTATATTCACCTAAGGCCAATGAAGCACCAGCTCCAATCAAACCAGCACCCGTAGCTACATTACCAAGGAATCCAGAAGCCAATTGACTCAGCCCCACACCCGCTTTATCGAAATTGATTACACCAATACCACTACTGATGTCACCTAGTGCCCACTGAACACCCAATTGATCTACGTCATTTCCTTCAACTTCAACAATAGCAGCCTCAATGAGAATTTGTTGACGACGCACGTCAAGTTGTTGAATAGCGGATTCAATTTCACGCATGAGTTGAGGATCTGCTTTTACCACTAATGCATTTTGTGCACCATCAGCAATAATACTCACGCCATTACTATTAAAACTCGTAATGTCTTGTTGATTTTGATTTGAACCACTATTCAAATTAATCGCTGGAGTACTCACACTCCCATTTGAAGACGTATTACTCGAAGTATTATTAATTAATGAGTTACTAGCACTTGAATTGGAGCTTGAACTATTTGAATTACTGGTACTATTCACCGCCTGACCAGATACTAAACCTTGTAAAATTTCAGCCAAATTTTTTGCGCTTGCATACTTAAGCTTAAATACTTTTAGACCGCCTAAGCGATCAGCTGAAGGAACATCAAGCATTTCGATCATTTGACGAATGCGTTTACGAGTACTTGGATCACCCTTGATCAAAATCCGATTAGTACGTGCATCTGCAATAATACGTACTCGAGAACCTGAAATGTCTTTGGCACCCCCCGTAGAAGACATTGAATCCAACAAAACTATCAGCTCTTCAGCTTGGCTAGACTGCAAGCTAATAGCCTCAATATCGTTTTGTCCCGTTCCATCTAAATTACGAATAATCGTTTCAAGCTGTGCAATATTATTCGCACGATCTGAGACTATAAGCGCATTTGTTCCTTGTACCGCCGCCAAATGCGCAAATTGCGGCATGAGCGGTCTTAACGCTGGTATTAGATCATTGGGGTTAGTATTTTCCAGCCAAATGACACGAGTAACCACTTGATCACCTCGTGCGTTCCGAGAGGCATCAAAAGGCACACCTGAATTTTTTACATTATTGTCAGGGACTAAGCGGATAGTGTTACCCGCAGGTACAGCAACAACGCCATTAACGTTTAACACACCCAAGAACAAATCATAGACTTCAGCTTTGTTTAAAGCCTTATTTGAAATGACCGTCACATTACCCCGAACCCGCGGATCAACTGCGAAGTTTTTTCCCGTGATATCTGCCACTTCATTAATAAATGCAGTTAAATCTGCATCACGCAGGTTAATTTTCCAAGTTTGCGCTTGCGCAGCGGTACTTGCGACAGCCAATACTGGTGCTACTGCGACCATCGCCCAAAGTGACCGATTTCGATTTAAAAAATCCATAACTTGTTATATTTCCTAATACTTTATGCAAATTTACACATTTTAAAATTCTTGTTGGAAGGTCATCACTTGATCACCTCGTTTTACTTCAATGCGAACTTTACCTTCTCGTTTAGCCTGTTCTAGCAGTTGTGCATCGCTTTGTCCTTGACCGACTGACTGCCCATTCAAGGATAAAACGCGATCACCAGGTCTTAATCCCAGTTTGCTTCTCAAAAATGCAGGCGTTCGATCCGTGACTTCATAACCTTGACCACTGTCAGTGTTGACACCCATATTACTTAAGTATTGTTCACGATTTTCTTGAATTTGATTGATTGCCTGACCAATGGCATTTTGAGTGGTCGTTTGACCAGAATTCGGTGTTACGTTAGCAGAATTTTGCTGTGCATCAGGTATCAGTGGCTGATTAAGATTCTCTATTCCAGTAAATCTCAACTCAGTCGTCGCACCACTCGGCTGTTTCAATACCACATGATCCCAATATACTTCTGAAAGCTGATAAGAACTTCCTTCCAAAGTTTGTCCAATGGTATAACGATCAGCAACCTCTCGCACTTTAATCACGGCTGAAGATTGACTACTTGGCGTCGAAACCACAACCCCTTGCAACGTAAGCGCTAAATTAGCATCAGCACCACTCACTTGCGCACCTGTTTCTTGAAACAAAGAGAAACTCGATATATTCGGAACAGGAGGTTGCTGCGAACCTAATGCGACTGGCTCAACTTGCATGACTTGCGGTGGTGCAACCACCAACCAAAATAATGAAGCGAGCTTCCACATTAAGATTAAAATCAGAATAAATAAAGTAAGCGGAGCAATTCGATCTAAATCTTTAAATGAAATTTGTGAAAACTTATCTTGGAATCCCTTCATTAGAAGCCTCCACTCAGCAGTGGCTGTCTCGTACTGACAACAAAGGTATCCAAACCAGCTTTACCATCATATGAAGGCACATTCATTAATAATCTTTGGGTCACCTGTGCATCCAACATTAATGCAGGATCTAAACTAAGGTTGGCCATTTTCTGCCCGCGCTGATCTTGTACATCAATGAGCAGTTTTCCAGCTTCGTCTGAAAATTGCCCTTTTAAAGATGGCATATTCATTCGTTCTTGTTTCTGGGCAAAGGTATAAGTTAGCGTACCACCACCCCATTGCATCTCTCCGGCGGTTTTTGCAAAACCATCGTTTTGTTTGAATTGAAATGCTACATCCTTCAACTGAATACTATTCTGAGGCCATTGCCAATCCACAAATGTTTTGAGTGTTTCAGGGGCAATATTTCCATTCATATTTTTGATAATTATTTTTTTTCCAAGCCCATAACCCACCACACCGTTGAGTTGCGTCTGACCACTATGTATTTCTAAGTTGGCACCAGCTCTTAATAAAATCAGATCGAGAGGACGTGTTTGCCAGATGACAGAACCTGCAAGATTTCCTTTTTGCCAATCTGCTTGACCTTGCCAGATATTGCCACTGACATTTTTTAAAATTTGATTATTTTTATAAAATTTAGCAATGAGCCACGATGCTGGAACTTGTAAAAAAACAAATAATAAAAAAGCGAAGATAGCGACGCTTAACCACACCATTTTTTTTGATTTTTTTATCATTCCATGTATACCAACATCTAAGTCTAATTAACCGCAAAATGTTTGAAAATTTTCTATCTTGGTATTATGCATAAATTTTACACTTCTCCAATTCACTTATAAAAAAACCAAGCAGATTTGCTTGGTTTTTTTAATATTAGTGTCATTACATGACAAATCAGTGAAATTAGATAAGGAAATCTTCTAATTTGGCACCTTTTTCAAGCTCTGCAACCAACCAACGTGGCTTCTTTCCACGCCCTGTCCAAGTCTCCGCAGTATTATTTTTATTACGATAACGAGGCTCTACAGATTTACGCGTGCTTTTCTTACGCTTTTGTGCACCATATTCAATGAATTGCTCTAAAGACATACCCACTGATTCAGCAATTTGAGTAATCTGATGATAAGCATCTTCAATTTCCTGATCTTTCTTAGACTCGATCAAAGCTTGGGCTTCAGCAGTTAACTTTCTTAACTCTTCAACAGATAAATTACTAATATCAGGCATAACATTTACTCCAAAAAATTCAATATCATTATTAGATTTATAAAGCGCCATCTTATTGTTATAAATTATTTTAATCAATCCATCATGTTATTTAATATACATAAATAAAACAAATAATTTAACACATTAATTAACCGAGTCTATTTCTATTATTTTTTCTCTAATATGCTCTGGAATCAAAACCTTTTGCATTGTATTTTTATCCACACAAACTATAACGGCCTCAGCAATTGCCACAATTTCATTCTGTTGCTCACTCCAAACTGTATATTCCATCCTGAAGGCAGAGTTACGCAATTCAACCACTTTAGTTCCAATGCGTAAATAATCAGGATAAAACACTGGTTTAAGATATTTACAACTATTTGAAGCCACAACAGTATTAATATCTAACGCTAAGATTTCTAATTGATTCAAATACTCTATTCGAGCAGTTTCAATATAGCGATAATAAATCACATTATTGACATGTCCAAAAGCATCCATATCACCCCAAGCGACTTTTTGATGGGTAATGACTTTGTACTCATTCATTTGTTTCATTCATCATTCTCATAACTTAAATTGAATAAATTTATTATGGGTCTCAAAGACACTGTTCAATTGCTGAGTTAATACAGCATCGCCTTTTAATACAGATTTAATTCTTAAATAGTTCATTAAAGGGTGATCAGGATATAATTGCAATAATGCCTCAGCATCCTGTTCACGATGAGTCGCAGTATAAATATGCCATTTAGAAAAACTCAAAATCGGTAATCCAGGATATTTCATTTCAAAATGATCAATCTGGTTTTCAAGCATTTCATAATCAGGATTTTGTTTTAACAATTGTTGTTGAAACCATAAATAAAAAATATCCTGATCGAACCGTTCTTCTAATAAAGACAAAGAAAGTTGAGTTTCATCAAAAGCCATCTCAGGAATGCGAGAAATAAGTTTTAACCATAACGATTTAATACCATATGAAGACGACACAATTTGATCACTCATTTGAGCATACCGAATTTGAATAAGCTCTAAATCTGTATTTGAAACGTTGTCAAAATCATTGAGTAGCTTTAAAAGCCATTTCTTTTTATGTTCCAAATCTAAATGACCATATTGCGTGGCTTTTAAATAATGCCATGGATATTGAATCGCAAATCTACCCCATAGATGATTCAACTTATGCTGATAAGCATCTTCAAGATCTTTTAACCAAGGTGACAGCATATGACCATGTAAAAACTCTAAATGGGTTAAAGCCTGATCTGGAAGCTCTTGAGCTAAATAAATTTCAATACGCTGGAGTTCAGCCAATTCAAAAGCATCTGCAGGACTTTGTTGTAAAACACTCAACGCATCATCAATACGATCTTGCTTCAACCATATACGAGACTGAATAACCTCTTTGAGTAACCCTGAGTTCTCAAACACAGGTTGTAAATATTCTCGCTGTTTTGTGTTGGCCTCCAAAACCCACAAAACACCTAATTTTTCATACGTATGTAACCTTGAAAAGTCTGTAACTTGTTGAATTTTACGCTGCTCTCTTGATCTCATCTTTCCAACCCAAAACCATAAAAGATGAAGAGATAAAGCAATGAATAGAAGAAACAATGAAACAAACCAGAGGTTCGTTTGAATCTGAATACCGTGCCAAAGTATGTAAATATAACCTGGCCCTTCTTGATAACTCAGCACACTTAACACGGCTAATATCATTAAACCAACTAATGCATAAACTATAAAAATATGTTTCATGATTAGCCCTCTAAAATTGCTTTACTGTTCAATTTAGGGACAGGTAAAAGTTGTGCTTGTTTGAGATGTTTCGCTTTATTTTTTATTTTGATTGCCACAGCATCAGGCAGTTGATCCAGTTCATCGATAATTGAGGTCAGTGCATTTTGATAGTCAATGTATTGTCCTTGTTGTAGTGCTCTTTGAGCAAATAACACTCTCAATTGAACTTCTTTTAAAACTAATCTTCGATTAAGTAATACCGGCATCTGTTCATCAACGCGTTCAACTTTGAATACACGTTCAAACCATGAGGATTGCGAAGAGTTATCACTCGTGAGGTGCTGTACTTGTTGTTCATTTTTCAAATTTGCATCAATATTTTCAAGCAAGTCACCTAACTGAGCAATTTGAATATTTTTTGCCACAACATATTGTTGAATCATTTTTTGATCATGCTCAACAGCTCGATGCATTGAAACCTGCAATGTATCTGCCAAAACCAAGCGCTCAACCAGTTGATCCAGTTGATTGAGTTGCTCAAGTGCATATACAAACTCATGTTGATCTAAGGCAAATTGAATTAGCTCTAATTTTTGACTTAAGAGTTTGATTGGATTGATTTCAGATTGAATTTCTTGTTGATTATTGTTTTGCTGAGGTGGATTGGATTGAGACGAAACCTGCTGATTTGAGCGCTGAATTGCTACCAACTGATCATTCAAACTTGCCACTAATTGCTCTGATTTATGTTGAGTGTGTTGTAGCAACTCAACTTTTTCTTGTAATGAAAAATGATCATAGCTGAGTTTAATCAACCAAATGATTAAGCCTAAAATGAATAGATATAAAATTTTCTTCATGAGTGCCTATGTTCACTTTCAAGCTGCGACAAAATCGTATCTGGCATTAAGTCCGCAATTTGAGTGATTTGAAATTTAGTATTTGAGGTCTGTTGATACATACACACGATCTGATATAACCGATCCGCTAAAACCAAGTAATGACCGTGTTGCATAAATACAGGATAATTTTTGCATAAACTCAGCCAATTTTTCCAACTGGCTTCACTACTAATCAATACAGCATAAGATTGTGGATTTGCATTGAATGCTTCAAGTAGATGTTTAAATTTATCTTGAGCATCACTTGGGCAGTAGCGGGAGTATAAAACAAAATTAAGTACTTCAATTTTAGCAGTACGACACTGCTGCATCATGAACTGACGGCCACCTTCTCCCCGCCAAAACGCAATACGTTTGAGATCAGCATTTTGTGTTAAAACCGGAAGACTTAACATTCCTTCAGATGTTTCAACATCTGGAACTAAACTTTTAACACCATATCGACTTAGAGCTTCAGCTGTTTTCCGGCCAACTGCAATCCATTTGATATGATTTAAATCGGTCAATCTAAGTCCCGATTTTTCGAGAAACTGCATGCCAACTTCAATGGCTGTTGGACTGACGACCACAATCACTTGTGCTGAAATTAATTGCTGAAAGAGCTGATCAAGTTCATCACTCCAATGAACAGCAGCCAACTCTAGTACAGATAACTCGATAGGCTCATATCCTGCACGTACCAGTGCCTCATTGAGAGGCTTAGCACGATCTGCAGGTCGAGTATTGATAAACTTCATTTCATTTTTTTATTTATACAGTGCTTTTAATAAATCAGCAGCACCTTGGTCAATCAAAGCTTTTGCTAGTGAAACACCCAACGTTTCAGCTTGTTCAACTGGACCTTCTACTTTAGCAACCAATAATGTTTGACCATCCACACTGCCTACGCGCCCCTCTAATTGAATCTGTTGATCATTTAAAGTCGCATATCCCGCAATCGGTACCTGACACCCGCCTTCCAAATAAGCATTAAATGCCCGTTCTGCACGAACACACGCATCAGTTTCTGCATGTAATAAAGGTCGAATCAACTCTAATACGCGTGCATCGTCACCTCGACACTCAAGACCTAATGCACCTTGGCCAACTGCGGGTAAACTCGTCTGTGCATCCAGCGTGTGTCGAATACGCTCTGCTAAACCTAAACGTTTTAAGCCTGCACTTGCCAGAATGATGGCATCGTAAAGCCCATCATCAAGCTTAGATAGTCGTGTGCCTACATTTCCACGTAAATCTATAATCTCAAGATCTGGACGGGCTTTTAAAATTTGACATTTACGACGCAAACTTGAGGTTCCTACTTTGGCACCAAGGGGCAAATCTTCAAACTTGCTATAATTATTCGAAACAAAAGCATCTAAAGGATCTTCTCGCTCGCAAATCACGGCAAGACTTAATCCTTCTGGGAGCGCCATCGGCACATCTTTCATGGAATGGACAGCCAGATCTGCACGACCATCAAGTAATGCAGCCTCAAGCTCTTTAACAAATAAACCTTTTCCACCAATCTTGGCTAAAGGAGTGTCTAAAATTTTATCACCTTGGGTCACAAACGTCACCAACTCAACTTTTAGGCCAGCATGTAGGGTCTCAAGTCGCTCACGAATATGCTCCGCTTGCCATAAAGCCAATGGACTTTGACGAGTTGCAATTTTTAAGGTTTTGATCATTTTAATGCTGCCAAACTTTAGACATCCTAAACTTACCCTGCTGTCCCAAAATTGCAAGTAAATTGTTCGGCAATCACTATAATTTTAGGCAACTAAATATTTTGCATTCTTTCTCTAAGCAAAGGTAAGTGACGGCGACTGACCGCCAATTTCTCTTCAAGTTCACGACAACGAACTTGATACTGGCCTGAAGCAACCAACTCCAATCCATCCAAATAATCCAATGCAATCAGCGCATTTCGATGAATTCGTATAAATTTATTTGAAAACTCACGCTCTAGATCTTTTAAAGTCTCATCAATCAACACACTGCCGTTTTTGTGTCGTACTGTTACGTATTTCTGATCAGCTAGAAAATAGTAAACATTTTCGATAGGAATGAGTTCAAGACCACGATACGTTTTCGCAGCGATTTGCTGACGTTGATGTTTTTCTTCCATATTTTCTTTTTGTTCTATATTCGACATTTGAGCTTGAGTAAGTTTAGTTAAATTATTGAGTGTATTTTCTAATTCTGATTTGATAATCGGTTTTAATAAATAGCCTTTCGCTTGTGCCTGAATAGCAGTCAAAGCATGCTCATCATAGGCCGTGCAAAAAACAATGGCGGGCATAGGGTTTAGCTGTGAAAGATGCTGAGCACATGTCAAACCATCCATTTCAGGCATTTGGATGTCAAGTAAAATTACATCAGGCTCATATTGTTGCACTAAGGTCAAAGCTTCTTTTCCATGGTGCGCAGTTGCAACAACTTGATGCCCCAATTGAGTGACCAAGCGAGATAAGCGCTCAACCGCGAGTGGCTCATCATCACAAATTAGGATGTCCATTGTTCCTCCTTGCTCAAGTTAACGTTGCTTATTTTAATGTATTAACTTGATTTTATTTATATTGGTACTGGACTACAGTCGTGTAAATTCCATTACCTGCATGACTCCTAAACTGTACCGTATACCCATAGTGTGCTTTCAAACGCTGTTTCACGTTTTCTATCGCAATACCATTCCCCTCCCTATTGGCCATTTTATCGGCTATATAAGGGTTAGTAATGACTATAGTGACTTGATTTTGTAATATTTCAACCAATATGACAATCTTTGCATCAATTAACTTTTTCTCCACCCCATGAAAGATACTATTCTCAATTAAAGGCTGTAAAGTTAAAAAAGGAATACTTGCTTGGCCCAACTGCTCTGGTTGCAAGATATTCCATTCCACATTTAATCTCGAACCCAACCTTAGCTTTTCAACCGCCAAATAATGTTCACACAATTGGATTTCTTCTTTTAATGTGACAATTTTCAGCTCTTGAAAGCTTGCTCTAAACAACCTTGAAAGATCGATGAGCATTTGCTCTGCTTTATCTGGATCACTCCCAATCAGACTCACCACACTATTTAAACTATTAAAAAGAAAGTGTGGATGTATTCTTGCTTGCATGGCTTGAATTCGAGCATTCAATTCACCTTGTTGCTGCTTTAACCACTCACCCCGAACATAGATATATCGTAAACAAAAAGTGATCAACAATACGCCATAGCTCATATGTAAAATCACATGATCAAATAAAAGTAACCATGAAAATTTTTGTAAAGAAAAGTTACTCCCCCAAAAAAACAGAAAATTCAAACTACAAGTAGTGAATAGGATAATGAGTTCTAATAGTGCAAATGTATAAATCGCAGACTGCCAAGTGGTTAGTTTTTGCCAAAACGCCCTAAATAAATCAATTACGGCAATAAAGACCAATACCACCCAATTGATATAAAGCACATACTTGATCACTTGTGATGTCTGTAAATTTGACCAAGACTGTGACTCTGCTAGGCACAGCAATAACGCCAAAAAAATACTGGCAATAAATAACTCTGCAAAATATTGCCATTGCCCAATACGTACAAAGAAATTGGCGTCGATAAATTCTTGTTTATCTTTTGAAGAATTATCCATAGGCAAGACTTCGGCATCTTGATTTGAATTTGTTATACTGGATGCAAAATTACTGCTTTTTCTTTTACTGAGCCGACATGACCACATCTTCTAATTCCTCTAATCCGTCACAAGCCCAAACTTCAGGTATGTGGGGCGGTCGTTTTTCCGAAGCAACTGATGCCTTTGTCGCTGAATTTACAGCATCTGTCCAATTTGACCAACGCTTTTATAAACAAGATATTGCAGGTTCAATCGCACATGCAACGATGTTGGCAAAAGTCGGTGTACTCACTGAACAAGAGCGTGATGACATCATCGCAGGCTTAACCGCAATTAGAGCGGATATTGAAGCTGGCAACTTCGAATGGCGTATTGATTTAGAAGATGTTCACATGAACATTGAATCTCGATTAACACAACGTATTGGGATTACAGGTAAGAAATTACATACAGGTCGTAGCCGTAATGACCAAGTAGCAACGGATATTCGTTTGTATGTACGTGATGAAATTGATGCCATCTTAGGCTTATTACACAAACTACAAAAAGGCATTCTAGGCTTGGCTGCTAAAAATACTAATACAATCATGCCGGGCTTTACACATCTTCAAACTGCACAGCCTGTGACGTTTGGACATCATTTAATGGCATGGTTTGAAATGCTGGTACGTGACTCAGAACGTTTGATTGACTGCCGTAAACGCGTGAATCGTATGCCTTTAGGTTCTGCTGCGCTTGCAGGTACCACTTATCCAATCGATCGTGCTTATACAGCAGAACTTTTAGGGTTTGAAGCAGTTGCAGAAAACTCATTAGATGCTGTATCTGATCGTGATTTTGGTATTGAGTTTAATGCTGCGGCATCACTCATCATGATGCACTTATCTCGTATGTCTGAAGAATTAATTCTTTGGACATCTGCACAATTCAAGTTTGTGAATATTCCTGATCGCTTCTGCACAGGCTCTTCAATCATGCCTCAGAAGAAAAATCCTGATGTACCTGAACTTGTTCGTGGTAAAACAGGCCGTGTATATGGTGACTTAATGAGTCTACTTACCCTCATGAAAGGTCAACCTTTGGCATATAACAAAGACAACCAAGAAGATAAAGAACCATTATTTGATGCTATTGATACGGTTCGTGGCTCTTTAATGGCTTTCGCAGACATGATTCCTGCGCTTGTTCCAAATATTCCTGAAATGCGCGAAGCTGCGCTGCGTGGTTTCTCAACAGCAACGGACCTTGCTGATTACTTAGTGAAGAATGGTGTTGCATTCCGCGATGCACATGAAATCGTCGGTAAAGCAGTTGCGCTTGGAGTCCAAGAAGGTAAGGATTTATCAGAACTTACACTTGAGCAGCTTCAACAATTCTCTGATTTAATTCAAGCTGACGTCTTTGAAAAAGCTTTAACTTTAGAAGCTTCAGTCAATGCACGTAACCACATCGGTGGAACAGCACCAGCTCAAGTTGAAGCAGCAATTGAGCGTGCTCATGCGCGTTTAGAAGCTCTTTACGCTTAATTTCTGATTATATTTTTGGAGTATTGATATGTCTCGCCAAGTATTTTGCCGTAAGTATCAAAAAGAAATGGAAGGTTTGGATTTTGCACCATTCCCTGGCCCTAAAGGTCAGGAACTATTTGATAGTGTTTCTAAGCAAGCATGGGGCGAATGGTTGAAGCATCAAACTACTTTAATCAATGAAAAATGTTTAAATGTCTTTGAAGCTGATGCAAAAAAATTTCTTGAAGAACAACGTGAAAAGTTCTTCAACAATGATGAAACTTTAGAAAAAGCTGAAGGCCTAAAGCCTGAGTAAAAAAGAAAGCACTGCTTTTCTTTTTTACGTAAGATAAGGACGAAGTCCGCGTAGGCTTTAATCTAAAAAGAATCCCCATCTTTGGGGATTCTTTTTTATGCGTTACTTTAAAAATTAGGCAAGAAAAACACAAAAGGTGTGCACAGGCTTTAATCCCAAAAGAATCTCCGTAATAGAGGTTCTTTTTTTATGGGACATCAAATAAATATCAATGGAGTCAAAATTTAGCTGACGAAAGAAGTGCTTGTGGTGGATTTAAAATATGACCTAATTGGTAAACTCCATCCATATTTAACTGCATCTCCATTCGGTCAACACGAATTGGGCCAAATTTAATGTAAATCTGCCGATTTTGAAGATCAAACCGCTGCTCCAAAACCTGTCCATTGAATTGTAAAGAGTTCATAGATGTTAAGTCCATAAACGCTTTAAAAGGTTGCTCTTCATCCTTTGTATAATGAATCCTTTTTCTATCACTCACGAAATTTTCTAAATGGTTTAAATCCTGAGATTTAAAAGATATAATTTCACGAATTTGAGATTCCTCAATACCTAAAGCATTGACCAAACTTAACTGATCATCTGGCAGTAATTTAAAATGCCCATTGTTAGGATGTGCCGCCCAACTCAAACTCGAAAGACCCCAAGCACAGATTCCCCACAAAACTTGCTTAAATTGTCTCATTCCCCATCGCTCTCACTGAACGTAATAAAAGCCATCTTTAAAAACATTTCAGCCAAACACAACTACCATTTATCTTAAATATCATTTACTTAACAAGAATTGTTAGACTCACGTCACAGACAAATCTTTTTTATTGATATTTATCTTCCTATCTAAAAAAGACTGCATAAATGTAAAGCAGAAAATAGACACATAAGATGATTATGAGTTATCAATTTCATCAGAGTAGGCTAATCTCTGTATTAAAATTAACCACCATTTGAGCGCATCATGTTTATCATTCGTCCTTATATTGAGACTGACTTAGAAGACATCATTCAACTCTGGGAAAGATGTGATCTAACACGACCATGGAATAATCCAGAAATTGATATTTTTAGGAAGGCTGCACAAAAAGATGACTTATTCTTGGTGGCTGTGAAAGATCAGTTCATTATCGCAACATTAATGGGTGGTTACGACGGTCATCGCGGGTGGATCAATTACCTCGCGGTACATCCCAATCATCAACGGAATGGTGTTGCTACAGCGTTGATTCAACATTTGGAAAAAAGATTGATTGCACTTGGTTGTCCAGAAGTTCAGCTTTTAGTGCAAAAAGAATTTATTGATATTCAAAACTTTTATGAACAATTGGGATATGACGAAAAAGAAGTTGTATGCCTTGCTAAAAGACTCATTCACGACCATTAAGAAATTTTATAAAACAGGAGCATTTATCAATTTACCGATCCGTAAAAATATTGGGAATCGAATATTAAATTTATGACCGGTATCATTATTCAAAGTTAAGGCATATTGGCTCATCTGATTTAAGATTTGTGTCGCCTGATTATTGGCTTGCGTATTTTGTTTAAGATATTTCTTTAAAGCTGACCATGTATTTAAATAATCAATCAATTGATCAATCCGCCATTTACAATGCATGTGCTGCTCACGGGTCGGGATTTCTTCAAAAGGAAATGGAATCGTTTGATATTTCAGATCAATATAGTGACGCTCACTCTCCCAATATGTTTTCAATACTTGGTAATATAGCTTTTCAATACAGCTTTGGAGCTCCTCATTCTCCACTTCAATAAGCCCATATCCAATCACTGCAAAGACACCCTGGGGCTTCAGTGTTCGATAGACTTCTTGAAAAAATAGCTCAAAGTCAAACCAATGAATGGCTTGGGCAACTGTAATCAGGTCAAAACATTGTGCTTTAAAATTGCTATGTTCAGCGTTTTCAATTCGGTAGATTACATTATCTATTGCTGGGGCTTGCTGAAGCTGTGCTGCGCTTATATCCGTTGCAATGATTTGATTAAAATGTGGAGCTAATATCCGAGTAAATTGTCCTGAAGCAGCCCCGCAGTCCCAAGCCATTTCATAGTTCTGAACATATTTTAAGATTTCGTCAATCACACTTTGTGGATAACTTGGACGGGCTTGTTGATAAAGCTCACTTTGATCAGAAAATAGGTCTTTCATTTTTTATTTTGGATTTGATCGAGAAATCAACCTTAGCACATCAAAGAAAATGGATGATGCATGACTTCACTTCATTTTGTATTTTTTATAAGCAAAAAAAATCCTCAACAATGTTGAGGATTTTTCGAATATGGTGGCGAGACCCAGGATCGAACTGGGGACACACGGATTTTCAATCCGTTGCTCTACCAACTGAGCTATCACGCCGATGGGGTGTATTAAGCCGTAACTGAGCTCAATAGTCAATAAAAATCATGCATTTTTTATTTGTTCGAGTAAATTTTACCCCAAAAAAAAAATCTCTGATGGGATCAGAGATTGAAAATACAAATTCTTAAAAGAATATGGTGGCGAGACCCAGGATCGAACTGGGGACACACGGATTTTCAATCCGTTGCTCTACCAACTGAGCTATCACGCCGATGTCGCGTATTAAACAGTTTCATCTCGATATAGTCAAGCAAGTTTTTGGGATATTTAAACAACTGGATGTTTTTAAAACAATATTTAGATTATTCGCTGTAAATACATACAAATCCAATAAAAAAAGCCAGTATTGACTGACTTTTTAATATTTAAAATCGAACAATAGTTTTAAATTTTTTCCAAACTACTTAAACAACGATGTATTGCACCACATCCAGGCTCAAAATGGTTGACGCCTTTCTCTTCTTCCATTCGACATGCTTCACTCACTAAGCGCTCTGCGACACCACGTCCACGGTTAGCCGGATGAACTACGATATTTTCAAGCGTTCGACTTTCACCTTGTCCAGTTGACCAAATGGCCCCAATGATCTTTGTATTAAATTCTGCCGTGTAAAGTAAGGTATACTGAGCTAAGTTTTGCTCAAGTTGTTCAATAGCATCTTGTCCGTCACTAAATTCTGGACTGGTGTCATATAAGCGCTCAAGCTGTTCACGAACTTCAACATTATCAAGCGAAGTTATTGCATGTACGGTTATAGGCATTGATTAACCCTCCTGAGCAATCTAATATGCTGTCACTTTCGTGACATCGAAAATCTACATTCATCATTTTTAACGTTTTTGAGGAACGTGTCTATGACGCAACGTATCAGTGAAGTGGTAAGAAACACAAACGAAACCAAAATTCGTGTTCGCGTGAATCTTGATGGTACTGGTCAAGGCACCCTCAATACAGGTGTTCCATTTTTAGACCATATGATCGACCAAATCAAGCGTCATGGTTTATTTGATATCGATATTCATTGCGACGGCGATTTAGAAATTGATGATCACCATACAGTAGAAGACTGTGGTATTACCCTTGGTCAGGCATTTGCACAGGCTTTAGGTGACAAAAAAGGTTTACGTCGCTATGGTCACTTCTATGCACCCCTTGATGAGTCCTTGAGTCGTGTCGTTGTTGACCTATCAGGCCGCCCTGGCTTATGGATGGACATTCCATTTACGCGCGCGCGCATTGGTACTTTTGATGTCGACCTATTCTCTGAGTTTTTCCAAGGCTTTGTGAATCACGCATTAATGACACTCCACATAGACAATTTGAAAGGTAAAAATAGCCATCACCAAATTGAAAGTGTATTTAAAGCATTTGCACGAGCACTTCGTATGGCTTGTGAAGTAGATCCACGTGCAGAAAATACTGTAGCTTCAACCAAAGGTACTTTGTAATGACCCGTATTGCCCTTCTTGATTATGGCATGGGAAATCTTCACTCAGCAGCAAAAGCACTTGAGCATATTGGTGCAACCGTTGATGTGACCAATGATCCTAAGCTGATTGCTCAAGCAGATAAAATTGTGTTCCCAGGCGTTGGTGCAATGCGTGATTGCATGCAAGGTATGCATGAGGCTGGCATTGACGAGGTTGTACGCAATGCCGTTTTCAACAAGCCTGTCCTTGCGATTTGTGTCGGCATGCAAGCTCTGATGCAACACTCTGAAGAAAATGGTGGTGCAGATGCATTAGGCATTTTTGAAGGTGCTGTTAAACGCTTTCCAGATATTGAAGGTTTAAAAGTTCCCCATATGGGTTGGAATCAGGTACACCAAGCAGATCCAAGCCATCCAATGTGGAACAACATTGATCAAGATGCTCGTTTCTATTTCGTACATAGTTTCTATGTTGAACCGAAACAATCTGAGATCATTGCTGCGACATGTAACTACGGTTTGGAATTCTGCACCGCAATCCATAAAGATAATTTGTTTGCTACGCAGTTCCATCCAGAAAAAAGTCATACAGCTGGCTTACAGTTGTTGAAAAATTTTGTAGAGTGGAAAATTTAAAGCCATAATAAAGCTCACTGTTTTCAGTGAGCTTTTTTTCAGACTTTACTCTAAATATCTTTTACGACAAAGCCACCTTCAATTGGCTCAACAGTTACTTTAATTTCTGCTTTTAGATTCAGCGCAGCATAACGACTTTTAAGTTCTGAAATTAGTTGTTCTGGCGTTGCATCTTTTAAAGCCAACTCATCCTTCAAATGATACTGTTTAAAACTTTCTGATTTTTTACCATCTTTTGCGTCTGAAACCCATCGTTCTGCAGCACTCAGTACTTTCGCTAATTCAACTAGATGTTGAGCATTGGCAGGAGTTGACTCTTGCACCCATTTCGACAGTGTTTCCTTAGAGACTCCCAATACATTCACCACATCAGCCGGTTTAATGTTTTTCTCTTTGATCAATTTTCTAAGTTTTTTAGCACCTTCGCTAAATAAATCATCTTCTTGAACTGCCATCGCTTCTGTCCAAATCTTATTCACTGTCTGCAGTTTCAATTTAACATTAAGCCTATGCAGTTGAGTCTAATATTGCCAAACAAATCAGATGAAATTTAAATTATTTTCAATATTGATAATTCACAAATAAAAGTGTGATCTAATTTTTCTCATTACTCAGTTTGAATTAAAAAGAAAAATAATTTGACCCAATGATTAATTGTTAACTTATGTAAAGACAATGAGCACCAATTTTAATCATTAAAAAAATACACAAAATTCACAAAATCAATCAACGAATCGAACAAGTTGGCATTTTAGGTATTTACACCATGCTACTCGATAATATTCATGCATTATAAGTGTACATTTATTCTATCAAGCACCAAATTAAACCACAATAAATAATTGATTTTGTTAACATTTTTAAACATTACCCTTGTGTTGTATTAAGTTGCTGTTTTTACGGCATATCTTCAAAATTATTCCACTTATATTGTCTTTTTTCGATTTGTCTGAAATTTTTTTCTTTGTTAATTATGAACTTGCTGAAACAACAAAGATCCAACACTAACCACATATATTTTGGAGCAATCTGCACATGTTTAAACTTTTTACTGGAAAAATCAGTGGCGTTCTAAGCCTTGCTTTACAGGGAATTACGAAAGCAGTTGGTTTTATTCTAGAAACCGTAACGACAGTTGTAGATACCGTTGTTGACACAGTAGGGACGCTGACCAAACCATTAACGGATAAGTTAACAGAATTGCCACTGATCGGAGATACAGTGGAATCGGTACTCAATCTTGAAAATAATTTACTAGGAAATTTAAGCGGAGGCTTACACGCTATCGCTGATGATTTTTCGAAGGGAGATCTATTAGGGGGCATTAATACTGCATTGAATGGCACTACTGCAACTGTAGGCCAAACCATCAAAGATGTTTCAAATGTTGTAGGTGAAGTCGCTGGTTTAGCCGATCCCGTGACCGACCTGCTAAGCCAAGTGCCAGGTTTAGGTGCTGTCGTAGATGTTGTCGGAGAAACTTCTTCAAATCTTTTGGGATTCGTGAGTGAAACGGGAGATTATGTCGCAAGTACCAAACCTCTTGATCTCGTGACTGGTCTCATTGATGATCCTTTAGGCAGTGTCACAGGAACATTAGGAGACGTCTCAGGAACATTGGATAATTTACTGGATGACTTAGCACCTGTAACAGATGCTCTGTCATCGATTCCTGTCGTGGGTGATCTTGTAGGATTCACGGGAGAGATCACAAATGCTTTAGGTGCAATCCCAACCAGTATCACACCAACTAGCTTTGATCTAATCTCTAACTTAGATACAACACCATACATTTAATTCAAAGTTCGTATTAAAAACCGTCAACATTGTTCTGACGGTTTTTTTTCATTGTTACTTCGCTCATTTGATGTTTCTTTGCTAAGATTGCTGCGAATAAACTCCAGAATACTGGCAAGGAGCGAAAGCATGCTGATTATCCCTGCAATTGACCTTAAAGATGGTAAATGTGTCCGTTTAAAACAAGGTCGTATGGAAGACGATACCGTTTTCTCTGATGATCCTGTGGCAACAGCACAACATTGGGTAGACGCTGGCGCTCGCCGTTTACATTTAGTTGATCTAAATGGTGCTTTCGCTGGTACACCTATTCACAAACCTGTTGTGGAAGCGATTGCAAAAGCACAACCTGAACTGCCAATTCAAATTGGTGGTGGCATCCGTTCTCTTGAAACCATCGAACACTACTTAGATGCAGGTGTATCATTCGTCATTATTGGTACAAAAGCAGTCAAAGAACCTGAGTTTGTTGAGGAAGCTTGTAGAAAATTCGCAGGTCACATCATTGTCGGTATTGATGCAATCAATGGCATGGTCGCAACTGACGGCTGGGCAAATGTAACTGACGTGAAAGCAACTGATTTAGCTAAACGCTTTGCAGATGCTGGAGTATCTAGTATCGTGTATACCGATATTGCACGTGATGGCATGATGCAAGGTGTGAATATCGAACAAACAGTTAATCTTGCGACTTATTCAGGTTTACCTGTGATCGCTTCAGGCGGTGTGACCAATCTTGACGACGTTCGCAACTTAAAAGGTCAGCCTGGTATTTTAGGTGCGATTACTGGTCGTGCAATTTATGAAGGCACTTTAAATCTTCGTGAAGCTCAATTATTACTTGATGAACAAGCGCTCTAATAGCGCATGTTTCTAAAGAGGTCTTAGGACCTCTTTTTTCTTACTTAAAAAATATGTTGAATTTATCTCCTACCCTCAAAACCAAAACACCACAACTTGCCCTCATTGCAATTACGATGATTTGGGGTGCCAGTTTCATAACAGTCAAATATGGATTGAGCTTCAGCACACCAGTGCTTTTCGTTGCCTTTCGATTTGCAGCAGCTGCGCTGGCTGTTGGTCTCATCTCACTTCAATATTGTAAAAATTTTAGTGCCAAAGATATTTGGGCAGGATTTTGCATTGGAACAGTGATTGCAATTGGCTATGGAACGCAAACCATTGGCTTACAGACCATCACCAGTAGCGAATCTGCCTTTTTGACAGCACTTTATGTGCCGTTGGTTCCCATCTTATTGTGGTTGCTCTTTAACAAAAGGCCACATGTCATGACATGGATAGGGGCAGGACTCGCCTTTGTAGGTTTAGTTTTCTTAACAGGCAATGGGTTTGGTGCTATTCGGCTTGAATTTGGTCAGATCATTACCTTGATAGGATCAATTGCGATTGCACTTGAAATTATTCTCATTAGTTACTTTGCGCCTCGAGTCAATTTACGCCGAGTGACGATATTACAACTCATTTTTGCATCGTTAATTTGTTTTCTAATGGCACCATTGGTGGGTGAAACACAACTCCCTGAGTTTAACTGGATCTTCGTTGCGATTATTGTAGGTTTAGGACTTGCAAGTGCAATCATTCAGTTAGTCATGAACTGGGCTCAACGCGTGGTTGATCCTTCACAGGCTGCCATTATTTATTCTGGCGAACCTGTTTGGGCGGCTTTGATTGGGAGATTAGCAGGTGAGCGTTTAGCTATGCTCTCAATTTTAGGTGGCGTGTTGGTTGTGCTCGGTGTAATTACCAGTGAGTGGAGACCAAAATTTAAGAAGAAAGAATAAGCTTATTGGGGCTCTTTTAGCTTTAACATCATACATGGTTGAAAATACTGCACTTCAGGCATAGGCGTATAAAAGGGATGCAAGAGTTCCTTCCATTTTAAATACGCCTCTGACTGCCTAAAACCTTCCGTATGATCTTCAAGTTTGTCCCAGTAAATCAGTAAAATATAAGCATGTTCATTATTCGTATTTTTAATCAGCTGAACCGCATTTAGCCCCTTCATTGGTGAAATAATGTCTTTAGCTAATTTAAAAGCATTTTCGAATGCCTCACTCTGGTTCATTTTGATATTTAAATGAACATGCTCAATAATCATGACACCACCCCATTCATGAGTTTTAATTATTGATACATTGGCTCGTTATCATTGACCTTAATAATTCCTTTGATCGCACGATAAACAATCCAAACCCATGACAAACCAATCACTGCGATACAGAATGTTGTTGCACCCAGTGCTACACCAGCAAAGGCATTAGGATTGTCACCCGTGAAGAATAAGAACAAAAACGGCAGGAACGCGATGATATTCCAAATTAAATACCACCAAAAAGTACGAATTTGCCAAGTAAAATGACTTTCAAAAATTGAGCCCTGTACCTTTGATCGTTTCCAATAGTTAATAATTAGCGCAATAACCGCCAAAATACCTGCTGAAAAAATAGCGATGATATACAGGATATAAAGTAAAATCGTTAAGCTGCGGTTTGGATCTTGATCAGCTGTATAATTCATAAAGTCACCTTTTTAATTTTTTTGAGGCTTTATAATTTCAAACCATTAAATGGTGAAATTATCCATAAAATAATCAGTATATTAAACGCTATAGTACAGAAATAAATTTTTCGAAATGGTTGTTTTTGTGTTTTATGACGCAAGCGTTGCTGAGCAAGCCAAGCACTCGGCCATCCTCCTAATATAGAAACCACATGTAATGTATTTTCTGGTACACGTTGACTCCCCTGTTGAGCCGCCGCTTTATCGTGTGCATATAAGCCATAGGTGATCAGGTTCATCAATAAAATGACCAACACCACCATCATACTCAATAGCCCCACGAGGACTAATGTAGCAAGCGTCAAGATATAAGCAATAATCGCTACTTGCATCGGTTGCATTTTTTGTTGAGTAACTGGTGAATGACGCGGCTTCGTTTTTACTTTTTTTGCCTGAGTCGCTTTTAAGTATGTTACTTGTTTCGCTTTAAATCGACCTTGACCATCCAATTGAACGATATACTCCAAAGCACAACCTGGAATCGGTCTTGGGCCTGGTTTGGCAAAATCTTTAATGTGAAGGAAAACGCGATCTTTGGATGAATCATTGGGTTGAATAAATCCATAGCCTTTTTCATCAAACCATTCAACTAGACGACCTTGATCACGCATATTTCCCCCAGATTTTTTAAATTTTTAAGCTGTGACAAATTTTAATCGTTCAACCAGCATATTGCGCATTTCTAAAGGATTTTTTTGCAAAATATCCTCGCCAACACGCCCCATTTCTTTGTTCTTTTGAGCCACTAGCAAACGCATCATCCAGAAACGTCCAGCTGCCATCGCTAAATAGAGTTCTAGGCATGATTTTTCATCACTGGTCATTTCACGTACACTTTGATAAGCCTCCAAGAATGCTAAGGCCTTTTCCTCATTCAAATGAACACTTGGATATTCTGTACAGAAATCATTCATCGTAATGGCGATATCAAACAAAAGTTCATCTTTATTCAACTCATAAAAATCGAGTATCCCTTTTAAAGTAGCCCCTTCAAATAAAGTGTTATCTCTAAATAGGTCAGAATGGATAAAACCTCGTGGACGATCAGGGTACATTGCGGTAAGAGCGTCATATAAACCTAACAAACTATTTAATAATACTTGATCGGCTGGATTTAGCGTAGGTCGAAGCTGCTGAGCCACACTTAACCAATAATCATGATTACGATACTCTGCGCGCTCTAAGGGAAAGTTATCGAGAGCCACATGTATTTGAGCCTGTGCAATAGCAATGGACTGAACCTGTTCAAGTGATGAAGGCATAGGATGCTTGCCACGCATTCTAGGCGCAATTTGTGCAGGTTTATTTTTTAAGATCTGAATCGAACGTCCTGAATGTTTCAAAGGTACAGGCACAGGCAGACCTGCATGACCCAGATGCTCAAGTACAGGGATGAGTTCACCTGCGCCTTGCTCATCCATATCTTCAAAAATTGTTAAAACAAATTCGGTTTGATCTGCACAAACTAGAAAATAGTTCGTATTTTGAATACCTCCTTGAATCGGAATCAGGTCAATCACCTCTAATCCATAAGGCGTAGCAAAATCCTGAACTTCCTTTAAAGTCAAAGTGGTATAAACCGACATAAAAAAACCTGCGAAAAAACTTACATTATTTTGATAGAATACCTGCTCCGACTACCAAGGTGTAGCACCAAAGTCTGTAAGTTTCATAATCGGCTGTTATTTTTGGAAAAAATTATGCTTGCTAAACGTATTATTCCTTGCCTCGACGTAGATAACGGTCGAGTTGTAAAAGGTGTTCAATTCCTTGATATTCGTGATGCAGGCGACCCAGTTGAAGTAGCACGTCGTTATAACGAACAAGGTGCAGATGAGATTACTTTTCTCGATATCACTGCAACATCTAATGGCCGTGACACCACTTACCGTACGGTTGAGCGCATGGCTGAAACTGTATTTGTACCACTGACTGTAGGTGGCGGTGTTCGTAAAGTTGAAGATATTCGTTTATTGCTTAACGCTGGTGCAGACAAAGTCAGTATTAACTCAGCTGCTGTCTTTAACCCTGAATTCGTTCAAGAAGCCTCTCAACGTTTTGGTGCACAATGTATTGTAGTTGCGATTGATGCAAAAAAAACGGGTGAAAATAAGTGGGAAATTTTCACACATGGTGGTCGCAAACCAACGGGTATCGATGCGATTGAATGGTCTGTGAAAATGGCAGAATACGGCGCAGGAGAATTGCTCATTACGTCAATGGATGCAGATGGTACAAAAGCTGGTTATGACTTAGCATTGATGCGTCAGATTAATGATCGTGTAACGATTCCAACGATTGCTTCAGGCGGTGTGGGTAATCTTCAACATCTAGCAGACGGAATTTTACAAGGGGGTGCTGATGCGGTGCTTGCAGCCTCTATCTTCCACTTTGGTCAACACACCATCCCAGAAGCAAAACAATATTTAGCTGAACAAGGCATTGAAATGCGTCTTTAATCATGCCCCATAAAAAAGAGGCAAGAGCCTCTTTTTTTTTCAAAAAAAAAGAGCCCGAAGGCCCTAAAAACCAAGAAAAAACAGCGCTTGGTTCGTTATGCAAAGCGATAAACTGGAGAGTTCTACCATCAGATTTTCATTCTCCGATTTATTCATCTCATATCATAAATGACAGATCTGCACGAAATCTTGACAAAAGCTACATATTTTATTGACCAATCATGACAAACCAGATGTCAATTCAGCCAATTCCATATCTAATCTGACTTACTCCACTATAGCCAAAGCTTTTTTTGAAATATCGGAGCGCGCTGCTATCTGCTCAACCCACTTTGCGGGGAAATATTGTTCAACAATATGATTGACTCGTTTTGAAATAAAAGACGGTAACTGCACCCCTAAAGGGTTATCTTCCTTCAAATCTGGCGTTGAAATGACACGTGTCCCTAAAATGTAATCAAACCAAGGCTTAGTGACACACCAATTTGCATCTTGATTGGCGTTCATATGGTGGTCATAGTGCCAAGGAATTTTCTTTTTTGCCCAATGAGGTTCGAGGTGAGCTCTGCGATGCGTGTAGTAGTAGTTACAAGCACTATAAAGCACGGATAAACTCATGCCTTTCGAGATTGGATAAAATGCTGTTCCAAATACAGCAGCAACAATCCCCAATGATACGATTTCATTTTTTGTTCGCCAATTTGAGATTCCCTCTACATAACCCTCATCATGGAAATCTTGTGTTCTAACTTCACGGTGATGTGCCCAATGAGATTCCATATTTTTAGGCACAGGACTAAACCTCGCTTTACCCGGACGGTGTACACCATGTAGAACATATTTATGCGCGACCCATTCAAATCCATTGGCAATGATTAAGCCTGCAACAAAACCTTTAATCATGTTCAAAATCCCTGTTTCTTTTCTTTCAATATATCTAACTCAAGCTCTCAACCATTGACGCAAGATAAAATTTTCATTGACAAATCACGACATATTTTTCAATGTCGTATGGTAGAAAAAGCGCTTGTATGGCACTGTAAAAACAGGCTTAATAACTCATCGTGATTTCAATTGATAAAACAAGAAAAGTATTAATCACATGCAGCAGATAAAGGATTATTCAGGCTCGGTTCATGGTGGACTTGGACATCTCTTACATAATTATTGTGAAGAGAGCGGTCTCCCTATTTCTGCAAAATTGGCAAGTATTCAGCAAGCCGAACGCTTTGACTTTAGCATTTGGCGTGAAATATTAAATGAAATTTATGAAGTACACCCACAACCTGCGTTAGGGTTAGAAATTGCTCAATGGGTCAAACCGCAACATTTAGGCATTATCGCGTATATCGCTTTATCATGCGATAACCTAGCAGAAGCACTCACCCGTTATCATGAATATCATCGTTTAATTTATGATGGTACACCTCTCGCCGTTGATCTGGAGCAAGGCGTATTTAGCGTACGTTGGGAAGATTTGCCAATGCATTTGTCGACACAAATCACGGATGAAATTGCGATGGCATTATTGGTTGAATTTCTAAAACGTTATGCGGGTATTGAGCATTTACATATTCAAGAAATTCACTTTCGCTTTCCAGCACCAAAAAATATTGCGATTTATGAGCGTTTTTTTCAGAGCAAAGTAAAATTCTCTCAGCCTCATGTCAAGCTTACTTTTCCAAGCCAGCTCCTACAAGCACCGATTAAACAAGCTGATCAAACTTTACAAAAACTCCTGATGCAACAAGCTCAAGATTTGTTAAGTCGACTCCCCAACAACACACAAATCGATGAGCGGTTACAGCAAGCCATTCTGATTGGAATACAGAGACACAATTATCAAATTCAAACTGTCGCAGAACAAGTGGGAATGTCCGTCAGACAACTTCAGCGCCATTTACAAAATCAAGGTGATACCTATCAGCAGCGTGTTCAAGAAGTCCGCAAACTTCTAGCGATTCAATATCTACAAGATCCTTATCTCAGCTTACATGAGATTTCGTTATTGCTCAGTTATTCTGAACAAAGTGCATTCCAACGCGCATTTCGTCAGTGGATGAAGATGACACCCCAACAGTGGCGTATTCAACATCATATTCGCACTTGATGATTGTGAATTTAAGTCTTCAGTCTAAAGATGATTGATGAATCACAAGAAAGGATTTTCTATTTCATTCTCAGCCGTCGTTTCTATTTTTTCTGCTAAATTTTTTTGATCTTCTAAGTAGATGACCATTGCATCTAAATATTGTTTTAACGCTTTCGCAGCGGCTAAACCGGCTTGATCTTTGGTGATTTGCAAGTTGCCATAAATACTCACACGATCAAGATCGTTTTCAAGCGTCAAGTCATGAATGGAATGTGACTCAGTCCCATTTTCAAAAGGCTTAAACATGGCAAATCTCTTTAAGTTTATAAATATCAATCCCTGAAGATAAATGAATCTTCAGGGCGAATTCGAGCTTTTTTATTTAAGGATTTGTAATAAATATTGCAACAACGCTTGAACCAACTCTTTCACGATTGCATCTTGTGCTTGTTCATCGATCTTAGCCTCTTGATTCGTTGCGGTTGTATTGACAGGTACGCTTTGACTACTAAACTCTTTTTGCAGCGCTTTGAGTTGATCTGTTGAGATATCAACTGCACATTGGCTTTCGGCATCCCAGTGCGAATACTCTATGGCTTGTTGAGCTTTGACCTGATTGGCTTTTAATGGCAATTTATAAGTATTACGCTTTTGCTCAGATGTAAGTTGAGGAAACAGATTCATGCCAAGCACTTCTTCTAACTGGCATACACTGACCAATTGCATCTGTAGTGAATTATTATTTGGAGCGTAATATGCGCCAATAGCACCTGTTTTAGGTATATATACGGCTTTAAACACTGCTGTTGGAACAATAACACCGCGTCCAATGGTTTTCAGTTTTTTGCCACTATATACAGGCCCGGTAATCACATACACATCATGTTTCTGCTTCATAACGATTGCACGTGTCGCTTCCTCAATTTCTCGCCAGATTTGTTGGTTATTCTGCGGAGCTTGAGGAACCATATTGGCTAAAGAAAAACTGTCGTACTGTGCAGCTTTATTTGGCATATCAGCATTTGGAGCCATATGACCACGGTCATATCCCGACCCACGATAATCTGACAATAATGCTCGATGCTTTTCTGCTACACGAGTCTCCTCATGGAAACTGTCTTCTCTTTTTATTTTTTGGCTCAGCCGATCTGGATTCAGATATTCAGCTACCCATAATGGTGTTTTTGAGACACCAGAATACATAGTGGTGAATCCATTAAAGCATAATGGGTAGCGATCTTTATTTAAGCTCTCTTTGATTAAATAAGGTGGCTCTTGGCGATAAAATTGATTTAGACAAGCTGTATTATTAACCGAACCTGAAAATGGCAGATATGAAGACAACTTTTCTTGACCGAAAGCAATTGCAAAGCTTCCTGCTGCAACAATACCTAATACAGCTTTTACCACAATATTATTCAAACTCAGATTACCTATTCATTCCGTGTTCAACTTCTGGCCCAATGCGTGGGCTTTATTCAAAACCGGCCACAGCTTAACAAGCTATGGATTTGAAGTACATCAAGTGAATTTTCAAGTGAATAAAGGATCTTCGCATTCCGTTCAAATATCACTCAAAATAAGTAACAAATTGTTGTTTTTATAGAATAGTTTTTTAATACTCTTTAAGGTTTTACGTGTATTTGATTGAATTACATCAATTACTTGTGAAATGCTATAAAAGTTATTTAGTAAATTAAAAGAATTGAAAGTGAGGACACTATGAAATTAGCACATACTTCTTTGACAGCATTAGTAATGGGTTTATCTTTGGCAAGTGCAAGTGCATTTGCTGAGCCACCAGTTCAAGCTGGCGAAACTTTGGAAAGCCTTTCTAAAGCTAAAGTCGTAACAACAGTGAATGGTCAGCCTGGTACTTTACAAGAAGTATTAGCTAATGGTCAGATGAAAGTTATTTCTGAAGGTGCTACAACACAAGCGCCTGCTGATGCGAAAGCGCCTATTGGAAACTTACCACCTGCTGAAGCAGAAGAAACTGCTCCTCAAACACAAACTGCAGTTCCAGCTCAACCTGAAGTAAATGCAACTGAAGAAGCCCCTGTAGAAGCACCAGCGGCTGAGTAAGGTATTAGACTTAATAAAAAAACCGCCTTGAGGCGGTTTTTTTATATCCAAAATTTTAGCAAACGCTTACTCAGATTTCGATCTGGCTTCCCATTTCGACTACGCGATTTGGTGGGATTAAATAGAAATCACTCACAGGACTGGTATTCCGCTGCATTGATATAAATAATTTTTCACGCCATGGCGCCATTCCTTCTCCCACGGTATGAATCAGACGATCACGTGAAATAAAGAAACTAATTTGCATCATATCAAATTCAAAATTTAACTGCTCATATGCCGCTTTCAGCGCAACTGGAATGTTGGGTTGGTCTTTAAACCCATAATATACAAAAATCCTAAAGAATCGATTATCCATCTTTTCTACACGAATTCTCTCAATATCAGGTACATATGGTACATCTTTAGTAATGACCGTAATCATCATATTACGTTCGTGTAGAACCTTATTATGCTTAATATTGTGCAACATCGCATGTGGAATGATATTAGGTGTTCCTGTGAGGAAAATTGCATCCCCAGGAACGATCAGCGTTTCATCACTCATCTTGACACTTTGAATAAAGAGATCAATAGGTAACGCATCAGACTCAAGCTTATTAAGTACGATTTGACGGCCATCTTTCCACGTCATTAAAACGGTAAATACAATTGCACCAATCAAGATTGGCACCCATCCACCACCAACAATTTTTAAAGAAGTCGAAGCAACAAAAATGAGGTCGATGATCAATAAAGGCACAGCAAAAAGGGCTACTTTCCAAACAGGCCAGCGCCAAACGCCATAAGCTAAAATCGAAATTAAAATCGTACCACACAGCATCGTCATGGTCACTGCTACACCATAGGCACTGGCAAGATTCGCACTATTTTCAAATAATAAAATGAGAATAATGACTGAAATAAATAATACCCAGTTGATGAATGGGACATAGATTTGTCCTTGTTCAATATCAGAGGTGTGTTGCACGGTTAAACGCGGTAAATAGCGTAATTGGATCGCTTGATTGACCATTGAGAATACACCCGTAATCACCGCTTGTGAGGCAATCACAGCAGCAGCGGTTGCAAGACCAATCATTGGAAATAAAGCCCAATCAGGGACCAACAGGTAAAATGGGTTCTCAATTGCATTTGGGTCTCGTAAAAGTAAAGCACCTTGACCCGCATAGTTAAAAACTAGACTTGGCAATACAATCACAAACCAAGCAAGCTTAATGGGCATGCGACCAAAATGTCCCATATCTGCATATAGTGCTTCACCCCCCGTCATCGTTAAAATGACGGCACCCATCGTGAGGAATGCAACAAAAGGTTGGTTGATGATAAAGCCAAACGCCCAGTGCGGACTGATCATTGCCAACACGAACGGTGTTTGCATAACACTCCATAAGCCTAATAGTCCAATAGATGCAAACCACAATAATGTGATTGGTCCAAAGAACTTACCCATGGTCGCCGTGCCGTGGCGCTGAATTAAAAACAGTGCTGTTAAAATACCGATGGCCAATGGTAATAACCATTGATTAAACATCGGAGTCGCAATACTTAAACCTTCAATCGCAGATAAAATAGAAATTGCTGGGGTAATAATGCCATCACCAAAAAACAGTGATGCACCAATAAAGCCCAAGGCAATGAGATAAATTTTGCGCTGATCTGCAATACGAGTTGAACGTAGATTCAAGGCAAGAAGCGACATAATACCGCCTTCACCATTGTTATCTGCCTTCATGATGACTGAGACATATTTAAAGCTGATGGTGAGCATCATGCACCAGAAAATGAGCGACAAAATGCCCAGAACGGTTGCCTCAGTAATTGCAATATGAGCCGTAAGGAAGCATTGACGCAATGCATACAGAGGACTGGTTCCAATGTCACCAAACACCACCCCTAATGCTGCCAATGTTACCGCAGGAAGTGCGGCTTTTTTTGCAGTGCTTTGCATATTTTAGTCTTCATGCATTCGACAGAATTTTTCGGCAATCATATCACTGGCTAAAAACTTTTTCTTTAAATCAATTGTTTCAACTTGGCATCTGCTTTTTTTTTAGTTATCATCGCACGCCTTGGTGAAGTGTCCGAGTGGCTGAAGGAGCACGCCTGGAAAGTGTGTATACGTTAATAGCGTATCGAGGGTTCGAATCCCTCTTTCACCGCCAGAATTTAAAAAACCGAATCATGAGATTCGGTTTTTTTTCGCCTAAAACTTCGCTTTTGGCACGTATCTCGCTTCATTTTACTGTCATCAACATCATGTTAAGTTAATAAAAACAATACTTAAGGAGCTGAACAACCTAACAACGTTATTCAAATAGATGATTTTTGCACACCTATAATAGAGAACCTGCTATTCCGGAGATAATATGAATAACAGCGCCAACTATGTAAAACAAATTAAAAATGCAAAACGTGGTGGCTACACACCCACTATCGCTAAAGATGTGAATAAACACAAAATTCAAAAAGCGCTAAGATTAATTGAGCAATGGAGAAAATTAGCACAAGAGTTAAAACCTCAAATGCAATTTGATATGGCTTATACTCTTGAAGAGTGTGCACAAGACCTTGATCGTATTCTAAAAAACAAATAGCTGATCCTATAAAATTTTCTCAAGATGCCTGTACACGCTATGACGGGCATCACTATAAAATGAGGAGAAAAGACGATCAAAAATAAAGCAAAAACAATTCATCCTGCTCAATTTTAATTAATCGATTAATTTTTGACTTGCGTTTTAGTGAAAAAACGCTATTATTCTCTCCACGTTGCCGGCATAGCTCAGTTGGTAGAGCAACTGACTTGTAATCAGTAGGTCCACAGTTCGAATCCGTGTGCCGGCACCATTTTATACTTAGCCTCGCTTTTTAGTGAGGCTTTGTTGTTTTTGATGATTTATTTTTTACTTGCACTCACTTGTACATATCGCACGATCCCCTCTTGATAAAGTTTCGCACACAACTTTGCTGTCATCTTAATTTTTGCCAAATCTAAAACGTGATACGAATGAGCTTGGATGTTATTTTTAAAAATATCACTCTGAATATACGTTGCAAATCCTGCAAATACCTCGTGACTCAAATCTTGAATATGTATATCTCTAAAACCCGTTTGCACTAAGATTGATTGTGTTTCATCGAATGAGTGCAAATGGTTCAGTTGAACGTCAGCTGCTTTTAATAATAATTTAACTTTCAATTGCGCTAGAGGACTCAAAGTATAGAACTTTGAATTCAAAGCAAGATAATGAAATGCTAAGCGTCCTTTTGAATTCAAAATACCATCTACAGAACGAAGAAATAAATTCAAATTACTGTGATAAGCAGCATCGATGCAAATTGCCGCATCAAATTTAAATTCAAATGATCTAGATTCTAAATTTAAAAATGTTCCCTGCGAGATCCGATTGACATGAGGTAAAAACTTACGCGTATGATTTACATAATATTCTTGTAATTCAATTCCTTCCAAGTATTCGATTTGAAATTTTTCTTTCCATAAAATTAGGCTAGCACCTTGTCCACAACCTAAATCAATTAATTTATCTTTTGAATTTAAATCAATAGATTGAGCAAGGGTTATTGCGAGTAACTCGCAGGCTTGTGGATAATTCAGCTGGTCAGTTTTCCACAGACCTAAATTACTCCAAGCACAATTACGGTAATCCCCCAATAAAGCTGCATTGATCGCATATTTATGTCGAGAGGCTTTCATCCATGCTTGGAGCTTCTTCATTCAATCCCTTAATATCCTAACTCTGGTGCAACCTGTACCTTAGGCTTTAAACCTAAAAATGGTAACGGCGCATCGAGTAATTTTGCTATATCCATTGCTGAAGTCACCGCTGACTCCAAAATTGGTAATCCATCACATGACCAAGAGCCACAATAAAATACTTTACGACCTTGTTGTTGGTGACGAGCATTCAACTCATGCGTTAGTGGTAGAGTATGTCGGTCTACAACAGCTCTAGTGAGTTTCACTTTATGTATTACTTTTTTAGGATCAATCTCAATTACTGGATTCCAAGTTTGAAAAACAGGAGATTTACCCACTAATGTTGGCTCAATCGAATTCAGCCAAACAGTGAAATGCTGTTTAGTAAATTTACGATCCATCATATAACTCAATACGCACCAATCTTTACGCTTCACAGGCATTACCACTGAATCAGTATGAATGACCAATTCACCATCAACAAACTTAAATTGTTTGAGAAGTGCAATATCATCCGCAAACTGTTCAGCATCTAAAAACTCATGAACTTTTGTTGTTGGTGTCGCGACAATCACGCGATCAAATAAGTCAGATTCACCTGCTTCATTTTCCACATAGACTAAATCACCCTGCTCTTGTACACGAGTAATGGGCTGCCCACTTCTTAAATCGATATCTTCCAGCAATTTATCAACGAAAGCTGGCGTCCCACCTTGAATTCGAAGGAGTGCATCTCCATCCGTCAGTTGGCGTAAGAAAATCAACAATGGTTTCGCTGGCCATTCACCAATTGTTTTGGCATCACATGTACAAATGGTAAATAGGACAGGCATGACTGCCCCATTCCAAAATACTTCTTCTATTTGGTTATATTTAACGAACTCATCTAAAGTGATATCTTGATTTTTAGATTTAAAAAACTGCTTCAATGCAGATCTAAGTTGTAACATCCCTTTCACTAAACGGATGCCATATTGCTTTAATCCTTTTCGATTGTTAATGATTGGAAAGTTGCCTATGCGTGAACGTGATGTTGTCAGCCAAGTTTCGATTTTATCTTCAAATAACCAGCTACATGACATATATGTACGTACTGGAAAAGTGTTGAGACCCAAATGTGTGGCAAGACTCAATGTATTTTTCCAGAGCATTGGATTCATGACACGTAATGGCGAATCAATAATCCCACCTTCATACTCAAGACTATAACTATCCATACCACGCCCTGGAAGCGCCTCGAAAACTGTGATCTGGTGACCAGCATCCTTGAGAATTCTCGCAGTTGCCAACCCTGCCATACCACTTCCAATCACTGCAATTTTCAAAATTATGATCCAAGCATTAAAAATTTTTTTAATTATGCGATAGAACACTTTGAAACTTGCTATTAAAAACTTCCAGATTTTATTTGTTTTTGATTAATTTTTAATCAAATAAATTTGCGTAAAATTCTTGCTACACTATTCGTCATACGCTAAATATTTAATACACTTGTATTTTTTAAGAAATCAAAAAATATGTTTAAAAACAAAATAGATATTTTCACCAATAATTTAATTTTTTAGTTTACAGCTTAAAAAAAATGCATTATCATTGTTTTGAAAATGAGAACTACATCACATTAATAAGAAACACAAATAGAATGTGATCTAGAAAATAAATATAAATTACAGCGTATAAGGACCTCTGTTGTGTGGGATAGAGGTCCTTTATTTTTTTAAAGTGATGATTACAAAAAAAGCGGAAATGATATTTCCGCTTTTCTCGTTCCAATTAACGTGCAATTTCACCAAATTTACCATTATTGAAATCATGAAAAGCTTGAATGATTTCTTCTTTGGTGTTCATGACGAATGGTCCATGCCCTTGAATTGGCTCATTTAGTGGCTCACCTGTAAGCACTAAAAATTGTGTATCTTTATATGCTTGCAATTGAATTGCTGCCTCACCATCACGAGCAAACATCACAATTGAACTGTCTAGAACTTTTTGAGCCCCATTAATTACGAGTTCACCATTCAACACTACAACCAATACGTTGTGATCTACAGGAACATGTATGAATGTTTCATACTCAGCTTTAAGCTGACCATCCCACACATTTATTGGAGTAAATGTTTCAGCAGGACCATAATGACCACCAAACTCACCCGCAATTACACGGATGTGACCAGCATCATCATCCATGGTAATTGTTGGAATATCATGAGATGTGATCGCTTGATAACGTGGTTGAGTCATTTTATCTTTGGCTGGTAGATTGACCCAAAGCTGTGCCATTTCAAGAATTCCACCTTTTTGAGCAAATTCAGGAGAATGAAACTCTTCGTGAACCAATCCGGCCCCAGCAGTCATCCATTGCACATCTCCTGCCTCGATAACACCACCACCACCACTGGAATCCTTATGTGCTAAACCACCTTGGTAGGCGATAGTCACTGTTTCAAATCCGCGATGAGGATGTGAGCCAACACCTAACTGACGTGTCGTTGGCTCAAAGTGATGTGGTGCACCATAATCTAATAACAAAAAAGGACTAAGTGCTTGACCTAACCGATCATAAGAAAATAAGTTACGCACTGGCAGACCATCACCAACCCAATGTGTATGTTGGTTACGATAAACCCCAATTACTCTTTTCATCTTTTACTCCTATATTCGATAGGATGAACATGCGTTCATTTTAGACTTTGCACAGAAAATAAAAAGAGCTTTACTGCCACACAGATTCCTATTTTTATGATTATAATAATCTAAATTAATTCATATATGTGACTATTCACTGAAATTTGAAATTCATGATTACAATATTCCTATTAATAAGACTAATTATCCTAAAAATGGTCACAAATTTATCTCATTTTCAGTCTAATATAACTAGTGACTGAATACGAGTTCATTGATACGTATTCACACTTACTAACATCATAGAGGCTAATAATAATGGGCAAACCTTACGTTCGTTTAGATAAAGATAATGCAGTAGTGCTTTTAGTCGATCACCAAACAGGTCTTCTTTCTCTTGTACGTGATATCGATCCTGATAAGTTTAAAAACAATGTTTTAGCACTCGCAGCAGCAGCAAAATACTTTAACTTGCCGACAATTTTAACAACAAGTTTTGAAGATGGTCCTAATGGTCCACTCGTTCCAGAATTAGTTGAAATGTTCCCTGATGCTCCATATATCGCGCGTCCAGGTCAAATCAATGCTTGGGATAACGAAGATTTTGTAAATGCTGTTAAAGCGACAGGTAAAAAACAACTGATCATCGCTGGTGTTGTGACTGAAGTATGTGTTGCATTCCCTACACTTTCAGCTCTTGCTGAAGACTTTGATGTATTCGTGATTACTGATGCATCTGGTACATTCAACCAAATTACGCGCGATGCTGCATGGAACCGCATGTCTCAAGCAGGTGCTCAACTTATGACATGGTTTGGTGCTGCAGGTGAGTTACATCGTGACTGGCGTAATGATATCGAAGGTTTAGGTGCTTTATTCGGTGAGCATATTCCTGACTATAAAAACTTAATGGTTAGCTATGTAAAGAACACCACTAAAAAATAATATTTAATAAAAGCGACCTTTGGGTCGCTTTTTTTTACCATATTCAAAACCCAAGATGATTTCTTGAACGGCTTAGTTTAACCTATGCTTAAACTTTATCGGATCAGGCGTCGAGGTGAAAATTGCATTCATTTGATGACTATTACTATTTTTATTTGGTCGTTAAATACGGCGGTTTCAGTGCTGCTAGTGACGCGTCAAATATAACTAAATCAAAGCTTAGTCGACGTATTTTAGAACTCGAAGCAAAATTTAATGTCACACTCATTCAACGTTCTACTCGCCATTTCAAAGTAACGCCTTTAGGTCAAGAATTTTTTCAAGAATGTGAAAAAGTAATCAACCAAGTTGATTGCGCTCATAATGTTTTACTTAAACAGAAAAGTGAACCTCAGGGTCTAGTTAAAATTAGTTGCCCACCCGTAATGATGCGTTATCAAATTCGCTCTTTACTCAATGATTTTTTGAAGCGCTATCCAAAAGTTCAAGTCGAGATGGAATTAACCAGCCGACGCGTAGATGTATTGCACGATGATATTGACTTGGCGATCAGAACTAATTTTTCTGCCAATGAAGACTCCACCATCGTGGTTCGTGATGTCATCAAAACCACTCATTGTTTAGTGGCAACCCCTGAGCTTTTACAGGGTCGCGTTTTAGAATATCCAACTGAAATCAATGATTTTCCAACAATTGTTTTAGGAACTCAAAAAACACACTATCAATGGAATTTGCACCGAATTGAAGGGCATGATCTCATTGAAATTCCATTACAACCACGTATTAAAAGTAATGATTTGGCTGGTGTGTATTATTCAGCGATGGATGGATTAGGTATTGCAGATCTACCTTATCTTACAGTACAAAAGGATTTGGCAGCAGGACGGCTTGTACACATCTTACCTGACTGGTGCTCAAATATAGGGACTGTGCAACTCGTTTATGCATCACGTAAAGGACAACGACTCGTGATGGAAAAACTCATCGACCACTTGGTTGAAGGTTTACGACAAGCAGCACAAAATCAAGAAGGTTATGCCTCTTAATAAAAAACCAGCACATCGTGCTGGTTCTTTACTTTTCAACTTAATTTAGATCTTACCTACAAGATCGATTGATGGTGCAAGTGTAGCATCACCTTCTTTCCATTTCGCAGGACATACTTCGCCTGGGTGGGCATGAACATATTGAGCCGCTTTCACTTTGCGAAGAAGTTCTTGAGCATCACGACCAATACCACCTGCATTAATCTCTACAATTTGAATTTTTCCTTCAGGATCAATTACAAATGTACCACGATCTGCCAAACCTTCAGATTCAATCAATACATCAAAGTTTTTAGACAATGTCCACGTTGGGTCACCAATAAGTGGATACTGAATTTTACCAATCACATCTGAAGTATCATGCCAAGCTTTATGTGTGAAATGAGTATCTGTAGATACACCATAAATTTCTACACCTAACTTTTGGAATTCAGCATAGTTATCAGCAAGATCGCCTAATTCTGTTGGACATACAAATGTAAAATCTGCAGGATAGAAAAAGACAACAGACCATTTACCTTTAAAATCTTGCTCAGAAACTTCAATGAACTCACCATTTTGATAAGCAGTTGCATTGAATGGTTTGACTTCAGTATTGATTAAACTCATGTGTTTTCCTCTATTTCTTTGTGAGAGTGTTGCTTCGATGAAATAGAGAATACAAAAGATGACTGGATTGGTAAAACCGAAAGTATTTATAAAAACAATCGAATTTCCAGATTTAAAAGTTAATATATTTCTTTAAGAGAATAAATTAAATATAAAACACTGATTTTTTTTAAAACTTATTTAATTGGTTTCAAATTTTTGAAAATAATACTTTTCTTTTTTCATCCCAAAGAGAAAGATCATTCACTCTGTATGACCATAAACGATTCGAGTAATATCCATTGGGTTTAACCTCACACTATGAAAGCTCACTGTTCGAGGCTTACGATTCACCATCTTTCCCAAGATCATTAATCAAACGCTGATCTATTTCTATAATCATTATAAGAAACGATTGAAAATCTTGCTGCTCTAGCTCATTAAACTTCCTCTTCTGCACTCACCTGATGATAAGATCGATTAAAATAGACAAGACTTTCCTCTTGCGAGCTTTGTTGAATGGCTACAACTCGGCAAATAAAAATACTGTGTGTGCCCACTTGTTGAATTTGCTCAATCTCACAATCAAAACTGACTAAAGCGTCCTTTAAGACCGGGCAACCTGTTTTCAATTTACCCCATTGGGCTAATCCAAAACGTTGTTCTGCACTCAATTGACTCGATGCAAAAGCATTTGAAAGAGACTCATGTTGAGAACTGAGCACATTGACAGATAAAACTTTGTTCTCAATAAAATACTGATGAGATCGGGATGATTGATTCATACACACCAAAAGTGTAGCAGGTGAATCAGTAACGCTACATACAGCAGACGCTGTGAAACCATGCTGTCCTGTTTCACCAGCTGTTGTAATAATATTGACTGCAGTAGTTAATAAAGACATTGCGTTTCTGTAGTCTGAAGCTTCAACCATTTTTCTCTTCTCAAATATAAATTGCTAAACTCGTGCGAACCTAGGATATAGGTGATTGCACAGATGATCCATCTTGAATGTAGAAAATAAACTCAGCTAAAGCACTAACTTCTTAGTTTAAGATCGCTGAACCCATACTTAAGGCTTCAAGTTTGTCACGTCCCACGTGACGAGACAGTGGTATCATTTCACAGTTGGTTGAAGGGTATAGCTTATCAGCATCGACAAATTGCAAAACTTTACGCAAAGTGTTCACCACTTCGTCAAGTGTTTCAATTTGATTGGTTGCCACATCGATTACACCGATTATGACTATCTTCCACGAATCAGTTCAATAAGATCCATGGATATATGTGAGTTTTGCACTCTAAAGAAATGATGCCCCAACTTAGATTTTTGTAGTATCGGGAGTGACGTTTCAAAAGGACGCCGTTCATTATTCAAAGTTCGTTTCCCATTTTTATTATCTTTCATAGAATTACTTTTACAAATATGTATGGCGGCTTCACATTTCAAATTTTCAAGCGCTAGCTCAAGAATAGCAATTCTCTAGACAAATCAAAATTAACTTTGTATCAAATTACTCAAGGTCATAAATAGAAATAAATCAAGTAGCGATCTAACGTCGCTCGAATTACGAGTCTAAAAGCTCTATGATGAACTGTGCTCAGATTATTCACGGTATATTTACTTAAGACCAATCAAAATAATTCGATCAATAAACCTATCATGACTACCTAAAAAAAGAGCCTAGATAGTGAATCTAGGCTTCTCTTATTTTTATGCTGGGATACTTGCTACTATATCCTCTCGAGACCAGAGTCTGTGATTTTGTATCGCTTTCTTAAATTTATCTTGATGATCTTTAAAGGTTTTACTACTAAAAATAGCATCATCTTGTTCGATACCAAAGTATTCGAGAAGGTTTTCTTTATCTCCAAGCAAATAAATTGGTTTAAGATGTTTAAAAGTTTCAAGAACATAGTGTTTTGCAACTCCATCAGCCTTAAATGCTTCTAGATTATCGCCATCAATAACAACAATTGCGTCATATGTAACTGACGGCTCACCATTTTGTCGACCATCTACTGCAATTTCTTTTCCATCTTTAGATTTAACTGGAGCTGCACTTGGAGCTAAAACTTCTGCAACCGCATTTTCACTTTCAGCCCATGCTTTCACGGCATCTACAGAAGTTGCATTTGCACCATTATGCACAAGTACTGCAATTTTACGTTGTTTAATATCTGATGCTGGGAAAGCCTCAATGCTAAGTTTTTCTGAAATTTTAACTTTACTTTGTTTTTTAATCGCTGGCTTATCAGACAGTTTTAAACCTAACTCATTTGCAACGTATGTCGCGAGATCCTTATCGATATTTACTAGAATTCGATCAACCACGCGTTGACGAATTTCTTCATCTTGAACTTTAGAGAGTTCAAATGCGTAAGCATCTTTAATATGCTGTTGTTCATGCTTCTTCAAACTCATATAGTGAAGTGTCGCTTGTGAGAAATGATCTGCAAAGCTTTCAGGTCGAATACGTAATTTACTTGCTTCCACATGTTCAGGATAAGAACTAAATCCCCCTTCTTGCTGCCCAATTTCTCGTGGCCAATTATCATCCACTGAATTTGGTTCATAATTTGCTTTTCCCTTGTAAACTTCATGGTTAGCAAATCCACCACGTCTATTTGTATGAAAAGGGCATACAGGTTTATTAATTGGAATTTGGTTAAAGTTAGCTGTACCTAAACGATGTAGATGGGTGTCTGTATAGCTAAATAATCTTCCTTGAAGTAAAGGATCATTACTAAAATCTATACCAGATACAATATTTGCTGGGCTAAAAGCAACTTGCTCCGTTTCGGCAAAGAAATCATCTGTATTACGGTTCAATATAAATTTGCCTAATGGAGTTACAGGTACTAATTCCTCTGGTACAAGCTTAGTTGGATCTAAAACATCAAAATCCCATTCAGAAGCTTCTTCTTCCGTGAAAATTTGAGCTCCTAGCTCCCATTCAGGATAATTTCCATTTTCGATTGCATCCCATAGATCTCGTCGATGGAAATCAGGATCTTTGCCATTCAGTTTTAATGCTTCGTCCCATACGACTTGAGCAACCCCTTGCTTTGGAGTCCAATGAAATTTGACTAAATGAGCTTTGCCTTGCGCATTGATAAGTCTGAATGTATGTACACCGAAACCTTGGATAGAACGCAAATTACGAGGAATAGCACGATCTGACATCACCCAAGTTGTCATATGTGCTGTTTCGGTATTTAAAGAAATGAAATCCCAGAAGGTATCATGTGCTGATTGTCCAGTCGGGACTTCATTCGGATCTTCTGGCTTGACAGCATGGACAAAATCAGGAAATTTAATAGCATCTTGTATAAAGAAAACAGGAATATTGTTTCCTACTAAGTCATAATTTCCTTCTTGCGTATAAAACTTAATAGAAAAACCTCGAACATCACGCACAACATCTGCTGAGCCACGTCCACCTTGAACTGTAGATATCCGCGCAAAAATAGGGGTAGGATTGCTGGTATCAGTCAGAAATTTAGCTTTAGTCCATTTTTCATTGCCTTTATACGGTTCAAAATATCCATGAGCACCAAATCCTCGAGCATGGACAACTCGTTCTGGTATACGCTCACGATCAAAGTGAATTAGTTTGTCGCGCAATAGAAAATCTTCTAACAGTGTAGGACCACGCTCCCCTACTTTAAGACTATTCTGATTATCGACTACAGGAACCCCTAGTGAAGTCGTAAGTGTTTTACCTTTAGGGTCGACATAGCTATCCTGTTCAAACTGTTGAATTTTTGCATTGCTACTGATCTTCTTCTTACTCATGTTATTTTCCTTATTACATAGTTGTTAAGATAATAAGTTGTGCTTTCATAGATTGCACTTATACAGGTCACTATTTGTACAGGAATTTATCTTAGTACGTTAAAAAGATATTCTCATTATAGTTTTACTTAAAAATAACAATATTAAAAAATGAATTATCCAACTTTTATTCACATAATTTTCGGATATTTTTTCTACAATCACCATTGGTATGTATGGGGTAAATCTTAATCGTGATCTATATAATTCTGTTACTAATATTATGATTCTATTTCCATAAAAGTCTAATTTTTCGCATTAGACTTTTATGGAAAATATTTTTTAAATCATAATCTTATATAGATTGTTAAATCCCAAGAAAAAAGATCGACCATCTAAGTTTATTTCAAATACTTCACCTGATTCGACTTCAACTTGTTTAGAAACTTCTACAAGAATTTGCCCTCTCATCGTATTTTGAACTTTATGAAATGGGATAATGTTAATTCGAATGGTTTCACCATTCACTGCTTTTGCTGTAGTCCAGCCATTAGAGATATTCATTTTCACTTACTCATTCATGAGCTCATGTAAAATTAAAAATAATATTAAATATTTAAATCGAGAGTATGGATTCTGATATCGAAGAGGCTCAAGCCTATAATTCAAATTACAATTTTACATTAGCATGTATTTAATTATAAAAAGCCCACAATGAGATTGTGGACTTCTAAGATCGGCATGGTGCGAGTTCATGCTCTGCGTTAACTGTTTAGACATCATAGATATTAAAATCTATAAATTGAGAATACGCAATTCTAAGTTCTATCTAAACACTTCCGTTTCGCTTACGGATTCGATCAACAATGATTATACCATAAAAAATACTTTATGGTTTAATTTTAATATTTAAATGAGCTGGTAAATTTTACCAGTATTTAAACTATGAAAATTTAAATCAAAACTAGGTCTTATATTTTCATTATCAACAGTGATAAATTTAATATTTATTTGAGATAAGTTCGAAGCATGCTGCGAAGTATTAAATGTACCTATCACTGCATATTTAACTTCAAACTGATCTTTCACCTCAATTAATGAGGTATTCATGAAATAGCTACAATATCACTTGCTTGTAAGCCACGCTGACCTTGTTGTACAACAAATTGAACTCGCTGTCCTTCGACTAGATTCTTGAAACCATTTGCTCGAATTTCACTAAAATGAGCAAATACATCTTGACCATTATCTACAGCGATAAATCCGAAACCCTTAGTTTCGTTGAACCACTTAACTGTACCAGTTGTTAAATTAGACATCATTTATTTCCTATATTATGTAATGAATAATTAGAAAATAATTTTGAAGATAGACTTTTAATAGAATGAAAGATGTAATTAATATCAGATCAAAATAAAATTAGTAAACAATAAAATTATAATTCTAGAAAACCAATATAACACATATTTAATTGATTTATTGATTTAATTTTCTTTAATAAAAAAACCTAACTACAGATCGACCGCAATTAGGTTGTAAACTTTTAAATTAGTTTTTAATTGGTAGCGGGAGCTGGATTTGAACCAACGACCTTCGGGTTATGAGCCCGACGAGCTACCAGACTGCTCCATCCCGCATCAACAAGTGCATTTGTACGCTAATTTGAGATATATAGCAATCTAAATAATTTATTTTTATCAAAAACTATAAAATCATTATCGTTACTAGATAAATTATTCAGATAATTCTGTTTTAAATTTTTGATGTAAAGACCTATACAAATTGAGTTTAAATTTTTCATTATTTAGTAATAATGTCGACTCTTCAGCCCAAGTAGCCTTTCCCACATCTAAACCAGAATGATTCAATGCCCAATCAGATATATACCCATAGATAAAAGAGTTATCAGCAAAGACCCATTTTACGATCTTATTTTGTTCATTCAGAAACACCTTATATGTAGGTAATGAACCAAAAAAACTAAATTTAGTGTATATATATTTGTAATGTTCGTTCATAGAATTATTTTAAAAAAAAGATGGACCATAATAGCAGTTTTATGTGTTTTAACTCATAAAAAAACATCGCTTGTAAAATCAATTCGAGGTTGATTTTAAAATACGGATTCACTTTTCATAAAAAATTAATGATCACATGAAGGTCTTCTCGATCACTTTTTCAAGAATAATTTTAGAATTAATGTTGGCTATACCTTTAATTTTGTTTAACTTATTAATAATAAACTGGGAAAACCCATTTAAATCTTTGGTGGCCACAAAGAGAACGTAATTCGAATCCCCTGTAATTATAAAAGCATTGATCACTTCATCAAAATTACGAATCTGGCTCAGAAAATGCTGATGATCTGATTCGGTCAGCTGATTGAGTTTAATTTCGACAATCGCCTCAACCTGAATACCCAATTTTTCATAATTAATTTTTGCTTGGTATTTTTCGATGACTCCATTGTTTTCTAAAATTTTGACACGTCGATGGCATGCTGAAGCAGAAAGATTCACTAAATCTGCCAATTCCTGATGACTTAGTCGTGCATTTTGTTGTAATAGTCTTAAAATTTTATGATCAATGAGGTCTAAATTCATTCCTAAATATCATCCTGATTTTTTATATTTAATTCGAATACTATCCAGTTTTCATGCAATTTCAAGCATAATTATCGGATAAATACTAAAAATTACCGTGATAAAATCGAATGAAATAACACGGACCGAGTCAGGATAAAAATGATTACCTTAGATCAATGCAAAGCATGGGATGCTGAAGACGAACTGAAACATTTAAAAAATGAATTTGCTATACCTGAGAATACTATCTATCTAGATGGAAATTCCCTTGGTGCACGCCCTAAATCTGCTTTAACACGTGCTCAAGAAGTGGTGAGCCAAGAGTGGGGGGAAGATCTCATCAATAGCTGGAACAAAGCGGATTGGTGGGGATTATCGACTCGGTTAGGTGATAAGGTGGCTCAGCTCATTGGGGCAAATCCAGGCGAAACGGTGATCTCTGATTCAACCACACTCAACTTATTTAAAGCACTCTCTGCTGCTGTCAAAATCCAAGCTGAAATCGCTCCTGAACGTAAAGTGATTATTGCGGAAAAGGACGTCTTCCCGACTGACCTCTATATTATTGAAGGTTATATTGACCTTGTTCAAAAAGGCTACCAACTGGTTTTAATCGAACATCCTGATGAATTAGAAACCACTCTGAAAGCCCATCAAACGGCAGTTGTGGTGTTGTCACATATCAATTACCGCTCAGGCTATTTCTATGACATGGAACAGGTCAACCAAACGATTCATCAACATAACGCTTTGGTCATCTGGGATCTATGCCACTCTGCAGGCGCTGTTCCAATCGATTTAAACAAGACCCAAAGTGATTTTGCCGTAAGTTGCACATATAAATACCTTAATGGTGGACCAGGTTCTCCTGCCCTCATCTGGGTAAATGCAAAACACCAAAATAAATTTTGGCAACCTCTTTCAGGATGGTGGGGTCATCAACGTCCTTTCGATATGGCTGATCACTACGAGCCAGCTCAAGGCATTCGTCGTTTTTTATGTGGCACACAAAGTATTTTGTCCATGAGTTTGATCGAATGTGGTTTAGATGTGTTCTTAAAAACTGACATGCAAAAGATCCGAGAAAAATCTCTAAATTTAACGGATCTCTTTATTCAATTGGTTGAACAGGAATGTGCTGAATTTGGTTTTGAGTTAATTACACCAATCGATCATTTACAGCGCGGTAGTCATGTGAGTTATTGCCATGAACACGGCTATGCCATTGTCCAAGCGCTTGTTGCGCGTGGTGTGATTGGAGATTACCGAGAGCCAGCCGTGCTCAGATTTGGGGTCACACCTTTGTACCTAAGCCATGAAGACATTTGGCATGCTGTTCAACATCTTAAACAAGTGATGCTGAATGAAGAATGGAAAAATGAAAAATATTCGGTGCGAGGTCAAGTAACTTAATTCAGTTACTCACTTTACATCACCATGGCCAGGAGGGCTTATGAGTAACTTCGATAAAATTCAAACACGCGAAGCAGGATTACATAAAAAATTAACCGCTAAACAAATGGGCATGATTGCAATAGGCGGTGCCATTGGCACCGGTCTATTCATGGGTAGTAAATTTGCCATTAGTTTTGCAGGACCTGCTGTCATTCTAAGCTATGCGATCGGCGGATTAATTGCTTTTGCACTAATGGCTTGCTTGGCAGAAATGACTGTACAACACCCCACTTCAGGCTCGTTTGGTGCTTACGCTGAACATTATATAAATCCACTTTCTGGTTTCTTAGTTCGTTATAGCTACTGGGCATGTATCGTGTTGGCTGTAGGCACAGAAATTACCGCCGTGGCTGACTATATGAAACTTTGGTTTCCTCATGCCGGTTCAGGTATTTGGATCGTGTTTTTTTCAACCGTACTTCTCGCAGTAAATGCTTATAGTGTCAAAGCATTTGGCTTAGTTGAATATTGGTTTTCGACGATCAAAGTGTTTGCCATCATTGTGTTTATTCTGTTGGCAATAGGTATTTTGACGCAAGATCCAAATCCTCATCAAGCGCTAACTCACAATCTCACTGCACATGATGGCTTTATGCCAAATGGATTTAAAGGTGTTTGGATTGGTGTCATTATTTCTATTTTTAGTTATCTCAGTATCGAAATGATCGCGGTTGCTGCAGGTGAAGCCAATGATCCTGAAAAAGCAGTTAAATACGCTTTCAAAAGCACTGCGATTCGCTTATTTCTATTTTATTTACTATCGCTGAGTTTAATTGTCACTCTCGTTCCATGGACTCAATTGATAGCACCAGGTGCAACCAGTCCTTTCGTGTCTGTTATGCAAATTGTCGGCATTCCTTTTGCTGATCATATTTTAAACTTCATTGTGATTGTGGCAGCACTGTCCGCAATGAACAGCATGTTATATATCTCAACGCGTATGTTATTCAGTTTGTCACGTTCAGGAGATGCACCGAAACTGTTTGGTAAAATTCGTAAAAATGGGGTGCCCATCAATGCCTTGCTACTTTCGGCAACAGGTATTGCTGTGGCGAGTATTGTTTATAGCATTAATCCCGAATCAGCATTTCCAATCATGATTGCACTGTCCATGTTTGGAGCTTTATTTACTTGGGGAGCGATCTTTGCCACACACTACTTCTTTAGAAAGAACTTGGCAAAAAATAATATCCACCTCAAATACAGCATTCCTGGTAGTCGTTATATTTCCTTTATTGGTTTGTTTGCCATTCTTGCAATCACGCTTACCACATGGTTTACGCAAGAATTTAAATCAACTCTCCAGTTTGGCGTGCCTTTTATCGTGATGTTAATCATTTTCTATCAAATGAAGAAATCATCCTTAAAGCATCAATTAACTGAAAATGAACAAGCCTAGTAAAGGAGCTGTAAATCATGCTCTATGACAACTCGCAAACTGTGACGGATGAAAATCAGATCTTGTCTGATTTTCAAAAAATGAGTCAAGCGACTTATATGCAACACCATCATATTGCCGATTTACAGTACGACTTTCAGAGAAGATCTACACTGGATTTTTTCCCCACACCTGTTGCCACCAATACTACTGTTATTTTTATACATGGTGGTTATTGGCAATGGTGTGAAAAAAGGGATTTTGCCTTTGTTGCTGAATTTGTTTTAAAGCAAAATGCTCAATGTGTGTTGGTTGAATATGATTTAGCACCTCAAAGTAGTTTAAATCTGATTAATCTACAAATTCGCAAAGCGCTCGATTATATCCACAAACAAACTTGGATCAGCTCCAATGTCATTGTGGTTGGGCATTCTGCCGGTGCCCATTTAGCTGCTTTAAATTTAGATCACCCCTTGATTGGTTCAGCGGTATTACTCAGTGGGATCTATGACCTAAAACCGATTCAAGAAACACATTTAAACAAGGCGCTAAATTTATCTGAGCTAGACATTAAAAACTTAAGTCCAGTTGAACATTCTACGCACTTTGCTAAGCCCTGTACGATTGTGTATGGACTCGATGAGTTACCAGAACTGAGATGGCAAAGCCAAAAATATTATCAATTTCGGCAGCAACTAGAGCCTGAATTCACGCATCTCTTGAGTTTTGCAGACACCAACCACTACTCCATTTTGGAACGATATTTTAAATCGATAATGACCACCTAATTTCTACTCAGCTTTAATCAGCTGAATCACCAGCTTAATTCATATCTAGTCACACGGATGTTACTATGTCAAAACCATGCTTTTACAAGCTATTGCTTTCCTGCACCTTTATTTTGTCAAATCTTACATTTGCCGAGATAACACTCATTGATGAACAGCAAATTGTGAGTGAATCCGATCGTTTAAAACTCACCACGTCTGGTAGTATTCGCCTACAAGCCTTAAATTTCGATCATTACGATCAATCTAACGAAAATCAGAAATATCGCAGAGATGGCTATAGCTCAAATAGCCGTATTTATGCCAATGCTGATTATGCATGGAATGAACGTTTGCATTTAATTGCAGGCTATCAAAACTATATCAATCTTCCCAAGATGCTGGATTGGGACGGTCATTACCGTTCCTCTGATGAAAACATCACCACCGAACAGGCGTATATTGGTCTGCGAGATTCAGAATACGGTACCGTTAAATTTGGAAAAATCTATAGTATTTATTACGACATTGTAGGTGCCAAAACTGACCTATGGAATTACTCAACCTTGGCTCAGCCCCAAACGTGGAGCCCTGTCGCTTATACAGATGGTACGCAAGCAGCTCATAAAACTTTACGTTATGAGTTCAAAATGGATAAAGCAAACTTATATGCCAGCTATTTGTTCAAGGATAGTACGACGGTCGCAGATACGGATGTGCAATATCAACGTAAAAATGGTGCCGAATTGGCAGTTGATGTGCATTTAAATAAAAATTTAAGTTGGGCGACCTCATGGAAGTACAACGATGCTAGTCTGAATAATCAACAAGATAAACATGATTTAAAGCAAGAAATTTGGGCAAGTTCATTATTTTATTTTGATGGAAAATGGATGCTTAGCTTTGGCGCTGGTTGGTATAAAAATCTAGTTCCAAATTTTGATGCTTACAGTGAATCGAGCGATTTTCAACTTCAATCATTGCTGAATACTGAGGCTTATGGCGTTGAATTTTATGCGGGACAGCACTTCAAGATTGAAGAATACGGTATCAAATTCATTCAGCCCTATATCATGGGAAATCAACTTGAATATACCAGTGGCTCAGAGTTTAAACGCCGTGATCTCGGTGTTGGTATAGCAGCTAGATTTAACCATGGTTTTGGATTTGATTATGAACGTTTATATACACATGATACGTTCCAAACCCCAGATATGCATTTATTCCGTTTACGTTATGAATGGTAAATTCTAATTTTAGGTTAACTATCCTTCAAAGCCTTGTTATTTAAAAAGGCTTTGAAGGATCACTCATGGATTCGCATCAAATCTCAATAAGTTGTAGCGTTATACAAAGTCTTTAATAAATTTTATTTAATGCATAACATTTCAATTAACTTAATATTTTTAGAAAGTTGCATTGACATGGGTTCAAAATAAATCGTATCGAATGAATTATTATCATCTACGGCTTTACCTTGCGGCGTAAAACGCTGGCTTTTGACATAGGCTCTGGCTTTATTTTGACAATCAATTTGATGAACGGCTTGTATGTAGCCCTTGGGTTTGATGTTTAATGAGGGTACGCCATGTTCATACACATATTTATAGTCAATTTCAAAAATATGCGAGGCTTGATCGAGTGATTTAATAGTCGTTTTATCAATATAAGACCAGCCCCCATCATCCCGATCAAACATGGTCCATTGTGGTGATTGTGCTAAGCTCATGCTGCTACACAGCACACAAGTTAAAAATATAATCCCGTGTTTCATTCAACTATCCCTAATTCAACTATGAACAAACGTTTTACTATATCACCATAAAAACAAAAAACCCTTTGTTATACAAAGGGTTTTTAACTATTTAATTCATTGTTAAATAATAAAAAACATTAAAATTTAACAAAAACTACTCTCAGGTATGTGTCAGAACGGTAAATCATCATCTAAATCAGATGGTGCTGTCGCCATTGGCTTCGGCGCTGGTTGATTTTGTGGCTTTTGGAAGCCTTGGTTAACGTTGTTATTACCATAACCAGCTTGGTTACCATAACCGCTACCTTGATTATTATTGTTATAACCACCTTGGTTGCCATAACCACCGCCTTGGTTGTTATTAAAACGTGGTTGATTATAACCTTCACCACCATTTTCACTTTGCTGACGATTATTAGAATCTAACATCTGCATTTGTTCGCCACGAATTTCAGTCGTGTAACGTTCTTGACCATTTTGGTCTGTCCACTGACGGGTACGTAAAGAGCCTTCAATATAAACTTTTGAACCTTTACGTAAATATTGCTGTGCAATTTCACCTAAACGATTATGTAAGACGATACGGTGCCATTCTGTTTGTTCTTTGCGTTCACCTGAGTTTTTATCTGTCCAAGATTCACTTGTTGCAATTGAAAACTGCGTTAATGAACCACCATTGGGAAATGTTTTTGTCTCAGGATCTTTACCTAAAGTACCAACTAAAATAACTTTATTCACGCCGCGCATGTGCTCTAATCTTCCTATTCGATTCTATGTTTTACTTTATAAGAGTTATGATTAAATGGCTACCTCTTTACCCAACAAGTGCGTTAAATGTTGTCGCGCAGTTTCGTCTAACTGCTGCTTATCAACTTTGACATAGACCACTTGTTGATCAGTCATCACCACGACCTCTTCAATACCACGAATTGCCAGTAACTGAGAAGTCCATTCATCTGTTTCTTGGACTTTGGGCAAACTCAAAATCAGTGATGATAAATAACGTGGCTGCTTTAACCCAAAACTAATCAACAGCCAAAGAATGGCAATTCCTGTGAGTGCCCCCCAGCCTAGAGCAGTGTTATTTAACATCAGCAATTGACCACCCAGTATACCGCCAAAAAAAGCACCTAAGAATTGACCACTGGCATTCACACCCATTGCTGTCGCTTTGGATTGGATAGGTGCTGCCTTCGATAACCAAGATGGCAGTAGTGCTTCCATCACATTAAAGGCAATAAAGAAAAGACCTAAACCAAGCAACAAAATGTATTTCGATTCAAATCCAAAAATCATCACGATCAAACCAGCGATGATCCCAGCAATCGCAGTCAGAAAAATACCTCGCATTTTTCGATATTTTTCAGCAAGAATGATACTAGGAAAAGCAAAAAATAAACTGATTACCAATAAGGGAAGATAGATCAAACCATGCTGAGCTAAAGGAATATCTGCAAAGTCAATCAATTGAGAAGGCACATAGATGAACATCGCCGTCAGCAATAAATGCAAAGCAAACACAGAAACATGTAAGCGATTTAAATCGCCCATTTTCAAAACTTGTTTTAGCTGAGTGAGATAACCTTGCTGAAAATTTTTATGATGACGTGTTGTTTTGGGAACAAGAAATAGCATTGCAATGGCAAGTAATCCCATGAGTGTGGTCACCCAGAATAAGCCTGAAATACCCACCACGCTGGTCAACCATGGCCCTAAACTAAATGCAATAACGAAAGAGAGACCAATACTCATCCCCATCATTGCCATCGCCTTCATACGATTTTCTTCACGCGTAACATCTGCCAATAACGCCATGACGACAGCAGAGACAGCTCCACCCCCAGCTATTGCACGCCCTATAATCACACCATAGATTGTGTCTGACATTGCGGCGATTGCACCACCCAAGGCAAACAGCAATAAACCCAATACGATCAGCGGCTTTCGGCTATAACGGTCTGCAATCAAACTAAAAGGAATTTGTAGTATTGCCTGAGTCAAACCATACACACCTACGGCCAAACCAATCAAAGCAGGTGTTGCATATTCATAAGCCTGTCCCGCAACAGAAAAGACCGGGACAATCATAAACAGACCTAACATTCGCAATGCAAAAATGCTGCTCAATGCAAATGTGGAACGGCGTTCTAAGGCATTCATCATAAAATTTAGGTAATCGCGTGATTTCTATGTCTACTTTGATTATAGAATATTCGGCTGATGAACAGGCATGAATTTTATTTGAAATAAAGATCAACACCATCTGTTTTCCCTAGGGCAAAAGCCTTAAGCCAAAAAAAGCACAGCTTGTGCTGTGCTTTTTTGATTTATTCATCTAGCCTTGCAGCGCTTGACGCTTCTTATATTGAATAGATGCAATCACTGCCCAAACAATAAATGCTACACCAATCAGACCTGTTACCACTTCAGGAACATGTACGCCCGTACCACTCGCAATCATAATGAAAGCTAATGCACCAATTGCATAGTGCGCACCATGTTCTAAATAGATGTAAGCATCTAAAGTGCCTTTCTCAACGAGATAGATGGTAATCGAACGAACAAAGATGGCACCAATCGCGAGACCTAACATAATCACCACAACATCTGAAGTAATGGCAAAAGCACCAATCACACCATCAAAACTAAATGATGCATCCAATACTTCTAAATACAAGAACCCACCGATACCTGCTTTGACTACGCCTGTTGGCACACCATTACTATCGTGACCAATTGCATTACCATTTTCATCAATTTCAGGCTCACCACCCAGCAAATGGCTCAGTACTTGTACCCCAATATAAATGACGATGCCCCAGATACCCGCCATAGTCACGACTAAGCGTTTAGCTTCATCAACATTAGCTGCCATGATCAGTAAAGCCACTAAAGCAACAAATACAGATAGTGCAGGTACAGATGCCAATTTCGCTAAACGACGCTCAATCCATTTGAACCAATGCGTGTCTTTACCATCATCCAAGAAAAAGTTAAGGAATACCATCAATAAGAATGCACCACCAAATGCTGCAATTTCAGGATGATGATTCATCAGTCGTGCCGAATATTCTTTAGGGTCATTTAATGCCAAATTGACAACTTCCATCATGCCCATATCCGCTGTGACCGCGACGATCACAATTGGGAAGATTAAACGCATACCAAATACTGCAATGAGAATACCTACAGTCAGGAAAAGCATTTTCCAAAAGTGATCCCAATGACGAAGCACTGAAGCATTGACAACAGCATTATCAAAAGAAAGTGAAACCTCCATCACAGCTAAAATTGCAGTGATGGTCAGTACGGTGAACATGGTCTTGAGGCCAGCTTCTGGACCATGGGTATAACCCCAATAGGCAGACAGCGCAAGACACACGATCGTGAATACGATAGAGAAACCAAAATGTTTCCACATAATCTAGCGACCTTATAAAAATGATGTGAATTAATAAAAATTTTACAAAACATAAACTTAGAATTTTTATATGACGAATATTAAACGAAGTCTGTGCTTAGTGATTTGTAAAAATTCTATAAATTGAATGTCTGATCTCTAGCGCTAAAAGACACTCAATTAAACTGTGCTAATTATGACGAGTTTTCAAAATTTATCCAAAGTTCTTCGTATGATTTTTTTGTTGAAGATGATGTATCGCTCAAGCTAGTTTTGTAACGACAAATTGATATGATCTTAGATGATACCTAGAGATGATTTTATTCAGGATGGATTTATGCGTTTTTCAGAAGCCGTTTGGCAACGAAACTACGATTTATATCAAAAAACATTAGCACTCCCTTTTAACCAAGAACTGGCGCTTGGAACACTGAATCAAGAAGCTTTTTGCCATTACGTCATTCAGGATGCGCATTACCTGGTTGCCTATGGTCGAGCATTGGCTATTTGTGGTGCTAAAGCATATGACTCCGATGCCATTATTCAATTTACGCAAGGTGCTAATGAAGCAATTGTGGTTGAGCGTGAACTGCACAATGGTTTTATGCACGAATTTGGCATCACTAAAGCTGATTTTGAAAATACACCTTTGACTGCTGCTTGCCATCATTACACCTCATTTCTGACAGCTACTGCATGGTCAGAGAGTTATCCTGTCGTTTTAGCTTCATTACTGCCGTGCTATTGGATTTATGCGGAAGTGGGCAAAGACATTCTTAAACGTAATATTGCAAATAATCCTTATCAAGCGTGGATTGACACTTATGCTGGCGAGCATTTCAACGAAGAAGTACGCAAAGTCATTGAAATTATTGACCGAGTTGCGGCAGAAAGCGATCAACATACCATTGAAAAAATGCATCAAGCTTACACACGGGGAGCTGAACTCGAATATTTATTCTGGGATAGTGCCTATCATCAACGTCAATGGTTAAGCCTAGATCACTCATGATGCTATCACCTGCATAACCAAATTAAAGGTCGGTGATCTAAACTGCATTGCCGACTTTCAGGCTCATTTCGATTTAAATGAATTTAAGACTGGATTTTAAAGCAAACTTCAAGCACAATTATTATTGATAATAATTCTCATTATCATAAATAAAATTTACTTGAGGTTTTCTATGCAACATTCACTGGGAACAGAAGCAATCCGTGCATATTTCACTTTACAATGCTGTTGGTTAAATAATGAAGAAGTTTATTTAGAAAAAGGCTGTACACACTGTGGATCTGCTGCCACATATCTCATTTATTTTACCAATCATCATATTCAAAATTTAATGCTCGACTTCATTGCTCAATACTCTTGTTCAAGCTCTATACGTTTTGATTTTCTAGATTTACAACATTTCGAAGCGGAATATAACGATTTTCTTCAACACTTAGAAAAAGAAGTGAATTTTTACGCACGTCAACATCATGCTATTGAAAGACATATATGTTTTGAACAGGTGGACTCTATTTTCGAACGTCACTATTCACGTGCTTGCTGATCAATATTCACCCGAAATTCACTTATATTTAACATCCTGTGGCTCATCATGACATCAAATTTGCGAATTGATTCTGTCTTGTTCATCTATTTAAAATCAGATTGCAGGAGCTCTCAAAGCACTTTACATTGGACTTTTGCTGTTCAATGAAATTTTACCGAGATAATTTGTCGTGTTTTATTTTTCATTTGTGCTTGAACAAAATTAAATCGCTATCATATATCACCTTCACTCAGCATATTTTCGAGATGTTTTATGAGCCAAAGTCATATCCGTATTCGAGGCGCACGCACCCATAACTTAAAAAATGTGAACCTTGATATTCCACGCGATAAGTTCGTGGTGATTACGGGACTTTCAGGTTCAGGTAAATCTTCACTGGCTTTCGACACCTTATATGCAGAAGGTCAACGTCGCTATGTTGAATCTTTATCTGCCTATGCACGCCAATTCCTATCCCAAATGGAAAAACCTGAAGTCGATTCGATTGAAGGTTTAAGCCCAGCTATTGCCATCGAGCAGAAATCAACCAGTCATAACCCACGTTCAACGGTCGGTACGATTACTGAAATTTATGACTATTTACGTTTGTTGTATGCTCGAGTGGGTACACCCTACTGCCCTGAGCATGACTTGCCGATGGTGGCACAAACCGTGTCGGAAATGGTTGATGCGGTTAAAGCACTTGAAGAAGGTACAGCTTTATTGTTACTTGCTCCTGTTGTACGTGAGCGCAAAGGTGAATACACCAATTTATTTGAGCAATTACAAAGCCAAGGTTTCGTCCGTGCACGTGTAGACGGTGAAATCATGGAAATTGATCCACCGCCTGAACTGGATAAGAAGAAAAAACATACCATTGAAGTCGTGGTCGACCGTTTTAAAGTCCGCGATGACTTAGGCAACCGTATTGCAGAAAGTTTTGAAACCGCACTGCGTTTAGGTGGCGATATTGCCATTTTGTCATGGATGAAAGGCGAACAATCTGATCGTGTGTTTTCAGCAAAACACTCATGTCCTGAATGTGACCGTGCCGTTGCCGAATTAGAACCTCGTCTGTTTTCTTTTAATAACCCATTTGGTGCTTGCCCAGTCTGTGATGGTTTAGGGACACGTAGCCATTTTAGTTCTGACAAACTCATTCCAAACCCTGAAGTCAGCATTAGCCAAGGGGCAATTCGTGGTTGGGATCGTCAGCGTCCATACTATTACAGCATGATTGAAAAAGTCGCTGCACACTTCGACTTCTCTCTTGATACGCCGTGGAATGAACTTGATGCGGAGACCAAAAAGAAATTCCTTTACGGTACAGGTAAAGAAAAAATTGACTTAAGCTATATCGATGAACGTGGTCGCCGTCATAACCGTGTGATGGCTTTTGAAGGGGTTTTACCACACTTAGAACGTCGTTACCGTGAAACTGAATCAAACTATGTGCGTGATGACTTAGCACAATACTTATCTAATGCTGCATGTGATGCTTGTGGCGGTTCACGTCTCAATGAAATTTCACGTCATGTGCGTGTCAAAGACAAAACCATTGCCGAAATCACCAAAATGTCGATTGGCGATGCCGAAAGCTACTATCAAGACCTGAATCTTGAAGGTGCCAAAGGTGAAATTGCCGATAAGATTTTTAAAGAAATCCGTGAGCGTTTGCACTTCCTTGTATCAGTCGGCTTGAACTATTTAAGTCTATCTCGTTCAGCCGAAACCTTATCAGGGGGTGAAGCACAGCGTATCCGTTTGGCTTCGCAAATTGGTGCAGGTCTTATGGGCGTCATGTACGTGCTGGATGAACCATCAATTGGCTTGCATCAACGTGATAATGACCGTTTGCTTGAGACTTTGGTTCGTTTACGTGATCTCGGTAACACTGTCTTAGTGGTAGAGCATGATGAAGATGCCATTCGCGCAGCCGATCATATTATTGATATTGGTCCTGGTGCAGGTGTGCATGGTGGTCATGTCATTGCCGAGGGGACTTATGATGAATTGGCAGCCAATGAGGATTCTCTGACCGGCAAATACCTTTCAGGTAAGTTAAAAATTGAGGTGCCGAAAACGCGTGTACAACCACCTAAACCTGATGAGCAAATTAAGCTGATGGGTGCATGTGGTCACAACTTAAAGAATGTTGATCTCACCATTCCTTTAGGTGTTATGACCTGTGTGACGGGTGTATCGGGTTCAGGTAAATCGACTTTAATTAACCGTACTTTATTGCCACTTGCTGCAACACAATTGAATGGTGCAACGACGTTAACGGCAGAAAAATTTGATTCGATTGATGGCTTACAATTCCTCGATAAAGTCGTGGATATTGACCAAAGCCCAATTGGACGTACACCGCGCTCAAACCCTGCAACCTATACAGGTTTGTTTACGCCAATTCGTGAACTCTTTGCTCAAACCCCAGAAGCCAAAGCACGTGGGTATGCCGCAGGTCGTTTCTCGTTTAACGTGAAAGGTGGTCGCTGTGAGGCTTGTGAAGGCGACGGTATGATTAAAGTGGCGATGCATTTCTTACCGGATATGTATGTGCCATGCGATGCCTGCCACGGCAAGCGTTATAACCGTGAAACTTTGGAAGTCGGCTATAAAGGTAAAAACATTTCTGACGTGTTAGAGATGACCGTTGAAGATGCAATGCATTTCTTTGATGCGATTCCTGTCATTCATCGTCGTTTAGAAACTTTAAATCAAGTTGGTTTGGGCTATATTCGTTTAGGTCAGTCGGCAACCACGCTTTCAGGTGGTGAAGCACAGCGTGTGAAACTTGCACGTGAGTTGGCGAAGCGTGATACAGGTAAAACCCTGTATGTGCTTGATGAGCCAACCACAGGTTTACATTTCCACGATATTGCGAAACTTTTGGATATCCTGCATGAGCTACGTAACAAGGGTAATACCATTGTAGTGATTGAACATAATTTGGATGTGATTAAAACTGCCGACTGGATTGTGGACTTAGGGCCTGAAGGCGGTGCAGGTGGCGGTATGATTATTGCTGAAGGTACGCCTGAAGAAGTAGCGAAAAATAAGGTTTCGCATACTGCACGTTTCTTAAAACCAATGTTGAAATAATCTCCCCCCTTACGGATTAATGCTCCTCATCTTTGAAAAGGAGGGTTAGGGAGGTTTCAAAATAATAATTTATTATGCTAATACGGTGATTCATTCACCGTTTTTTATTCTTATGACTTTATTAGAAATATTAGATACAGCTATTAAAATTGGTTTAGGTGCGCTCATTACAGGGATCATTACTTATTTCAATCAAAAGGCAAATTTGAAGGCACAACAAAATAAGGAAAACAAAGAATTTAATCGTAATCTTTTAACAAAAATTTCTTCTGATATAGAGGAAATAAATCATTTAATTTTAAAAATTTGGGCTATATTTGATTTTGAAATTAAAAAGCCTGTATTAGATAAAGAAGTAATTAGCGACAGACTCTCTCCTCTGCGAGAAAACCTATTTGATGACTTTAATCTATTAAGTAAAAATGAAGGGCTTTTACTTTTATATGACTATAAAGATCAACAAGAAATATTGAGAAGATACGGTGAACTTGTAGGTGCTTTTAATTCCTATACATGTTTTCGTAAAGAATCTGTTTCAATTGAGAAAACTGCTGAATATAAAGCAAGTATATTAGAGACTAGAAAACAACTTTATCAAAGTTTAAATAAAGCCATTCCTAAATAATTTTTAACTGAAATCCAATCACATGAAAGCGACCTGGATGTCGCCCGTTTGATTAAGATATAAGGATGTATCCTCAATCAAACAAAAGCATTTTGCCTACTTTTTTCTTTCAAAAGTAGGAAACTACTACGCAAATTTAATAAAAAATCTAACTGACAATTGAGGACGTGACTACTGCCAATATTCACATAATCTTAGCTTGAAACCGTATTGCGCCCCTGCGCCTTTGCCCTAAACAAAGCTCGATCCGCTTTCGCAAATAATGCTTTCCAAGAATCAGCACCTACCGCAACACCCACACTGATCGAAACCGTAAATGATTGACCTTGCTCATCTGTAAATTGTAAATCACCAATACCCTTACGCATCTTTTCTGCAGCACGTAAACCATGTTCAAGGTCTAAATTTTCAATCAACACCAAAAATTCATCACCACCAAAGCGAACGACTAAATCAGTTGATCGAACATTATGACTTAAACAATTTGCCACCTGCTGAATGACTTGATCCCCTGCCACATGACCATACTGATCATTAACCTGTTTAAAATAATCAATATCTACAATCATCAAACACGTTTGGGTAAACTTATTGGGCTGAGCTTCCATAAGTTTGGTATAGGCTTCTAAAGCAAAACGATTTGAAACACCTGTTAATTTATCAGTATTGGCAATATTCTTTAATTCAAATTCAAACTCATCACGTTGATGCAACATTTTCTGAAGTTTTTGCATCGCTTCGTGTAATGAATGTACTTGCTTCTGCTGATCTTCAATAAAATGACTATCGACCAAAGCATTGGCATACGACAATTCAACTAATTTATCTCTCACCATTATAAGCGGCGAAATAACTTTATGTTGAACATAGATCATCGTAAATAAAGCAGCCAATAGTGAAATTAAAGAGACTATCAACGTGAGTAGGAAGTTCAATTGATTCGCGTCTTTTTCTGACTTTGCGATTTCAACGCTCTTATTGAGCAAATAGTCTTGTAAATCGATAACTGTTAAGAATTTACCAGATACAGCTACACTTAATTCAGTCCCTGATAAAAAATAAGGTTGTCCCTTTCGGCTTTCATCAATTAATCGCATGATGATAGGTAAACCTTGATCAATAAACTGAGTTTTCACTTCTTGGTGTAAGCGAGCGAATTCAGCTGTACGATGGCGTTCGGGTTGGATGGTATTCACTAAATCCCACAAATAGCGAACTTGTTTTTGCGTTTGTAATGCGCGTGCAATATTGTCACTTGGTAACGGCTGCTGAAATGTCACATGTGCAGTTACATTTGAAGCAACACGTCCAGCCTGATCTCGCAAATCAGCCAACACCAAAATCATGGTGTAATAATGCCCCATCGAACTATCTTTACTTTTAGACTGCATTACCAGTTTCTTCAGTAAATCATGACTGCTATCCCACGCATTAAACATTGTAAGAATAGCTTGATCTAAAGCTTCAGGCGTACGCTCTGCAAATGGCAACGAAATATAGTGATCGACTTGTTTGCGACCTTCCGCTAATTTTGGATTTAGGTATTGAGCGACGTACTCTTCTAACCCATCATATCCAGACTGATCTAATCGATGAATCGAGACCTTAATTTGTTCATCTACTCCCGCGCGATACTCAATAAGCGCTTGTTTATTTTTTTCAAACTCTTCTTGTGAACTCGACATTGCTATGTTCGCAGGGCCACGCTCGCGTGAAATACGATTCGCTAGAGCAGCAACGGCACGAAGATTTTCTATTTCAATCAATGCTGTTTGTGATTTCTGATATTCGCGATAATGGCTAATGACCAATGGGATTGAAATACAGAGGATAGATAAGACGATAATCATCACGAACACAAATAGGCGGCGACCAATTTGCTCGGAATGTGATTTTAACATCCAAACTACCTCTAAAATAAAAGACCGTATAAAGCGGTGAGATTTATAAAATTTCTTTGAACTTAGTTATATTTTACAATATAACCATGCTTAAAAAGCACTTAAAGCACAAGTTTTTATTTAAGAAACAATGTGATAAATATCACACTATTGTAATGCCGTAAATTTTTTTTGTTCAATATTTAAATTATTTTTCCACAAATATACAAGTGACATATTTGGCAGTATTTACTTTTTTTGAATTAAAATCAGATGATTATTTTGATCACTTAATCAGCATCGAAAAAATAGATCATGCGCATAATTTTTAATCATTATACAAACCTCATCCTTTAAACCATAATGCTTACATTGCAAAGACACTGATTCATATCAGATTTGCTTAATGAATTTTGTTCTACCCTCGGATGTTTCTCCCACATACAGAACATCCTTTTTCAGCCCAGCCATCCCAATCGGCTGGGTTTTTTTTATCTTTTATATGACTTTTAACGTAAATAATGAAATAAACCAAGTCGATCTAAAATATCTAAAGTGATTGCCTTCCGTTGCTGAATTTTATCACCATTTTTCATTTCTAAATTTAATGCAAAGGCAGTGACTTGACCGCTGGCTTGTTCTACAAAACCCACATACCAGCCCACCTGAGGCTCAATATCCATTCCCCAACCACTTTTGGCATATAGCTTATTCGCACCACGTGATTCGACATACATCATGTCTCTTACATCTTGTTGTACATCTCTACGAAACGGCAATGACAACTGTGCCAATCTATAAACAAATTTAACTTGTTGATCAGGTGTAATCTCTAGAGGACCTTTTAACCAAAACTGATCTATCTCATCCCCGACTTTTGCATTTCCATACTGAATTCGAATTAATTCCTGTTGCATCAATGTTGGTCCAATACGGTGTGCTAAGGCTTGATACACAGGTACAACAGATGATTGTAAGGCCTCACCAAGCGTAAAATCACGTTGCCAACTATCAAATGAACGCTTATTTCCATCCCATTTAAACACTTCATACCGAGTTGATTTATGATGTTCTAATCCAATCAAAGCATTCACTATTTTAAAAGTGGATGCAGGGATAAAGTTTTCTTTTGCTCTTGTTCGATCAGAACCGTAAGTTTTAACGTGTTTGCCATCATAGGTGATAAATACACCTTGAATATTTTGCTGATTAAATAGGGTCTCAATATGATGCTGATTCTTTGATTCACTGCTATTCAGCATTGAATCATCTTTTAAATCGTATGCTTTTGTTCTCGGATTAATATGATCTAAGGCCTGGCAGGCAGATAGAAAAACAGACGTTAAAACAAGTGCAACAACGTAGATTCCTTTCAATTCAATGTTCCAATTTGACCAATGCATTTAATTCAATTTTGACAGATTATTTCTAATTTTTTTGTCTATTTTTAACACTTTTTTTAAAAATATTATTTACATGTGCAATATGCTGGTGCATAATGCCCCACATTAGGGCGAGATAGAAATATACCTCAGCAGAATTTCTGTATTTCCCCCAAGTTTTGGCGAAAAAACCTAGTTTTCATAGAAAACTAGGTTTTTTTTTGCTCAGTATTGATAAAGAATACACCTGATTATGCACTATAATAGTGCAAATAAATATAAGTTAAAAAAAACCCAGCCTTGGGGAAAGCTGGGCATATAAGAGAAATAACCACTATAATATTTAGTAAATCTAAAAGGCAAAACTCAATTTATTTAAATATAAAAAAAAACTTAGTTAAGGAGCATGTAATTATGTGAAAATTAACTTAAATTGCAAACATCGTAACCCTTTGAAATTCCGAATCAACCTAACACTTTACTACCAAGTAGGTGAAAAAAGTCACATTATTTATTTTCAAATGATTTAAAATTAAACGAAAATCTTAAATTTCATGTAAATTAACATTTTCTTTATACGTTTTATCCGATTCTAATAATCTTTTTTTTGTATAATTTCGATGCAATTTTTTAAGCTTAATCGACGTTGAAAATCTCCTTATCACATTGTTATTTTTGAATAAAATGTTCAAAAATTCATGTTCTTAATCTTCTTGTATCAAGACATAACACACAAAATAAATTTAGACCAGCAGACTATTACCTTAAAGATCATTGACTTAATACATTGTTACAATACAATATTTACTGCATATTCATTCGACATTTATTTGGTAACTATTATGAAAAAAATTAGTTTAGCCACTGCTTTATTAGTAGCAATGACTGGGGCACACGCATATCAAGTTGAAGTACAAGGCGCTGCTGAATACTTTGATGACTCATTGAACAATGATAACTATACTGGTTCTGTTCAAGGTACTTACTACTTCAAGAATGTAGACTCAACTAAAGGTCCTTTAGCTGAAGCGGCTTTCTTAAATCAAGCATCTAATGTTTCTGTTGCTTATAACTTCGGTGAATATTCTGCTGATATTAAAGCTGCTAATCAGAAAGTTGAAGCTCAGCAACATAACTATGGTGCAAAAGCTGAAGCTTATATCCCAACTAAACTTATTCCTTTATATGCAAGCGCGTCATATAGCCACTCAAAAACTGATGCTAAAAATGAATTCACTGCAACCAATCCATCTAACCACCCACAAGTTGCTAAATTAGCAGATGGTAACGGCGATCGTTATGCATTAGAACTTGGTGCAATGTTACTTCCAAACTTCTTGGTTGCTGTAGGTTATACAAGCGTTGCTGATCAATACTCTTTTGATGTCTTTAAAGCAATCAACAACGGTAGCGTATTCTCAGCACTTGAAACAGGTACTATTGCTGAAGATCAAGATGCGATCACAGCACGTACTAAATATGTAGGCGGTATCACTGATACAAATATGTCTATTGGCTTTGAAGCTGGTTTAGTATACGGTGAAGATACACTTTACCAATTAAAATCTGACCTTTACTTCAATCCACAGTTAAGCGCAGGCGTATCTTATACTGAATCAAGCTTTAATGACACTCCAAGCTCAGCTATCGGTGCTAACGTAAACTACTTCATCACTCCAGCTGTAGCTGTTGGTGCAAGTTATGTAAATGCTAACGCTGAAAATGGTTCTAGCCGTGATACTGAAACTGTTGGCTTAAATGCTAAATTCCGTTTCTAATAAGTTATTAGATACAGAATCAAAAAAGGACGCATAATGCGTCCTTTTTTTATCAGTCACTAGTTACTCAGGGCTACGAATTACACTTAAAAAATGTAAATGTCTTTCGTATTGATCAATAACATCTTGAATTAAGTCTTCTTGTGTCCAGTCCATTACATCATAGGCCTGTCCACCCTCTCTTAAAAACACTTCCGCCTGATAATAATCCTGCTCAGTCACCATTGTATCTGGCATAAAGCTCGGTGGCGTTGTTCTTTGTGACATCACTTGATATACAAAATTCAACTCGTCATGATGATCTACCCTCAACTCTACCCCTTCAGCCAATCGATTTACACTAACCTTAAACTGTCTTCTCTTGAACTCTTTCTGCACTTGCTCTAATGCTTGAGATACTTGAGATTCAATAAATACATCAACCTCTTCCTTAGAATGAGGATAGTGCATAATCAATCCTAAGCGTTTTTGCCAACTCCGTGGTTGATGAATTGCTCGAGGTGTAATTCTCGCCTCTTGCAGAGCATTCATTTTAATTAAATCTACTTTTAAGGCTTTGAGTAATCCCCAACAAATAAAAAGCATAATGACGGAGAATGGCAACGCACTCATGATGGTCGCAGATTGTAAAGCACCAAGCCCACCGACCAATAATAATACAATTGCCAATACCGCCATAAGCACAGTCCAAAAGAGTCGTTGCCATGTCGGTGAACCTTCACCTTTAGCCGTCAAATAGTCTGTAACTAATGCACCTGAATCCGCTGAAGTGACAAAGAATAAAATAACCAGCGATGTTGCTACTACACTCATGATTGAAGCGAGTGGTAAGCTATTTAAAAATTCGAATAATGCAACGGAAGAATCCTTCTGTACTGCTAGCATCAGTGCTTCATTGCCTTCTTGCATAATACTGAAGAGCGCAGCATTCCCCATAAAGCCCATCCAAATGAGTGTAAATCCAGTAGGAATCAACATAACCCCAACAATAAACTCTCGAATGGTTCTTCCATGTGACACACGTGCGATAAACATCCCGACAAATGGTGACCACGAGATCCACCATGCCCAATACATAATCGTCCAACCACCAATCCAACCATTCGGTTGATAAGCATATAAATTAAATGTCATGGTAAAGAGATTAGAAACATACTGACCCATGTTCTGAATTGTGGTTTGCAAAAGATAAATGGTAGAACTCGCGAAGAATACAAAGAGCAATAAACTTAATGCCAATACCAAATTCAACTCAGACAACCGTTTAATTCCTTTTTCTAAACCTAGAAAAACGGACAGTGATGCCAATGTACTGACGATAATAATCAGTATCACTTGTGTACTTGCTGATTGAGGAACATCAAATAAATAATTCAAGCCTGAGTTAATTTGCGTTACACCAAAACCCAACGTTGTCGCCACACCAAATACTGTTCCAATCGTGGCAAATGTGTCTACGGCATCCCCCATTGGACCATGAATTTTTTTTCCAATGATCGGATAAAGCGCGGAACGTACTTTTAAAGGCAATTGATGTCGATAAGCAAAATACGCCAAGGACAATCCAATCAATGCATAGATTCCCCATGCATGAAGTCCCCAGTGGAAGAAAGTCACTCGCATCGCTTGCTGCGCTGCCATAACGGTTTCTCCATCACCGACTGGCGGAGAGACATAATGCATTACAGGTTCTGCTACCCCAAAAAACATCAAGCCAATCCCCATACCTGCGGTAAAGAGCATTGCAAACCAAGAGCCATTACTGTAACTCGGTTGGCTATGATCTGGACCGAGCCTGATTTTGCCGTAGTCAGAAATTGCGATATAAGCCAGCACGATCAGAAATATGGCAACTGCTAAAACATAAAACCAACTAAAAGAATCCGTAATCCATTGGTTCAGTTGCTGAGTAACTAATTCAAAACCATGAGGAGATAACACCACAGTGGCTAAAAATACAAAAATGATGAGTACCGTGCTGATAAAAACACGTGGATTCACATTTGAATACCATGAAGGATGCTGAGAAGACATAATTCCCCTATATATTTATTTTTCGGTGAAACGCTTCAAACTGGATAAAACGCTATATGAAATGAGATCATTTATTCTCAACCTCATACAAAGCCGAGTTAGTTTCATCAAAGACGGAATAGAAAAATCGACTCAATATAGAGCATCGGAGACTGTTTTTTGATCTAATTACTTATTATTCATGATTTTGCAGATGAATGCCGTTAGCAAGATGTAACGTTCTGTTTTAATCATCCTGATGCTTTGGCAAATGAGCAATGTATTGCAGTGCAATTAAGCGCGAAACAATCAAAGCCAGATACATGACTCCACTAAACATTTGAATCATGGCAATCAGTCTCGCTAGCGGACTCAAGGGCATAATATCTGAAAGACCTGTTGCCGACTGAATACTAAAACTGAGAAACAACAAATCTAACCAACTATGTTGAACAGATTGTTCAGGCGTTATGCTAAAACTCAGTGGGTCATATAGCTGGCAGATGCTATACAAAAATGCGAAGCTCCATGCAATTAAAGTAAAAACAGCCGCTGCCGCAAATAATTCATCTTTGGTCAAATAGCGGTCTTCGAACATATATCGAACCAAACCATAAGCCGCTGTCGTATACGCGATAACTTCAAATACATGCGCTGTAATTTGAATATAGGCTTGATGATATCCAATCAGAATCAAGAAAGAAAAAATGAGAGCTCCTAATACCCCAAATAAACCTACAGCACTAAAAATTGGGGTCATTTTGATGACTTTAGCAATAATAAGAAGGACTAAAGCGCCGAGAATCCAAGTCATGGAGCGATAAGCCAAATCATGACTTGATATCACTGCGAGGAATAAAATCAGCAGCTGTAAAATCAGTAGACACGCGGATGGTAAACGTACGAGATCACGTATCACGCGGCATATTAAACTCATCTCAACTCCAACTATTTTTATTGTTTTGTTTGAATGAAAGCATAGCGGACAGTTGATGACTTGTATGTCATTTAAAATAGAAATTTGGTAAAGAAAAAAAGCCCCTTAAAGGGGCTTTTTATCATGATCAGTATGGTTTAGTGGTCTGACGCACCAGAAATACCAATACCTGTTTGTGAACGTACAAACTGTGCATCAAATGCTTTACGTTCTGCTTGCGCTTGTGCAGAATTGTCTGTCACAGAGAACAACCAGCAGAAGAAGAATGCTAAAGGCATCGCAAATAATGCAGGACCGTTATATGGATTAATTGGTGTATCAGAAATACCAAGCGTATCTACCCAAACTGCTTTAGAAAGTACGATGAGTACAACCGCTAAAACTAATCCAACAACACCACCGGCAACTGCACCACGCGTTGTTAAACCTTTCCAGAACATTGAAAGTACAAGCACTGGGAAGTTTGCACATGCAGCAACAGAGAATGCTAAACCTACCATGAAGGCAACGTTTTGTTTCTCGAACAAGATACCCAAGATCATCGCAAAGATCGCAAGACCTAAAGTCGCGATTTTAGACATACGAAGTTCAGATTCAGGTGTAGTTTGTCCTTTTTTCAATACGTTCGCATATAAGTCATGTGAAATTGCTGAAGCACCTGACAACGTTAAACCTGCAACAACTGCGAGAATCGTGGCAAATGCAACCGCTGAAATGAAGCCCATGAACAAGTCACCGCCTAAAGCATCAGACAAGTGAACCGCAGCCATGTTATTACCACCAACAAGCTCTAGCTTGCCAGTTACTGCCATTTTCGCAATATCAAGGAATTGTGGGTTGTTCGATACATAGAGAATCGCACCGAAACCAATGATGAAAGTTAAAAGATAGAAGTAACCGATAAAGCCTGTTGCAACAACAACTGATTTACGTGCTTCTTTCGCATCTTTTACTGTGAAGAAACGCATGAGGATATGTGGTAAACCAGCTGTACCAAACATCAATGCTAAACCAAGAGAAATCGCATCAATTGGGTTTGATGCCAGACTACCTGGTCCCATGATTTTGGTTGCATCATCTAAGGTTAAATCATGTACTTTAGAGAAGACTTGAATCGATTGCTCGAACATATTGGTGAAGCTAAAGCCAACGCCTTTCATCACCATAAATGCCATGAAGGTAGCACCTGACAACAACATCACTGCCTTAATGATTTGCACCCATGTTGTCGCTAACATACCGCCAAACATAACGTATGCCATCATGAGCAGACCGACGATGACGACAGCAATGTTATAGTTCAAGCCAAACAGAAGCTTGATCAACTGACCAGCGCCGACCATTTGGGCAATCAAGTAGAATGCAACAACAACAAGAGAGCTTAACGCTGCCAGTGTGCGTACAGGTTTTTCTTGTAAACGGAATGATACAACGTCAGATAAATTGTATTTACCCAAGTTACGCAAACGCTCTGCTATCAAGAAAAGTACGATAGGCCAACCTACCATGAAACCAAGTGAATAGAGTAAGCCATCGAAACCTGACAGGAAAACCATCGCAGAAATACCAAGGAACGATGCTGCGGACATATAGTCACCAGCAATGGCTAAACCATTTTGGAAACCAGAAATTCCACCGCCTGCGGTATAGAAATCTTTGGTGTTTGTGGTTTGTTTAGCTGCCCATTTGGTAATCCCCAGCGTTGCACCGACGAAAATCAAGAACATGATAATCGCAGGCCAATTTGTTGCTTGTTGTTCTGCTGCACCTAAATCAGGACCTGCAAATGCCAATCCAGATAACATTGCAGTCCCTGCAAATGTGAGTAAAGAATTCCATTTCATTTTAGTGTAGTCCCTTCTCGTGAGTGATGGCTTCAACTTCGCGCATAGCTTCTTCGTTTAATTGATCGAGCTTATTGTTGGCAATGTACGAATACACACCACATAACAAGAAAGACAGCACGATGATGCCTAATCCTAGAGGGATACCCCAAGTGGTTACACCACCTGAAAGCGATGACAATAAAAACTCTTTGTTATAGCCAACTAAAAGCATAAAACCAACGTAGACAAACAGCATAATGCCTGTCAATGTCCAGCTCAGTGTGCTTTTCTTTTTGACCATTTCTTTGAATTTGGGATTCTGTAGAATTTGCTCTACTTGTCTCTCATCCATAAACAAGACTCCATATGAGACCCAACCGTAGGTCATTTTTTTTATTTAAATTATTCCGATTTTTAAATTAGCAAGATTTTGCATTGGTTGTAATTTAGACTTTGGTCGCTAAATTTTGATCAATTTGAACGTGACAGTTCATGGATGCGTTATCATTACACGAGATTCTCAAGTGTAAGTCCTATGAACAGTTGGTTGATTATTGGGGTACTCGCCCTCTACATCCTCATCCTTTTTATTTGCGCCTTTTTTGGTGAAAAACATGCCAGTCGGCTCAGCCCACGTGGACGCATGTTATTGTTTAGTTTGACCTTAGGCGTGTACTGTTCGTCTTGGACATTCTACGGCGCAACGGGTGCTGCTGTTCGTGAAGGGATCATTTTCCTTCCAATCTACTTAGGCCCACTTCTGTTTGTCTGGTTTGGTTACGATATTTGGCGTCGCTTAGGTCGAGTACGTCAGCACCATGCTATTTCCTCAATTGCTGACTTTGTGGCAGCACGTTATGGCAAAAGCGGACCTCTCGCCTCACTCGTCACCATTTTAGCCGTGATCGCCATCATTCCTTATCTTGCCTTACAACTGAGAGCCATTGCACTCAGTGCATCCGTGATGTTGCAACAAGATTCAGAAGTGATGAATCTGACCACCAATGGTGTACTTGCACTTACAGGGGTTCTCGCAATTTTGGCTATGATGTTTGGTACACGTCAGATTGCCAACACCGAACAGCATGGCGGTTTAATGCTGGCAGTCGCTTTTGAATCCTTTGTTAAATTATTTGCACTCCTCTGTGTCGCTTTTTTCTTTTTATTTGAACGCCCCGAAAACCTCATTCAAGTTTCCGCAGACGTATCCAAAACCTTCCATGAAATTCAACTGATGGGCGTGCCAGATACCTTTTGGATTCAAACACTTTTAGCAGCATTAGCGATTATATGTTTGCCACGCCAGTTTCATGTTGCTGTAGTTGAATTACGTGATGAAAAACATATTCGTGGTGCGCGCAGATGGTTTGCCGCTTACATCATTTTAACCGTTGTCGCGATTATTCCGATTGCAAGTTGGGCACTTCATGCTGCACCAGAATACATGGCAGTCCCTGATGTTGCCGTGCTGTCACTGCCTTTGAGCTATAACCAAGAATGGCTGACGCTCTTAGCATTCCTTGGAGGATTTTCGGCTTCAACTGGTATGCTTTTAGTCTCTTCAGTCGCACTCTCAATCATGCTCAGTAACGACTTGATTATGCCTGCGCTATGGCGCTTGGGTTGGATTTCTCGTCATGACAAGCGTTTACCTCGAATGCTGAAATTCACACGTCGCGTATGTATTTTGGCGGTCATGCTACTTGGATTCTTGTTCTTCCATTTCTTTAATGACATTGATCAGCTGTCAGTATTTGGTCTTTTGGCATTTAGTGCTGTTGCACAGTTTGCACCTGCACTTATTGGGGGGTTGTACTGGCGTGGTGGAAGTAAGCAAGGGGTCTATGCAGGTCTCATCGTTGGTTTTGTGATGTGGAGTTACACACTGCTCTTACCAACAATTTTAAGAAGTTTACCAGATGAATATTATCAATTTACTTATTCGTTTCTGATGTTTGGCCCTCTGGGATTTGACTTATTAAAGCCTGAAGCATTACTTGGTTTTGAATCATTTGCGCCATTAACACATGGTGTAATTTGGTCACTTGGCTTAAATATCGTGCTCTACATCTGGATCTCACGAATTTATCGTCCAAGTATTGCTGAGCAAATACAGGCAGAAAGTTTCTTCTATTACGAAACTAAACCCCTACAAACGCAACAAACCTCAAATGAAGTTAATTATTTACATCATGATGTCGCACGATTAAAAGTGGGTGACCTGATCACGCTTGCCAAACGGATTACGGGTGAAGGTCCGACCATGCATGCGTTTAATCAATTCTGCTTATCCAATAATGTGATATTAAACGAAAACAGCAGTGCCAATGGGATGTGGTGGCGTTTCACTGAACAATATCTTGCTGGCACAATTGGAGCTGCATCGGCACGTACCCTACTCACTACAGCCATGGTTAACAATGGATTAGCACTTGGACAGGTCGCTAATATTCTAGACCAAGCATCACAATGGCAACGCTTTAACCAAAATCTAATTATGACCATGATCGACCACATGACCCAAGGGGTAAGTGTTGTCGATGAAAACATGTGTTTAGTCGCATGGAATAATCAATATCTCGTTTTATTCGATTATCCAAAAGATTTGGTATATGTGGGCTGCCCGATTGCAGACTTGATCCGATACAACGCAGAGCGCGGTGAATGTGGACCTGGTTCCGTTGAAGAGCACGTACGTAAACGTATTCATTGGATGAAAGTAGGTAGCGCTCATGAGTTTGAACGTATTCGTAAAGATGGTCGTGTTATCCAAATGCGAGGAAATCCAATCGAAGGCGGTGGCTTCGTGACGACATTTGCTGATATTACGGCATTCCGAGAAACTGAAGCACTACTTGAAGGACGCGTTCAAGATCGTACTCAACAACTTGCCAATGCCTTGGCAGAACAACAATTGGCACGTGAACAAGCTGACAAAGCCAATATGTCAAAAAGTCGATTCATTGCTGCAGCAAGTCATGATTTACTTCAACCTATGCATGCTGCACGGTTATTCAGTACGGCATTAGAACAAAGCATTCAAAATGAAGAAGATGCTAAAACGCTACAGCAACTCGATCGTGCCTTACATGGTGCAGAGAGTATGCTTTCTGCATTATTAGACATTGCACGTTTAGAAGGTGGAACAATACAACCTAAACGACAAGCCTATCCATTACATGACCTATTGAGTGACTTAGAACTACAATTTAAATCAATTGCAGCACAACGAGCGATCTCCTTCCGAGTGCATGACGTGAAGTTCTGGATTGATACAGATCCTCAATGGATTCGCCGTATTATTCAAAACTTTGTCAGTAATGCCCTAAGATACACAGCAAAAGGTCGTGTAATTGTTGGGGTGTTACGTTCAGCAGAAAGAGCAAACCATATTCGTATTGGTGTTTGGGATACTGGTCCAGGGATTGCTGAACAACAACGTATTAAACTCTTCCAAGAGTTTGAACGTTGTGGACATACCTCGCCATGGGGTGAACAAGGTTTAGGTCTTGGACTCGCCATCGTTCAGAGAATGACCAGCATGTTGGGTTATCCTGTGCATGTGTATTCCGAGTTGGGTAAGGGTTCATGTTTTATGATTGAAGTCCCACTCATCGATGCACCAAAGGTTGTGACCGCACCAGTTCAAGCCACACCATTAAAATCTGCAGCGTATAAAATTTTATGTTTAGACAATGATGAAACTATTTTAGAAGGCATGGCAACTTTGCTTACTAAATGGGGTTATCAAGTGTTTAAAGCCACAGAACCTGAACAAGCGCTTGAGATTATTCAACAAGAGAACATTCAAGTTTGGTTGGTCGATCAACACCTGAATTCAAATAAAATAGGATTAGATTTTATTGTAGAACATCGTCAAGAAAATGTGCCTGTGGCATTGATTACAGCTGATTCAGATCCTGAGCTTCCGCAAAGACTCAAAGAGCTGAATATTGTCCTATTGAAAAAACCTCTCAAACCTGCCTCTCTACGTTCATGGTTATCAGGTTTAAAAATTTCAAAATAAGATTCGAAATAGTCATATTTTGATACATTCATCACCCAGTTTTTCCAAGAAAAGCTGGGTGATTTTTATACATATTCACACCGTACTTTACAATGATTGGCAGATCTCAGCTTTAGAGGTGGCAAAAGAGAACAAAATAAAGCTAAAAAGAGCATTGGCAATTGACCAAAAAAATCAAAGTCCGATTTTCTATGGCAAAACACATCAAAAGTTGAAATATCATTTAAAACAAATAGTTACAAGTTTACTAACATCATGTTTTTAGATGACAAATTTACTCATCAAATAAAAATTAATACTTTAGTCTTATTCTTATTGCAATCAACATAATTCTAAATCTAGCCATCAGCACATCTTCTTTCGATTAAAGAAATCAAAGTGCCTCAAATTTTCTCGAGAATAAAAGTATCAAATGGAGTCTTGCAATGAATATTTCAGAAGCTATGCCACATGGTTTAGATCGTAATCACGAATTTCATCGCCAATATGGTGCCAATGCAATTTTGCCTGAAATCAAGTGGCAAGAAATTTTTCCATCTACATCCTTAAAAATTGTACATGTACGTGCCTTAGAACAGATTTACCAAACTGCAGTACCTTTAGCTTTACAGGTTTTTGAACAATTAAAATTTGATGTATTTACACCAGCAGCTTATCACCCTCAAGGCTTAGGTTTATTTGATAAATTGGCACAACAAGAAAATCAACTTATTCAACGTTTAGCATCAGAATGCCGAGATTTAGATGAACATACGCGTCATCAAGTGTGGAGTATGTTGTTGCGTGGTGGTGCCGTTTTGGTCTTTAAAGCTTGGCTTGGTAAAGTGAAAACTGGTGAAAATACGCTGGATACCACGCAGTTTGATGAAATTTCAGATTTACTCTTCATCAAAACACCGCCGCTTGCACTCGCAGAACAACTGGGCATCGATGCATATGCAGATTTCGATCATATTTTTCTCATGTATGGCAATGAGGTATTTTTAGATCGTTTTAATGGACTTGAAACGGCTGCACTCTTTGTTGATCTGAAAGTTTATGATGCCGCTTTTTTAAGTCTTAGAGATGATCGCGTTGCAGAATATTTAAAACGCAAGGGCTATGTAACACAAGATCAAATTGATGAACTTCAATGTGCACTCAATCCTCTATATTGTAATGAGTTGACACCTAAACAGGACTGTTTAGCCTAAAGTAGATACGCATCGAAAAAAAGACCTTTGATTAGGTCTTTTTTTCAAATCTAAGAATCAATTAAACACGTTTTTCTTCGATGTTTAATGCATTAATCGCTAATACAGCCTGAGTACGATTTTGAACGCCTAATTTACGGAAAATCGCGGTCACATGCGCTTTAATCGTTGCTTCAGAAACATCAAGTTCGTATGCGATCTGTTTATTCAACAAACCTTCCGCAACCATCATTAACACTCGGAATTGTTGTGGTGTTAGAGATTGAATACGTTCTGCTAAAGCTGTTTCATCTGCAGCACGTGGATCAAAGTTTAAATTCGCAGGCAGGTTTGGTGGTAACCACATATCCCCTTCTAATACCTGACGAATCGCTTCACCAATGTGACTTGGATGCGCTGATTTTGGAATATAGCCCATTGCACCATGTGCAATCGAGCGTTGAATAATTGAAACTTCTTCATGCGCCGATACGACAATAATTGGTAACGATGGATACTGTGCACGCACATGCACCAACGCTGAGAAGCCTGATGCACCTGGAAGATTCAAATCTAAAAGCACTAAATCTGGTTCAGGACCTTTTTCTAAACGTTCATAAAATTCATTAACAGCAGCTGTTTCATGGATTTGGGCTTGCGGTAAGCTGTAACGAACTGCTTGAATTAAAGCATGACGAAACAGTGGATGATCATCAACGATTAAAATATTCATAAGCGAGGCGAGAGATCTCAAACACAATCAATATACTAACTGTGCTATAGCTGTTAAGGATATATAAATATTAACGAATTTTTGCAGAAAATGTCGGGCTAAATCTTACAAACGCGATTTTTTTATGTAATTTTGAAAATTCGATAAGCACATCACTTTTAAATATAAAATTTATTCAAATATTGAAATAGCTTATTCATAATCATAAATATACGTTTATTCAGTTATTTATCACTTATTTATATCTCAAAAAGATTAAATTATCGCTATATACGCAAAAATGATATTTATTCTTATTTTGCTTATTTTACAGAATAAGCATAAATCCACATAAATAGTGCATCCGAGATTAATTTTAAATTTTTAGGTTTGTACTATGTCTACTGCTCAACAAAAACCATTAAATATCGTTGCTGTCTCTGGCGGTCTAAATAATCCTTCAAAAACTGAAGCGCTTGTTCAAGCGATTTTGGATGAGTTAGGTGAAGCAACACCTATTAATGTGCATTTTATTAAATTTAGCGAAATCGGTCATTTATTAGGTGGTGCCATTTATCGCAATCAGCTGCCGCAACGTGTTCAAGATGATCTTGCTGCTGTTGAAGCCGCGGACGCATTGATTGTGGGAACGCCCGTATATCGCGCATCTTTCACAGGTTTATTTAAACATTTCTTTGACTTTGTAGAACAAACTGCGCTGGTTGATGTGCCTGTATTACTAGCTGCATCAGGGGGCAGTGATCGCCATGCCTTAGTACTTGAGCATCAATTGCGTCCTTTATTTAGCTTCTTCCAAGCACAGACTTTGCCAATTGGCGTTTATGCAACTGATCGTGATTTTACGCCTGAATACACCATTCACAGTGAACTATTACGTGCGCGCATTACCTTAGCCATTGCTCGTGCTTTACCAATTTTAGAGTGGGCACCAGCCAAAGGTAAACGTGCTGAAGTCGTTAAAGATAAAACCCAACAAGCCAATCAAAACTTGGGCATTAACAAACAAATCGAACAAGAAGAAGTATTGCCTTCAGCAGCAGTACCAAGTTTAGATGCAGCAGAGTCACGCTTGCATCACAAGAATAATGCTGCCCCAAAAATTGAAGTGGCATAAATATAATTGAATCAATGAGGGTATAAGCCATGTCTAATGCAGAAAAACAAGCGATTAAATTTGCCTATTGGGTTCCAAATGTCAGTGGTGGTCTTGTCGTCAGTAATGTTGAACAACGAACAGACTGGAGCTACGACTACAATGTTCGACTCGCGCAAGCTGCTGAAAAAAGTGGATTTGAATATGCTTTGACACAGATTCGATTCACGGCAGGATACGGTGCTGAGAATCAGCATGAATCTGTAAGCTTTAGTCATGGCTTATTGGCAAAAACTGAAAAGTTACATGTAATCGCAGCAATTTTACCAGGCCCTTGGAAACCCGCGCTGGCGGCTAAACAGCTCGCGACAATTGATCATTTAACCAATGGTCGTATCGCTATTAATGTTGTGAGCGGATGGTTCCGTGGTGAATTTGATGCCATCGGTGAAGAATGGCCTGAACACGATCAACGATATGCACGTTCAGAGGAGTTTATTCGTAGCTTAAAAGGCATTTGGACGCAAGATAACTTTAGTTTTGATGGAAAATATTATCAATTTAAAGACTACACCTTGAAGCCAAAACCTGTTCAAAGCCCACATATTGAAATTTTCCAAGGGGGTAGCTCGCGTGCCGCACGTGATATGGCATCTCGTGTTTCTGATTGGTATTTCACCAATGGAAACACGCCTGCTGAAATTAAAAAGCAGATTGATGACATCCGTGAAAAAGCCAAGCTGAATCAACATCAAGTCAAAATTGGGGTGAATGCCTTTATCATTGCTCGCGATACTGAAGAGGAAGCAAAAGCTGTACTTCAAGAAATCATTGACAATGCAAATGTAGAAGCAGTCAATGCCTTTGGTGATGCAACTCGTGAAGCTGGTGCCGCAACTCAAGAAGGTGAAGGTAACTGGGCAAAATCAACATTTGAAGATCTTGTCCAATACAACGACGGGTTCAGAACAAATCTCATCGGTACACCGCAACAAATTGCTGAACGTATCGTTGAATTAAAATCAGTTGGTGTGGATCTGATCTTATCTGGCTTCTTACATTTTATAGAGGAAGTTGAATATTTTGGTGAAAAAGTACTGCCTTTAGTTCGAAAACTCGAAGCTGAACAGCAACAACACATTACCGCTAAATCAGCTTAATTTGTCTTCGATTATTCAACAACGATCTGAATGAAATCAGCGCTTTGTTCAATCTTGTTTTGACCCTGATAACTATAATAATAGCGTCATGCAGTAGCAACTTAACCCCCAAGGCTCGGCTTGGGGGCTTTTTATTGGATAGTTCATATAATCTGATCAGCAACAGTACATCGAAAATTGAATAAATCGTACATTGTTCCGCTGTTGCACGGTTATAATCACCTCAAAAATGAAGACAGCACAGCCTTATGGGTTCAATTCAATCAATAGAACATTCAAACAATTCCTCTGGTGCTTCAGCGAATAAAATGGCGGTTCATATTATTTTCGCTATTGCATTAGCGCATGGATTACATGATCTGATCCAGTCTTGCTTACCAGCCATTTATCCCATGCTGAAACTCAATTTTGACTTGAGCTTTACCCAAATCGGGATTATTTCTTTGGTCTATCAAATGACTGCATCTATTCTGCAACCTTGGGTTGGACTCTACACTGATAAGCATCCTAAGCCCTACCTCCTCCCTTTGGGTATGTGCGTTACACTGCTAGGTATCGTTTTGCTAGCATTTGCATGGACTTTTCCAATCTTACTGATTTCAGCAGCACTCATCGGTGTGGGCTCATCTGCCTTTCACCCAGAAGCCTCACGAGTAGCGAGAACAGCATCAGGTGGTCGCTTCGGAACTGCTCAATCCGCTTTTCAAGTGGGTGGTAATAGCGGCTCTGCCGTTGGGCCACTGTTGGCCGCAGCAATCATTGTACCGAACGGCCAAGCCTCAGTTGCTTGGCTCATGATATTTGCCATTTTCGCTATTTATCTGCTTTACAGAATAAGTCGATGGACCATTCAATATGGTGTTCAAGCTGCTTCAGCAGTAAAAGCCAAGCAATCAACGCCGTTGAAAGATTCTAAACTTGTACAGGGAATTGTGATTATCTGTGCGTTAATGTTTGCAAAATTCACGTACATTGCAAGTATTGGAAATTACTATACCTTCTATTTGATCGAAAAGTTTCAGGTCAGTATTCAACAAGCTCAGCTTTATTTATTTGCTTTTTTAGCCGCAGTAGCAATCGGTACTTTTGCTGGCGGCCCTATCGGTGACAAAATAGGTCGTAAAGCTGTCATTTGGATTTCCTTTATTGGCATGGCACCCTTTGCATTACTCATGCCACATGTGAATTTGATGTGGACGTGTATCTTTGCGATTCTTGCTGGATTGATTATGTCTTCCGCATTTTCAGCAATGGTTGTATATGCACAAGAAGCGATGCCAGGTCGTGTCGGCATGGTCTCTGGTTTGATGTTTGGTTTGATGTTTGGGATCAGCGGTATCGCGGCAGCAGCTTTGGGCTATGTAGCAGATCATCAAGGTATTCGTTGGGTATTTCACTTTAGCTCATACTTACCACTACTGGGTTTATTGACCTTCTTTTTACCTAGAACCAATTGATCTGCGTAAGATGATCATCTCTACGATCTCAGGTAGGATTAAAAGCAATTAAGATTTATTTTTAGGCAAAGGTTTATTATGTATACAGGTATCGTGCAAGGGTTAGAAAAAGTATTAGATATACAGCATAAAGAGGGATATCGGACTTTTGTTATTTCTAATGCGCTCAATCTTTTTCATGATGTATTTATCGGCGCCAGTGTTGCGATTAATGGTGTTTGCTTAACCGCTACACAAATTGATCTGATCGCTGGTCAAGTGCATTTTGATGTTTCAAATCTAACACTTGAATTAACCACTTTAGGTCAACTCAACGTCGGTGATGAGGTCAACATTGAACGCTCCGCTAAAGTAGGTGCTGAGAATGGTGGGCATAATTTATATGGTCATATTGAAGGCACTGCAACCGTAAAGCATTTAACCAAAAATGGTGAAACTGTTCATATCGACCTTGAAATTCCAAATGGCAATATCAAATATTTCTTCTTAAAGGGCTTTATCGGTTTAAATGGCTGCAGTTTGACAGTCAATCGGGTTGATCGTGCAAACAATCAAATCTCAATCGATCTTATTCCAGAAACTTTACGCTTAACCACATGGAAATATATTCAAGTCGGCGATCAAGTCAATTACGAAATTGATCAGATGACACGTACGCTTGTCGATACTTTAGAAAATATTCATCAAAAATAAATAAAAGCCTCTACGATAGAGGCTTTTTTCATAATCAATTGGATCTAAGAGTAGAAACTCGGATCTGGAACTTTTCCAGTTAATGCCCACTCTCCGACTTCCTGATATTTATAATCAATTGGATCATGCAGGGTTTGGGTTCGTACATTACGCCAGAATCGATCTAAATTCAGTTTTGCAGTAGTCGCGCGTGCACCCATCACTTGAAAAATATTTTGTGTCACATAAAGTGAAGTATGAGTCGCTGCAATTTTGGCGGTTGCGATTGCAATTGAGGCTTCACCACGTTGCTCCGCAGTTAATGTTTCCCCTTCATCCCACGCCTTTTGTAATGTATTGATCGCTTTTTCCGCGAGCAAGCGCACACCTTCAAGTTGCACATAAAATTCGGCGAAATGCTTCTGGGTAAATGGATCATTCACCGCTTGTTCAACCAGTGATTTCGACCAAGCTTTTTGTGTTTGAACTGTCTCTTTCGCAACATTGAACGCTCCCTCAGCAACACCTAAAAATAAATGCACGAAAATCAGTTGAGCAATTAGCGGTCTCAAACTTGAATAAGGTGTACTTAAAGGACCGGGATTGAGGAGTAATTCATCCTTGCGAATTTTGACCTGTTCAAAATGACTGGTACCACTATCCGTTTGACGTTGCCCCATATTATTCCAATCCCCAAGAAAGCTCACGCCCTCTCGTGCTGTTGGAATCACGCCAATCAGTAACTTTCCATCTTCATTAAATCCCGAACAGAGCAGGATATCTGAATCAATTGATCCAGAACAAAAACTTTTATCACCATGGAAGATAAATTCTTCATCAGAAACTTGTTTCGCGGTTGTTCTACGATCTAATGGATTTAACGTATTTCCCCAAAATAAGTTGTGTTTGGCAGTTTGTCTAAACCAATCTCCATATTGAGCTGGCTGTGCGAAAAGTTGTACCGTCGCAATAAGCAAATGATGAAAGCCATATACATGCGCAAGTGAACTATCAACTTGAGCAATGGTTTGAATAGTTTTAAAAATCGTGCTCCAAGTTGCACCTTGCCCACCAAATTCTTTTGGAATAGATAAAGACAACAAACCACTTTGTCGAATTAGATCTCGCTGAGCCTTTGGATTTCCACCTTGTTTATCTCGTTCTGCTGCGGTTTTCGCAAACTCAGATGCAAGTATTTGCGCAGTCTCAAGTGGCGTTTCAGGATTAAAATTTAGGGGAGAATTCATTGTTATATTCCGTATCGCATCTACTGATAAGCTTAGCAGATCAACATGATTTGACTTATCACAATGCCTGCTTTTCTTATCACTGAACTAAAAATACCGCTAGTTGAACTAACGGTATTTAAAAAATGACTTCGTCTGTTTAATCGGGATTACTGCTGTGATTTCACTTCAGCAATTAATTGATCCACGACCTGTGGATCTGCCAAAGTTGAGGTATCGCCCAAACTATCTAGCTCATTAGCGGCAATTTTTCTCAAAATTCGGCGCATAATCTTGCCTGAACGTGTTTTGGGTAATGCTGGCGCCCAATAAATTGCATCTGGTGTAGCCACAGGTCCTAAAACTTTTCTTACCCAACCTACTAGCTCTTTCCTGAGTTCTTCTGACTCTGGCGTATCTGCCTGTAAAGTTACATAGGCTGCAATCCCTTGACCTTTGATGTCATGTGGCATACCCACAACGGCTGCTTCTGCAACATGTTCATGTGCAACCAATGCACTTTCAATCTCTGCAGTCCCCAAGCGGTGTCCCGAAACGTTCAGAACATCATCCACTCGCCCCGTAATCCAGTAATAACCATCTTTATCACGGCGTGCACCATCTCCCGTGAAATAATTCCCTGGATAAGTTGAGAAATATGCCTCGATAAAACGATCTGGATCACCCCAAATGGTACGCATTTGTCCTGGCCAAGAATCTTTGATCACCAAATTACCTTCAGCCTCTCCTTCTAGCTCTTTACCATCAGCATCAACCAAAGCAGGTTGTACACCAAAGAATGGGCGTGTTGCAGAACCAGGTTTAAGTGCAGTTGCGCCCGGTAAAGGCGAAATCATGAAGCCACCTGTTTCAGTTTGCCACCATGTATCTACAATTGGACAACGACTTTCACCAACTACGGTGTAGTACCAGTTCCAAGCTTCAGGATTAATTGGCTCACCGACGGAGCCCAACAAGCGTAAGCTACTACGGTCACTTTCACGGATAAATGCATCACCTTCACGCATCATCGCTCGGATCGCCGTTGGTGCCGTATATAAAATTGTGACGTTGTGCTTATCTACAATATGTCCAGTGCGTGCCCAAGTTGGGTATTGTGGAACACCCTCAAACATCAATGTTGTCGTCCCATTTGAAAGTGGACCATACAACACATAAGAATGACCAGTAATCCAACCGACATCAGCGGTACACCAGAAAATATCATCTTGTTTTAAATCAAATACTTCCCTAAAGGTAAAGTTCGCGTAAGTCAGATAACCGCCTGTAGTATGTAGCACACCTTTAGGTTTACCCGTTGAGCCTGAAGTATATAAAATAAACAGCGGATCCTCTGAATTCATTGGTTCAGGTGGACAGATATCTGTGACTGTCATGATTTCCATGTGATACCACAGGTCACGACCTTCATGCATTGTGATTGGGTTACCAGTACGATGCACCACAATGACATTTTGTACAGAGCTCGTCCCTTCAAGCTCCATCGCTGCATCAACGTTTTCTTTCAGTGGAATTGGCTTACCACCCCGCATGCCCGAGTCTGCTGTAATGATGACTTTTGCTTGGCTATCATCAATACGACTTGCTAAAGAATCTGGTGAAAAACCTCCAAACACCACGCAATGTACCGCACCAATACGTGTACATGCCAACATCGCAATGGCTGCTTCAGGGACCATTGGCATATACAGAACAACACGGTCGCCTTTGGTCACGCCATGCTTCTTGAGAACATTGGCAAAACGACAAACTTCATCGTGTAATTCTTCAAATGAAATAATTTTATGGCGTGATGGATGATCACCTTCCCAAATAATCGCAGGTTTATGTGGGTGTTCTTTTAAATGTCGATCGAGACAGTTTTCACTGACATTTAATTGGCCATCTGCAAACCATTCAACTTTGTAATTCTCTTTATCAAAGTTGGTATTTTTGACTTGTGTAAAAGGCTTAATCCAGTCTAGTTTCTTGGCTGCTTCGGTCCAAAATGCTTCGGGGTTTTCAATAGATGCTTTATACCGCTCGAAATATTGCTCTTCATTGGTTCGTGCAGTTTTTTTAAAAACTTCGGGTACTGGATATATTTCATTCATAATTCGCATCCTTGATTTATGTTTCTCATCTCGAGAGTTGTCTTGATCATACTGATCATTTTTTGTCTTATATCTTGAGTATGACTATACTTTAAAATTTCAAACAATCATGCTTTGGTCGTAGACTGAGCATTCATTTATTTCAAAAGTTATCCGTATCTTCTTGCCAATTGAACAACCTAAAATATCTAACAATCAATGATCCGAATCATTGCTGATCATCATTCATAAGCAAGTAAAATCTGTCGTTGTCAAAAAACTCCATTTTTTTATCAATAAATACCATTTCGATTTTTTTGTTGGACAAGGTGCTGAATGTTTATAAAAACATGCAATTTTTTTGTTATTTTCAGTTTATTCAATGAATAAAAATGACGATAAAACCTGCGAACGTGATTTTTATTCACTGTATTTTCAGGCAAAATGTAAACATTCAATACATTTGGAACACTCGTGGCTGAACAACAAAATTCTTTGAGTCAGGTGGCTCAAGGTACGACTCAACTTCTACAAGATGCAAGTGAGAAAACGGCTCAAACCGTCATTGCACATACTGCGAAATACAATGATGCATATACCACCATTGATAAAATCATGGATGGCTTTTGGGAACGAATCCCTTATATCTGTATTGCTTTGATTGTATTTACCTTATTTTGGTTGTTGTCTAAGCTGTTCAAATTATTTGTCAGAAAAGCACTTTCAGAGCGTTCATATACCAAACAAAATTTAGTGCTCGTCCTCAACCGCGTCGGTAGCTCTTTTATTATTTTCTTTGGCTTCTTAATTGCGATGGTTATTGCAATTCCAGGGTTTACACCTGGACAGCTGATGAGTGCACTGGGGATCGGATCTGTCGCAATTGGTTTTGCATTTAAAGATATTTTTCAAAACCTGCTCTCTGGTATCTTAATTCTACTCGGTGAACCCTTCAAAATTGGCGACGATATCATTGTGAATGGTTTAGAGGGGACCGTTGAAGATATTCAAATTCGTGCAACCTACTTACGTTCACCTGATGGTCGCCGTATCGTCATTCCCAACGCAACGGTTTATACCAATGCAGTTACTGTTAATACGGCATATCCACGTCGTCGTTGTGAATTCGTGGTCGGTATTGGTTACGAAGATGATGTTCAAAAAGCGAAAGATATTATTTTGAGTATTTTAGACCGGGATCAACAAATCCTCAGTCAACCTGCATTTAGCGTGAATGTCTCTGCCTTAGCTGATTTCTCAATCAACCTCACTGTACGTTGGTGGGTGAATACGGGTGAAACTGCGACATCTACATCTATTAGTTTAGTTCAAGAAAAAGTGATTCAAGCTTTTGCTGAACATGAAATCTCGATTCCATATCCAGTTCAAGAGGTTAAAGTCTATCGCGGAGATTCTTCACAAGAAGATGAATCACCACGTGCTAAACAGACGACCTAACACATAAGGAATCACCGTCTCAGTACGAATAATTCGGTTGCCTAAGCTGACAGCTTGGCAGCCGTTTTTTATGAGTAAATCAATCTCATAAGGAATATAACCACCTTCAGGCCCAATCAATATCGTACACGGGTGCTCAATCGCATGAGGCATACTGTGGGTTGCATAAGGATGTGCTACATAAGCTGGTCGTTCAACGGAAATCATTTGAGGAAGAACATCTTCCACAAAAGGTTTAAAGCGTTTATACATTTCGATTTCAGGTGGAAATGTATCACCCGCTTGTTCTAAGCCCAGTTGAACATAGTGATCAATTTGTTGTAAAAATGGTGTTTGCCAATAGCTTTTATCGACCCGATAGCTGTGCAGCAAAATGATTTTTTCTACGCCTAAAGTTACAGCATCTTGAATCAATCGTCTCAATACTTTCGGTCTAGGCATAGCAACGATTAACGTTACAGGTAATTTCTTCGGTACAGGCTCTTCATAAAGTGGCTGAATTAAGATTTTCCTTTCAGAAATTTCTATGACCTCAGCTGTATATCGACCAGCACCTCTAATACCAACCTTTAAAGTATCTCCAATTTTAATATCAAGTTGATGCTTCAGATGCTCAATTTGGCGTGCAGATTGAATCGTCCAGAGGTCATCCTGTGCTGATGCAGGATCAAGCAATACAATATTCATATACTTAAAAACTAAAGGTATTGATTCAGGACATGAATATGTTTTTGCAATGACCCTGTATTCCGTTGCATGATCTTTTGAGCCTGATTTTGTACTGCTAAAATCGTTTCATCCTGAGATAAGCACTGAATAAGATGATTCACCACCTCTTCCGTAGTTTGACCGATTAGAATCCCTTTTTCTTCCACAAATTCATCGACAATGGTTTGAAAGTTAAAGTAGTTCGGTCCAATCACAGTCGGGACATTGAGTGATATTGGCTCTAAGATATTATGCCCACCGCCAGGTTCATTTAATGATCCACCCACAAAACTTGCTTGGCTCAATGCATACCAAATCCACATTTCACCCATACTATCAGCAAGATAAACTTGTGTATCAGCCTCAATGATTTCACCTAAACTACGTCGATGCATTTTTAACTCATGACTTTGAATGGCTTGTGCAACTTCATCAAAACGTTCTGGATGACGCGGTACAATAATCAGCAAGACGGCAGGATGATCATTTAAATAATCTTTAAACTTAGATAACAGATTTTTCTCTTCAGGATGATGTGTGCTTGCAATCGTAATAATTTGGCGTGCTTGCAAATCCCAATCTTGATGAATTTGTTGCGCTTTCAATAGCATTTCTTCGGGCGCATGAATATCAAACTTAATACTACCCACTGTTTGACTATGCGCTGTAGCAGCACCTAAAGCCCTAAATCGATTCAGTGAAGCTTCATCTTGAGCCAAAAGTTGAGTCAGACCGCTGAGCATAGGCTGAGTAATACTTGGTACTTTGGCGTATCCTTTTGCTGACTTTTTAGATAAACGTGCGTTCACCAAAAAAGTGGGTATTTTACTAATTTTCGCCTGATCAATTAAATTGGGCCATAGTTCTGTTTCAACCAAAACCAACATTTTGGGTTGATATTTTTTAAAAAAAGCACTGACTAATTTTTTTTGATCTGCAGGTAAATATACTGCTTGAAAAAGATCTACATATGGTGCTTTTGCAAATAAGGATTTAGCTCGTGCCTGACCTGTTTTGGTGGTATTCGAAACCAACACAGCATACCCAAGCTTTAAATAATGTTCTATCAGAGGTTGTGCAGCATTGGTTTCTCCAACTGAAACCACATGAAACCATATCGCATTAAGATTTTTTGGAGATTGAAACGGACCGAAGCGCTCTAAGCACTCTTGATGAAATTGCTCAATATTGTCTGCTCGCTTTTTTATACGCCATTTATAAATTGGCTTTAGTAAAGCCAATGCTGCGTTATACCAAAATGGAGTTGTCAAAACGTAAGACCTCGAGCATTCTTAAAAAAATAGGGCATGACCACGAAGTTGAGATCATACCCTGCGAATTTTTTCGGTTCAAATACTTATCTTAAATTTCAATTTCCTTGTAAAAAAGGATAATCGATATAGCCTTCAGCCACATTCGTCCCGATCATATTTTCTAACTTTAATTCATTCAAAGGAGCATTCTGTACCAAACGCTCATATAAATCAGGATTGGCGATATAATCTTTACCAAAAGACACTGCATCAGCTTGACCTGAAGTGAGAAGTTGTAAAGCATCCTCTCGACTTAAACGCATATTGGCAATAAAAGGAATACCTTGTCCACGCGCTTTTAATTCTTGGCTAATACTGTCTTCTGCCAAATATTCACGTGTAAAGAAAAATGCAATGTTTCTTTGACCGAGTTGTTCTAACACATAACCAAAAGTTTCACGTGGATCATCATCACCCATATCGTGTTCATCACCACGAGGAGCTAAATGTACACCTACTCGACCAGCACCCCAAACTTCAATTAGCTCATCCACGACTTCTAACAAGAAACGCGCACGATTTTCAACCGAGCCACCATATTCATCTTCACGCTGATTGGTTTTCGATTGCAAGAATTGATCAATTAAATAACCATTCGCCGCATGCAATTCCACACCATCAAATCCTGCCTCTTTAGCACGAATTGCTGCTTCTTTATATTGCGCTGTAATCGCGTGAATTTCAGAAATTTCTAATGGACGTGGCAAGACATAAGGACGTTTCGGACGCAACAAACTGACATGTCCGGCTTGTTGAACAGCACTCGCCGAAACGGGTATATCACCCTTCAGTAAATCTGGATGTGACACACGTCCAACATGCCAAAGCTGAGCGACAATTAATCCATCTTTATCATGAACAGCTTGGGTTACTTTCTTCCACCCTTCTACTTGAGCATCAGTGAATAATCCTGGCGTATTTAAATAGCCATTCGCCTCCTCAGAAATTACGGTCGCTTCTGAGATAATTAATCCACTACTTGCACGTTGCGCATAATACTCAGCCATCATTTCTGTTGGTACGCGATCATCTGTCGCACGACTACGCGTTAAAGGTGCCATAACCACGCGATTTTTGAGCTTTAATTCACCAAAGACTACTGGGCTACTAAAATCAGTCATTCATCTATCCTCTTCACTCATTATCGTTAGAGTGATTGTTGAAGGTGTTCTGCAAAACTTTTTATCAGTGCTTCATTACGAGAAAAATAAGACCATTGACCATGCTTAGTAACATGAACCAAACCTGCTTGCTGTAAAACAGATAAATGATTAGACATGGTTGACTGAGATACATCTGCAATTTTTTCAATCTGTCCTGCACATACGCCACGACTAAAATCTTGCACGCACTCATCTTGTGGAATAAAGCGCTCTGGATCTTTTAAACATTGTAAAATTTGGCGGCGTATCGGGTTCGATAAGGCTTTAAAAATTGCTTCAGTATCCATCTCATTTCACTCAAGTTAATGATCTGCACTGTGCTGAACTCATTATATCGATTTTTATAGATATTAATATCGAATTATTACGATATTTAACAAATCGAGTTTATGAATGACTGTGCCGAATAATTCTGATTCTAACATTGAACTGATTTAATCTAGCAAGCTTCGTGCTAGAACGAAAAAGGCAGGGCTTTTGCCCTGCCTTTTTTTAAAAAAATATTAAAGCCCTTGTTTCAAACTAGCTTCAATAAATTTATCAAGATCACCATCTAACACGGCACCCGTATTTGAATTTTCAACGCCAGTACGTAAGTCCTTAATACGTGAATCATCCAACACATAAGATCGAATTTGGCTCCCCCACCCAATATCCGATTTAGAATCTTCTAGTGCTTGAGCTGCTTCATTACGCTTATTCATTTCCAATTCGTACAATTTAGCACGAAGCTGTTTCCAAGCATGATCACGGTTAGCATGTTGTGAACGCTGGTTCTGACAAGCCACCACAATTCCAGTTGGTGCATGGGTTAAACGCACGGCAGAATCTGTTTTGTTAATGTGCTGACCACCTGCACCTGAAGCGCGGTATGTATCCGTACGGACATCTGCTGGATTGATCTCAATTTCAATGTTGTCATCAATTTCTGGAGACACAAAAACCGCTGAGAATGAAGTGTGACGACGGTTGCCTGAGTCAAAAGGTGATTTACGGACTAAGCGATGTACACCTGATTCAGTACGTAACCAACCATAAGCATATTCGCCTTCTACACGAATAGTTGCCGATTTAATCCCAGCCACATCACCGTCAGATTCTTCCATTAACTCAGCTTTAAAGCCATGACGCTCAATCCAACGTAAGTACATACGTAATAGCATAGATGCCCAATCTTGAGCTTCAGTACCACCTGACCCCGCTTGAATTTCGACATAGCAAGGATTTGGATCCATTGGATTACTAAACATACGTCTGAATTCAAGTTTAGCCAGTTCAGCCTCAGCTGAATCAAGTTCTGCTTGAACATCTGCAAGCATTTCTTCTTCATCCGCTTCTACAGCAAGATCAAGCATCGCTTGTGCATCATCAAGTTGTGTTGCTAAACCATCTAAAACATTTAAAACGTTTTCGAGCTCACCTTTTTCTTTTGCCATCGCTTGAGCACGATTTTGATCATTCCAAATTGCTGGATCTTCAAGTTCGCGGAGAACCTCCTCTAAACGCTCTTTCTTTAGATCGTAGTCAAAGATACCCCCGTAGTGTTTGACCACGTTCGTTCAAGTCTTTCAGCTGGAGAAGATAAGGATTAATTTCCACGGTGTAGATCCTAAATATGTCTATATCAAAATTGGCAATATTTTAACACAGCCAAGTAAAACTTGAGAGTTTGCTTTTTTATTCAATATTCTCTTGACCATTGTTTAGTTATTATTAACAATACATTTAATTATTAAAAAATACTTACTTTATTTTTACAACAATAAGCAGAGACTTATGAAAATGAACAAAACCTATTTGGCTTTGGCCATCCTCCCTTTGACAACTTCAGCTATGGCCTACCAAGCTCAAATTGATGCTGGATATACCTATTTTGACCATGATAGTCTCAAGGTTGATTATCACGGTGTATTTGAAACAGAAGGTACTTATTACTTCAAAGCAGTTGATACTGAAAATAAACCACTTAATGAGGCTGCATTTCTTGGCCACCATAATCGCGTTTCAGCGAAATATAGTTTTCAGCATATTAAAGACGATAAAGTGTATATAAATGAAACAGTTGCACAAAGCAAACAAGAGCTGCACGGCTATTCAATAGGGGGAGAATATTATATTGATCAACTGTACTTCACAGGTGAGGTCGGTCGTCAACATTATAAAGTGGAGTCACGCTCAAGCTCACTAAACGGTTCATCTCATGCTAAGCAGCGTTTCGATCTAACCACCTATAGAGCTCTCGTTGGTTATACTCCTATTCAAAATTTACTGATAGCAGTAGGTATTAATGCTTATAAAGGTGAAGGCTTTGATGAAAATGCTTTTGCTTTAAAAGCCAAATATGTCACCCCATTAGGCCAAAATGGTCAATATCTCAATTTAGAATTGGATGGTAGCTTTGGACATGATATTGATTCGATTACATTTGGTGGGGATTATTATTTAACTCAACGCTTAAGCCTAGGTAGTGCTTATACGCGAGATACGAATAGCACTAGTAAAATTCATAAAGACGAATACCAATTACGTGGCAAATACTTTATCAATAATAACCTCTCTCTTGGGAGTATTTTAAGATTCAGTGATGATGAAAATAAGTTTAATGTAAACGGAACATATCGATTCTAATTCCATTCAACAGGGGGAAGTAGCAGTGCCAAAACTGCTACTTTCGTTCAAATTGCATACAATTCATATTCAAAAGCAACATAAAATGACTAAAACACCTTATCTTTCACATGAATTAACATGTTTTTTTATTTTTTAAAATCAATAACTTAAATTTTTATTTTTACATAAAAATTACACAAGATACATTACTGTTACTTTTGCTTGATTGATCCTTCATGATTTTCCCCTACACTGAACTTGTAACAAAAAATGTATTAACAACTAACTCTATTGAGGGGAAGTATCCATGAAAAAATTAGCAATCGCGTCTGCACTTCTTTCTGCTTTAGCTGTAACTGGAACTGCAAATGCATATCAAGCTGAAGTAGGTGCTTCTGCAGGTCTTATCGATCCTGATAATGGTAGTACAAGTGGTTCATTTGGTGTTGATGGTACTTATTATTTCCAACCAGTTCAAACACGCAATGCTCCACTAGCTGAAGCTGCATTCCTTGATCGTGCAAGTAATGTAAATGCGAAATACCAATACAGTGAAGTTGGTGATGATGAAAGACATCAATACGGCGTAGGTGTTGAATACTTCGTACCTAATTCTGATTTTTATGTAAGCGGTAATGTTGGTCGTGATGATCGTAAATTTGATATTGGACCTGATTTTGATGAGACAGTTTATGGTGCTGAAGTAGGTTATTTGCCTGCACCTGGCTTATTAATTGCAGCAGGTCTTAAGGGTTACGATAACGACTATGATGATGGTGTTGACCCAACATTACGTGCTAAATATGTAACTACATTGTCTAACGGTAAAGATATCAACTTAGAAGCTGGCGCTGCATTTGGTGACCTTGATGAATATAATCTAGCTGCTGATTACTTCATCGATAAAACTTTAAGTGTTGGTGTGGATTACTATAGTAAAGATACTGGTCCTGCAGATACAAACGAGTTTGGTGTAAGCGCACGTAAATTCTTCACACCTCAAGTAAGCTTAGAAGGTCGTGTAGGTTTCGGTGAACTTGCAAATAATGATTACAACAAGTTCGGTTTAGCTGCTAAATATCGCTTCTAATATCTTAATTAAAATTTAGTGTTTCTTAAAAGCCCATCTTAATGATGGGCTTTTTTTGTGCAAAATCCCGATGGAATGTCATTTTTTGTGCATTGACTCATCCCCTTTTGTTCTTACAATAGAAATCAGCTGTCACAAAACAGTCATATTTCTATAACAAAGAGAGTCAATATATGTTTAAAAAAATTACACTTGCGACTGCACTTATTGCAAGCTTAGGAACTGCACATGCGTATCAAGCTGAAGTTGGGGCTACAGCCAAATTGATCGATCCTGATAATGGTAGCAATTCTGCAGGTTTTGCGCTTGATGGCACATATTATTTTAATCCTGTTCAAATCAAGAACTCTCCATTGAACGAAGCTGCATTTTTAAATCGTTCGAGCAACGTGAATGCAAAAGTATCTTATGACGACTTTGATGTGGTCGAATACTGGAATTATGGTGTTGGAATTGAATACTTTGTTCCAAATACTGATTTCTATCTAAATGCCAATCTTTCTCAGGAAACTCAAAAAATACCTAACACCCCTGATAATGATGTCACAAACTATAAAATTGAAGCTGGTTATTTCTTAGCACCATCTTTATTGGTCGCAGCTGGTTTACGTGGTTGGGATGATGACAACGATGATGGTATTGACCCTACTATTCGAGCAAAATATGTCACTCAAATTGGCACAAATGATGTGAATTTAGAGGCTGGAGCTGCATTTGGTGATCTAGACGAGTTCTCGTTAAGAGGCGATTATTATATTGATAAAACACTCAGCGTGGGTGTTGACTATTTCAATCAAGATTTCAATGGCGGATCTTTTGATGAGTTTGGTGTAAATGCTAAAAAATTCTTCAATCAGCAAGTAAGTGTCGAAGGTCGAATTGGTTTCGCAGATGACGGTAATACCTTTGCTGTACGTGGTGCATACCGCTTCTAATCTTTGAGTGCTAAAAACCGCTCTAATGAGCGGTTTTTTATTGATGCATATGTACAATGCGCATTTGTAAACTGGTATTGCCATTAAAGGTATTTTTATCCAGCTCATAGACCAAGCGAATTTCATTGAGCATCGGATCAAACTGATATTTATCTGCTGCGTTAAAGGCGATTGCCTCTACCACTTGACCATTTTCTAAAGCTACACGCAGTTTCAAGTGCACATCCTTAAGCCAGCGATAATCCAAAATTTTAAATACTCCCTCGAATACAGGCGCAGGAAACATTTGCCCCCAAGGACTTAAATTTTGTAATACGTCCACCGTTTCAATTTGGAAAGCTGAAGCTGGCAACTCCCCATCCGTCCATAAGGTTGCAGTAAACAGACTTTCATCTTGACTGGCAATCAACTGCTCAAATACCTGCTTAAATTCAGCAAAATGTTCTTTTTTAATGGTTAGACCTGCAGCTGCAGCATGCCCACCAAAGTGACTGACAATATGTGGATATTGCTCAGCCACACGCTCAATCGCATCCCGAATATGAATTCCCTCAATTGAACGCGCTGAACCTTTGATATGAATGCCATCTTCATCACGGGCAAAAACGATACTCGGACGATGGAACTGCTCTTTTAAGCGTCCTGCCACAATTCCAATCACACCTTGATGCCAATGTGGCTCAAACATAATTAACGCTGCAGGTATTGCATCCTTATCTAGCTGAATTTGATCTAATGCAGTCAATGCTTCTTGTTTAATTTTACCTTCTACCTGACGACGTTCCACATTGAGTTGATTCAGCTGTTCCGCTAAAGGATATGCTGTAGCCAAGTCGGATGCCAAGAGACATTCGATGCCAATATCCATGGTTTCCATACGCCCTGCCGCATTAATTCGCGGTCCAATCACAAAACCTAAGTCTTGCGCTTTCAGTCCTGCAGGATCACGTTTGGCAATATCTAATAAGGCTGAAATCCCAGGGCGACATAATCCTTGTTGAATCCGCTTTAGACCACTGTCGATTAAGATTCGGTTGTTATAGTCCAAACTGGCAACATCGGCATAGGTCCCAAGCGCAACCAAATCCAAATAGCTGATCATTTGTGCAAAAGACTTGCCCATTTTTTTACGATGACTGGATAGGTTCGCCAACACATAAAAGGCAACTCCTACTCCTGCCAAAGCTTTACTTGGAAACTCACAACCGAGTTGATTCGGATTCACCACTGCCTCAGCCATAGGCGTTGGCTTGGTTGTGAGATGGTGATCGGTAATAATTACTTGCATCCCATGATCTTGAGCTTGCTTAACTCCATCATGACTTGAAATGCCATTGTCGACCGTAATCAACAAATCAGGCGTAAAGTTGGCAAACGCAAGATCTGCAATAGCAGGTGTCAAACCATAGCCATACTTAAAGCGATCAGGGACTAAATAATCAACATCTGCCCCCATGTCACGTAGTGCAAGCATCATCAGTGCTGTACTGGTCGCACCGTCAGCATCATAGTCACCGACAATCACAATTTTTTTGTGTTGATCAATGGCTTGGTCGATCAACTGAATTGCAGCATCTAACCCCTTCATAGTTGGCGCTAATAAGTATTTTAATTTCAGTTCTAGTTCTTGTTCAGATTCAACGCCTCGACGTGCCAAAATTTCGGCAATAAATGAAGGCACGCCCTGAAAATTTTCAGGGCGTGTTAAAAATGGACGTTGCTTGATTTCAAATTTTGGCATTTATGGCATCAATCGTTGTAATTTCCACGCACCGTCGATTTTTTCATAACACAAACGGTCGTGCAAACGGTTTGGGCGACCTTGCCAGAACTCATAATAATCTGGCTCTATACGGTAACCACCCCAGAAGTCAGGCTTATCTAAAGTTTGTTGATCTGCCACACGCTCATGCAAATCATTAAAGCGTTGCTGTAGCTCGTCACGGCTCGCAATCACACCACTTTGTGGGGTACTAATATGCGCTGCAATTTGACTATCACGCGGACGCTTATGGTAATAATCAGCGGATTCTTGTTCCGAAATTTTTACCACTCGACCTGAAATGCGAATTTGGCGTTCTTGTTCTGCCCAATAAAACAGAATTTGCGCATAAGGATTGGCTACTAAGTCGAGTCCTTTTTGGCTGTCATAATTGGTATAGAACGCATAACCATTTTCATCCGCACCTCGAAGTAATACGGTACGTACGTGCGGTCGACCATCGGCATTTGCCGTAGCCAATGACATGGCATACGGTTCGTGAAGCTGAGCTTCTAACGCATGGTTAAACCACAATAGAAACTGTTCATGTGGATCAGCATTCACTTGATCCTCATGTAATTCGCCTTTTTGATAATTTAGGCGCAGTTCACTGAGATCTTTAATCAAATCACTCATGAGTCAATCCCCGATTAAGCTGCTGCATTAGCACGTACAGCATCTGCCAAAGCATGTGCCAGTGCAGTCACTTCTTGAAGATTATCACCTTCAACCATCACACGAATTACAGGTTCAGTCCCTGACTTACGAATCAGTAATCGACCACGACCTTTAAGTTGCGCTTCGGCTTTGGCAAATTCTGCAGCCAATGCAGGTACTGAGTATGGATCAAACATTGCATCTAAACGGACATTTACAAGCACGTTTGGCAGTAATTTAAAGTCAGCAACCAACTCATGCAATGCTTTCTTCTGTTCAACCATGACAGTTAAGACTTGTAGGGCTGCAATAATCGCATCACCTGTGGTGCTCTTGTCTAGAGTTAAAATGTGACCTGAAGGTTCACCACCAATAACCCAACCGTTTTCCTCTAAACCTTGCAGTACATAACGGTCACCAACTTTGGCACGTAGCAGTGGAACTTCTGCTTTTTCAAGTGCTAATTCAAGTGCCATATTGCTCATGAGCGTACCGACAATACCGGCTGGTTTATTGGCACTTTGTGTCGCCAAGATATATAGAATATGATCGCCATCAATCAGCTTTCCATTCTGATCCACTAGAATGACACGATCTGCATCGCCATCAAATGCAATACCCAAATCTGCTTGATGCTCAACAACAGCAGCTTGCAAACTCTCAGGATGAGTTGAGCCACAGCCTTGGTTAATATTCAAACCATTCGGTTCATTATGAATCGCAATCACTTTGGCACCGAGCTCACGGAATACCGCAGGACCCACGTTATATGCTGCTCCATTGGCACAGTCGACGACAATCTTTAAATTGTTTAAATCATAATGGTATGGGAACGTTGATTTACAAAATTCAATATAACGACCTGGAGCATCATCAACACGCACACTTTTTCCTAGACTCGCAATATCATCAATGACAATATCTTTCTCGAGTTCAGCATTAATCTCATCTTGAAACTCGTCTGGTAATTTTTTTCCTTCTGAAGAAAAAAACTTAATGCCATTATCATGATAAGGGTTATGTGAAGCTGAGATGACAATCCCTAAACTGGCATGCAAAGCACGAGTTAAATGAGCAATGGCAGGCGTAGGTAATGGACCCAATAAATGCACATAAACACCAGCTGCGTTTAAACCCGATTGTAAAGCAGCTTCTAAAATATAACCTGATAAACGAGGATCTTTGCCCATCACCACAATCGGTTTATTTCTTTTTGTTCTACGCTTAAGTACTTTACCCGCAGCAAACCCTAATTTGAGTGCAAACTCAGGTGTGATTGGAAATACACCGAATTTCCCACGAATACCATCAGTACCAAAATAACTCATTCATTCTCTCACTTCTTAGCGGGTGATTAACATCATCCTTTTTCAATGCGCACCACTTTACACCAAAATAAAAAAACCGTCATTTACATGACGGTTTTTTTAAAAATTGTTTTATAACAGGCAATTAACCAACACGGTAATTCGGTGCTTCTTTAGTAATGGTCACATCGTGAACGTGTGATTCAGACATACCCGCAGACGTGATTTTCACGAATTTCGCATTTTGACGAAGATCTTCAATCACTGCAGAGCCTGTATAACCCATAGATGAACGTAAACCACCCATCATTTGATGCACGATGTTGCCCATTGGCCCTTTGTAAGGTACGCGGCCTTCAATACCTTCTGGAACCAACTTCTCAGCACCTGCTTTAGAGTCTTGGAAATAACGATCCGCAGAACCTGTTGCACCCGCCATTGCACCCAATGAACCCATTCCTCGGTAAGCTTTGTAATAACGACCTTGGAAGAATTCAACTTCGCCTGGTGCTTCTTCAGTACCAGCAAGTAAAGAACCCACCATAATCGTACTTGCACCTGCACCGATCGCTTTTGCCATATCACCTGAGAAGCGGATACCACCGTCTGCGATCAATGGAATTTGATCTTTCAGTGCGTTAGCAACAGAATCGATCGCCGAAATTTGTGGCATACCAATACCTGCAACAATACGAGTCGTACAGATTGAACCAGGACCGATACCTACTTTCACAGCATCTGCGCCTGCATCAAGTAAAGCCAATGCAGCATCGCCAGTCGCAATGTTACCGCCAATGACTTGAACTTGTGGGTAGTTGGCTTTAACCCAACGTACGCGCTCGATAACACCAGCAGAGTGACCATGTGCAGTATCGACTACAATCACGTCAACACCCGCATCAACCAATGCTTCAACACGGCTTGGAGTTTCTACACCTGTACCAACTGCAGCACCCACACGTAAACGACCTAAGTCATCTTTACAGCTATTTGGATAAAGCTCAGCCTTATTAAAATCTGTTACAGTGATTAAACCTTTTAGTTCGTTGTTTTCGCCAACAACAATCACTTTCTCAATGCGATTTTTTTGGAGAAGTGCCTGAATGTTTTCTTTCGATTCACCTTCGCGAACGGTGACCAAACGATCTTGACCAGTCATGATGTTGCTTACTGGCTGTTCAAGATTAGTTTCAAAGCGTGTATCACGACCTGTCACAATACCAACTACTTTGCCATCTTTCACCACTGGCACACCGCTGATATTGTTCGCTTGCGTAATTGCGATTAACTCACGCACAGTCGTTTCAGGGGTTACTGTAATTGGATCTTTCACCATGCCTGCTTCGAATTTTTTCACACGGCGTACTTCAGCAGCTTGCGCTGCAATATCCATATTTTTATGAAGGATACCAATACCGCCATTTTGTGCCATTGCAATTGCCATACGGGATTCAGTCACCGTATCCATTGCTGCAGACACAAGAGGGATATTCAAATTAATGCCGCGAGTTAAACGTGTCTTTAGAGAGACATCTTTTGGGAGAACAGTAGAGTAGGCAGGGAGTAATAGGACATCATCAAAAGTTAACGCGTCTTGAACGATGGTCAACATAACAGTCTCACTGGTAATTTCCGTGCGCCATTATATACAAATTTTAAGGTAAATTTCATTTCTTATTATCGACAATTTTATGAAATTTACCCACCACCCCTATTTTTATGCAATTTACTATCCGAAAAAATCATAATAAGAGCATATAAAACAGAAGCATATTTTAAATCATTCAAATTAACTGACCTGATCGTAATCGTCATCATTCGACGATGGAACAATTTCAATATCAATTAATGGGATCAGATGATGGGCTTGTCGAGCTTTGGCACATTGCGCATCTCCGGCTTGGACCTCTCTACACGATGAACTGCGAACCGTATAGATCGAGCAAGAGACTTGCTTCCCTATTTCTCCTTCTAGAGCAACGCATCGCGGGTTAGTTTGATTCGTCCCCACCATACAAGCATATACAGGGTTAATATCCTCAACCATCTCGGTAGGGATGTTCATCGCTTCCGCACCATAAAATGAAACACGGAAATAGGCACAACAAGCACCACAACTTAAACACGCATCCTGTGCAGAAATCTGAGAGAGCATTTTTAAATCTCTTAAAAATAATTTTTTAGTGACGAAATCCTAAAAAAACTTAATTTCAAAAACAAGATTTATTTTTATTATATTTATTTACTAATCAATAACTTCCATTAAAAAAATGCACCATTATGAATCACTTTCATGGTGCATTATTTCAATACTATTTATAAATAAACTAAATCTTTTGAAGATTCAGATCTTTATGCGTATACAACCATTTATAAACAATAATGTTGCACTAAAGTGCCCACACCAATGACAAGGAAAATTATTGCGCCAATTTTGTGAATCAAGGAAATAGGTAATCGATTCGCCAATTTATCACCAATAAATACTGCCGGCGCATTAGCGATCATCATACCTAATGTCGTTCCAGCCATCACCCACCAGATACTGTCAAAACGTGCAGCAAGTGCCACTGTCGCAATCTGCGTTTTGTCGCCAATTTCAGCCAAGAAAAATAAAATAAATGTCGCTCCAAAAACGCCAAATTTTTGCCATTGTTGAATACTTGCTGACTCATCCTCTAGTTCATCAGGGACCAGCATCCAAGCAGCCATAGCAATAAATCCTATTGCTAGAATCCACATGAGGATCTCGGGACTTAAAATTGTTGTAACCCATTGTCCTAGAGCAGCGGAAACTCCATGATTGACAATTGTCGCTAACAAAATAGCAATTAAGATTGGAACGGGTTTACGAAAGCGTGCAGCAAGAAGTAAAGCTAACAATTGGGTTTTATCACCCATTTCAGCTAGTGCGACGATACCTGTAGACAGAAGGAATTCATACATGATGTCTTTCTCTGGCTAGCATAACAAATACCAATGACCCACCATCCCTGCTAGCCAAAAATCCGCAGAATGGTAAATCAAAGGTCTTGCCAACAAAAGAAAGCTCAAATAGAGCTCATTTGGTTCTTTGCTATGATGACCATGCTCGTTTTAGAGCAAATATGTTGACCATCACCTGTTCTATTGCAGAACAGCGGCTACTCCCCAATGAAGTTTATCCATTATAATCCTGGCTTTTTGTTTTTACAAATAAAAACCCCACCGAAGTGAGGTTTTGATTCTGCAGACAAAATACGTTAAAAATATTTAGATGAGCAATGTACGAATATCTTTAAGCAGCTTCGTCAGTTTATTGGTAAAGCGAGCAGCATCAGCACCATTAATGACACGATGGTCATAAGACAATGACAATGGAAGCATTAAACGTGGATCAAAACCTTGTCCATTCCACACAGGTTGCATCGTTGCAGGTGAAATACCCAAGATTGCCACTTGCGGCCAGTTGACAAGCGGAGTGAATGCCGTACCACCAATTGCGCCTAGGCTTGAAATCGTGAAGTTGGCACCTTGCAGATCTTTCGGTGACAATTTCTTATCACGCGCTTTTTGACCCAACTCACCGAGTTCAACTGCGATTTGCTTAATTGATTTTTGATCTGGATTACGTAGCACAGGCACTGTTAAACCATCTGGTGTAGCAACAGCAATGCCCATATGGATTTCTTTACGCAGTAATACGGTTTTGCCATCATCAGACAAATGACCTGCAAACTCACGTTCTTCTTTTAGCAAATGCGCTACAGCCTTGATGATGAATGCCATAATGGTCAGGCTAATGCCTTCTTTCTTAAAGTTGCCTTTAAGCTCATTACGCCATGCTTCAAGCTCCGTAATATCTGCCGCATCGAATTGGGTCACTTGCGGGATATAATTGTTCAATGACAACTGTGGAATAGACACTTGCTGTAAACGTGTTAACGCTTTTTCTTCTACACCACCAAAGGCATCAAAACTTGGTAATTTAGGCAATCCTGCTGGTGCAGCAACTGTCGGTGCAGCAGTTACAGGTGCTGGTGCAGTTAAACGTGTTTTCACATACGCAAAGATGTCTTCTTTCATTAAGCGTGCATGTGGACCAGAAGCTTTGACTTCTGCCAACACAACACCAAGCTCACGCGCCAACTTACGTACCGCAGGACCAGCATATACTTTAGCATTTGCTGCATTTTGCTCTTTGGTCAGCTTATCTGCTGAAGGAGCAGCTGTTTGTACAGGAGCACCAGCTTGCGCAGGGACTGCTTTTGGTGCTTCCGCTTTTGTACTCACTGGTGCTGCTACAGGGGCTTCTGTAACTGGGGCTACTTGACCTTCAGCCTCAATCGTAACTAAAGCCACGCCTTCAGACACGTTTTGACCCAATTCAATATGAATTGCGGTAATCACACCTGTGGTGGTACTTGGCACTTCAACGGTCGCTTTATCTGATTCAACCACAATGATACTTTGGTCTTTTTCAACCTTATCACCAACAGCCACTAAAATTTCAGCTACAGCAGCTTTGTCTACACCTAAGTCAGGGACAGCAATCTCAACTTTACCTGCTGGCGCTGAAGCAACTGTCACTTTTGTTGATTCTGCAGGTGGTGCCGCTGCAGCTAGAGCAGTCATCGGTGTAGTTTCTGCAGCAGCTTGCGCCACGTTTGATACTGAAGCTGCTGTTTTCACTTTCAGAATCACAACACCTTCTTTGACTGTATCACCGACTGAAATTTCAATCGATTCAACTGTACCCGCAACAGCACTTGGAACTTCGACTGTCGCTTTGTCAGACTCAACAACAATGATACTTTGATCGGCATCAATTTCGTCGCCAACCGCAACCAAGATCTCACCCACAGTGGCTTTTTCAACACCAATGTCTGGTACTTGAACATCAACAGTTTCAGATGCCGTTGCTGCTTTTGGTGCTTCCGCTTGAGATTGGGCTACAGGTTCTGCGTGAGCTTGTGCTTTCGATTCTTCAACTTGTGCTGTAGGTGCTTCAGATGACGTTTGCCGCTCCGCTTCAAGCTCTACCAAAACCGCACCTTCAGCAACTTCGTCACCAAGGCTCACCAAAATACTTTTCACCACACCTGCTGAAGTGCTTGGCACTTCAACAGATGCTTTGTCAGACTCCAACAAAACAATGCTGTCATCGACACTAATCGTATCACCCACTTTGACCAAAATTTCAGCCACTGTAGCTTTATCTACACCAATATCAGGAGTCGTAATTTGCATGCTTAGTTCTCCTCTTTGTAGTCAGCTACAGCGTGAAGTTCAGGCGTTGTTTGAGGTGCCCAAGCGACTGGACGGTCAGTATCTAATTCAAAGCTAGAAATCGCATCTTTAACTAGACGCGCATCTACTTCACCCTCGTCAGCAAGTTTCTTCAGTGTCGCAACAACAATATGTGCAGCATCTACACCAAAGTAGCTACGAAGTTTTGCACGTGTATCTGAGCGACCATAACCGTCTGTACCTAATGCTACAAATGGACGGTTATCTGGAAGGTAAGCGCGAATTTGCTCACTGTAAGCACGCATATGATCTGTTGCAGAAACGACGATACCTTTCGTACCACGCAACTGCTTCGACACCCATGCTTCTTTTACATCTTCAGTAAGTGGATGTAAACGATTATATTCTTCGCACGCCATACCATCACGCGCAAGCTCATTAAAGCTTGTTACGCTGTAGACATTCGAATGAATTTGATATTCATCACGTAAGATTTGAGCCGCTTTAATCACTTCACGCAGAATTACACCTGAACCTAAAAGCTGAACTGTGGCTTTTTCATCTTCCTCAAGTAAATACATACCACGTTTAATGCCTTCTTCAGCACCTTGTGGCATCGCTGGATGCTCATAGTTCTCATTCATTACAGTTAAGTAATAGAACACACGCTCCTGATCCACATACATGCGTTTTAGACCGTCATGTACAATCACCGCAAGTTCATATCCGAAACATGGATCATAAGAAATACAATTTGGAATCGTATTCGCAAGAATATGTGAGTGACCATCTTGATGCTGTAGACCTTCACCATTCAGCGTAGTACGACCAGCAGTTGCACCCAATAAGAAACCTTGCGCCTGTGCATCACCTGCCGCCCATGCAATATCACCAATACGTTGGAAGCCAAACATTGAGTAATACATGTACATCGGGATCATAGGAAGGTTATTGGTTGAATAACTTGTTCCTAAAGCAGCCCAAGCACTCATCGCACCTGCTTCATTGATCCCCTCTTGAAGCATATGACCATCTTTCGCTTCACGGTAATGCATCAACTGCTCTTGATCTTCAGGGGTATATTTTTGACCGTGCGCGGCATAAATGCCCAATTGACGGAACATCCCTTCTAAACCGAAAGTACGCGCCTCATCTGGAACAATTGGTACCACACGGTCTTTAATTGCTTTTTCTTTCAGTAGTGCAGAGATTAAACGTACCATCACCATGGTCGTTGATTGTTGCTTACCATTAGAACCAGCTAACACTGCATCAAATACAGACAACTCAGGAATCGCTAAAGATTCGCTCTCTTTACGACGTGCTGGTAAGTAACCACCTAATGCCTCACGGCGAGCCTTCATATACTTAATTTCAGGCGAGTTTTCACTTGGGCGATAAAATGGAACTTCTTCAAGTTGCTCATCGGTAAATGGCAAGTTGAAACGGTTACGTACATATTTAAGCGATTCAAGTTGCATTTTCTTGATTTGATGCGTTTTATTGACCGCTTCAATTTCTTCAGATAAGCCGTAACCTTTAACAGTTTTCGCGAGAATAACCGTTGGCTGACCTGTAGATTTCATGGCTTCTGCATAAGCAGCATATACTTTGTAAGGATCGTGACCGCCACGATTTAAATTATCGATATCTTCATCACTTAAGTGTTTAACTAACTCTTCAGCTTCAGGATATTTACCAAAGAAGTGCGCACGTGTATAAGCACCACCTTTCACTTGATAACGCTGATAATCACCATCTACAGCTTCTTCCATAATGGCTTTAAGCGCACCAGATTCATCTTTAGCAAGTAGTGGATCCCAATGACGACCCCATACTACTTTAATCACGCGCCAACCTGCACCACGGAATAAAGACTCAAGTTCTTGGATGATCTTACCATTACCACGAACTGGACCATCTAAACGTTGCAAGTTACAGTTTACAACCCAAACCAAGTTGTCTAACTTTTCACGACCTGCCAACGAGATTGCACCAGTACTTTCTGGCTCATCCATCTCACCATCGCCAAGATAAGCCCAAACCTTACGATCTTCTTCTTTAATCAAACCGCGGTTCATCAAGTACTTTTGAATATGTGCTTGATAAATGGACATGATTGGACCCAGACCCATCGATACCGTTGGGAACTGCCAATAGTCTGGCATTAAGTATGGATGAGGGTACGAAGGTAAACCAATACCATCAACTTCACGACGGAAATTGTTCAGATGCTCTTCAGTTAAACGACCTTCCAAGAATGAGCGCGCATAAATCCCTGGTGCACAGTGACCTTGATAATAAATCATGTCACCGCCGAAGTTATCACTGTTCGCACGGAAGAAATGGTTAAAGCCAACATCATATAAAGTTGCAGAAGATGCAAAGCTGGCTAAGTGACCACCAAGATCGTCGCCTGTTTTATTGGCGCGAAGCACCATTGCTAAAGCATTCCAACGAATCAAAGCACGAATTCGGCGCTCCATATCTGGATCACCAGGCATTGCAGGTTGCTCTTCTACTGAAATCGTATTTAAGTAAGGAGTATTTAGACGCTGAATGGGAACATGTTTCGCAATCGCACGTTGATACAGTTTTTCAAGAAGAAAGGCTGCTCTTTCCGTCCCCATATGCTGTAAAACAGAGTCAAAAGCGTCCTGCCACTCTTGGGTTTCTTGTGCGTCGGTATCACCGTAATACGCCATATTACACCTATATTCATGCCTATTTGTATGCCCTATATTTAACATATTTTCGCGATACGCAGTTATGGCTATAAATGAATACGACATTAGACTAATATTTCGATAATAAATAGTACTTGACCATTTATTACACAAATTAACACTAAAACGCCAATATTGCTGTTTTTTTATACAAAGCTTTATTCTAATCTTAAATTTAATCAGGTGACCTGACAGCAAAAACGGAAAATCGCCAAGACTTTGCTTGGCGATTTATTCAAACGACTTAACAATGGATGTGTATTAATGAGGTTTGATAATTAATTAAGGCAACATCGCTAGGTAAGTTGAAGGGTTTTTACGCTGACCATCTTTGACCACTTCATAATGTAAGTGAGGACCAGTACAACGTCCAGTACAACCCACATTGGCAATATGCTCACCAGCAGTGACTTTATCACCTACTTTAGCAATCAAGCGTGAAGCATGTGCATATCGTGTGATATACCCATTACCGTGGTTGATTTCAACATATTGACCATAACCTGTACCCCAACCTGATTTGGTCACTATACCTGGACCGGTTGCATAAATTGGAGTGCCTGTTGGTGCAGCAAGATCTAAGCCTGAATGGTTTTCAGCACGGCCGCCCATTGTTCGGCCGCCATAATTTGAACTGACACGACCAGTTGGAAGCGGGTGTGTCACTAACCATGAATATGCATTATTTGAAGAGTAACGATTTGAACTTGTCGTTGTAGTTTTTTGAGCAGGGTATTTACTATTAAGCAGCGCATTATTTAATTCGATTGGATCCGTCTTCGCTCGAACTGTCACATCGACTTGTGCTGTCGCTGGAATGTCCATGTCATCAGGATGACTATAAGAACCTTGTGATAGTGTTCTTGTTAACTCTTCCAATCGATCAGGATTGGAGGCTTGTGTGGCATCTAATTGAACTAAATCTGCAAATGCAACCGAAGCTGCTGAAGCTGCTAAAGAAAACGCTAATAAAATACGTCGCGTATACATATAAACCTCATTAAACTGTTCTTACTCAAGTCTCTTGTGTGATCTCTTCCTTGATATCGAAAGAAACAAGCGTTTAAGATTAAGACAAAACAATGTAGGAACAATGTATGTCAGAACCAAAAAATATGTTTCAACAAACAAGACAACACATAAAAACAGGAAACTTATCGTTTCTCACAAAGCAAGTTGCTGACTGGCAGAGACTTACAAAATTAATTCAACCGCTATTGCCCAAAAATGAACAATGGCAAGTTGTCTGTTATCAATACGGTATTTTGACCATCACCGGTGAAAATCAAGCCATGATTAGTCAACTCGGTTACCTTCAAAAACAGTATATTTCTCAGTTATCACAAATCCCTGAACTCAAAGATTTACAAAAAATCCAAGTTCGTCTTCGAGCAAAAAAAGAAATTCCCCAAACACAAACTGAAAATTCCAAAACTTCTTTATGTCCGACAACGCAAGAAATGTTACTCAACGCTGCTAGTTTTGTGAACGATCCTAAGCTTAGCCAAGCTATGATACGTTTGGCAAGCAATAAAAAGTAACTGGACCATTTGATTTAAACGTCATTCACTAGTTTAAAAGCGAATTAAGTCACACTTAACAATGTTACACTATAACATTTAACCTGAAGACAATGACTTAGATCACACTTACATATTGAATTGGACAAGACTTTTCGTCATCAAATGTTACAATTTCATAATTAGATGGATCACTCTGAACATTGCGAAGCAGTTGATTATTGAGTGCATGTCCAGATTTGTAACCATCAAACTTCGCAATAATTTGATGTCCGAGTAAATAAAGATCACCCACCGCATCTAATATTTTATGACGTACAAATTCATCAGCAAATCGTAAGCCTTCTTCGTTCACAACACCTGAATCATCAACACCAATTGCATTATCTAAACTAGCACCCAAAGCTAAATTATTCGCCTTAAGATAATCCAAATCTTTCATAAAGCCGAAAGTACGTGCCTCACTGACTTCATAAACAAATGTTTCCGTTGAGAAATCAATACTGGCAGACTGATATTCTTTGGCAAAGGCTGGGTGATCGAAATCAATCGTAAAATTAAGTTGAAAACCATCATGCGGATTAAAAATAGCGCGCTTATCGTCAATTAATGCTTCTACAGGCTTTAATATTTTTATAAATTTTTTAGGCGCTTCTTGCTCCATCAACTCACCTTGCATGAGTAAATAGATAAATGGACCGGCGCTTCCATCCATAATTGGAACTTCTGAAGCTGATACTTCAATAATCAGATTATCAATACCAAGACCTGCAATCGCACTCATAATATGTTCGATAGTCCCAACTTTGGCATTTTCTTGTACCAAATTTGAACACATAAATGCTTCTTGAATCAGCATCGCATTAGCAGGAATATCTACAGGCGGATTTAAATCAATACGGCGAAAAACAATACCCCCATCAGCTACATGTGGTACAAAGTTAATCATTACTTTTTGCCCACTGTGTAATCCGATACCACTCGCTTTCACGACTCGTTTCAGGGTGCGTTGTTTCAACATGTTTCTTCAATATTCATCTAAAATCTAGTATACGTTAGCACATTTAGCCATTGATAAAAATCAAAAAGGTGGCATAAGCGCCACCTTTTCTGTTTGATCATCGTAAACACATTATGTTACATGTTATTTACGCTGTTGATTTTTAAGATAATCTTGAATGCTCATTGGTGCAGATCGAGGCGCTGCAGAAGGCTCTGGGGCTACACTCTCTTGATTCTGACGTTTACTGATTGCTGGAACATCATCTTCATCCAAAGCAGCAGCTTGCCCACCAACTGATGGGTTTACACTCACTGGCGCACGGCGCTTCACTTCCGTTTCATTCGCATTACGAGTTAAACCTGTCGCAATCACAGTAACACGGATTTCATCACGCGCATCTGGATCAAATACTGTACCAAAGAAGACTTCACCTTCATCCAGATCAACAATTTGATTGACAACATCTGTGATAATTTCAGTTTCACGCAAGGTAACATCATTACCGCCAGTGATATTAATTAAAACACCCTTCGCGTTCATAATATTTACGTTGTCAAGCAACGGACTGCGAATCGCAAGACGCGCTGCATCTTCAGCACGATCTGGACCGCTACTCTTACCTTCACCCATCATCGCATAACCGCGTGTGCTCATCGCTGTTTTTAAATCGGCGAAGTCAAGGTTGATATGACCAGGACGCACAACTAAATCAAAGATACTTCGTACCGCATTAAGCAAGACATCATCCGCTTTGCGATAAGCATCTTGCATCGAGATATCACCATAAACGCTAAGTAGGCGTTGGTTTGGAATGATAATCAATGAGTCAACATGCTTTTCAAGTTCTTCGATCCCTTTTTCAGCAGAACGTTGACGACGACGACCCTCGAAGTTAAATGGAGTGGTGACAACACCAACCGTCAAAATACCCATTTCTTGTGCTATTTCAGCCACGACTGGTGCTGCACCAGTACCAGTACCACCACCCATGCCGGCAGTAACAAATACCATATCTGCACCTTCCAGATGCTGACGGATTAATTCACGACTTTCTTCTGCTGCAATTTGACCGACATCAGGATTTGCTCCTGCACCTAGTCCACGCGTACTTTGTTGGCCCAATTGGATTTTGAATGGCGCATTCATACGATCCAAAGCTTGTTTATCTGTATTTGCACAAACAAATTTCACGCCTTTGATATCAGATTGCACCATGTGTTGTACGGCATTACCACCACCGCCACCAACACCAAACACAGTAAAACGGGCTTGACCGTTATTATCGGTTTGTTCATCTTCTAAAAATTCAAATGAAGCCATGACCTTAACTTTTCCTAATAAATTTGGCAGTCACTTAAGCCCGTATACTGCCTTGATCTTCAATAATAAAAAATTGTTTTTAGGATGCGTTGCAATCACATTCTTGTCAAGCACATGAAGTTGCTCTTACAAGTTGCAAACAATACTCCCTTAAAAACTAAACTTAAAAAATACCTTTCAATTTGTTATTAAACGCATTCCAACCATTCGCTATGCGCTCTAATAATGGACGCTTATTCACTTCTTCAGGTTGCTCAACCGATTCTTGTAAATCGCTTTGACTAAATAACAGCAGTCCCGTTGCGGTAGAATACATTGAACGTCTTAATGCAGGTAAATGTTGATCATCCGCATATACTTGTAGCGGAGGGTTGCCTAAATGAGCAGAAACACCCAACATACGACGTGATAATGTGATCATACCCTCAATCTGACATGCATCACCACTTAAAACTACACCGTGGTATAAACTTTGTAGCGCACCACGTTGTTGTAACTCATCACGCACCATAGAAAGAATTTCTTCGTAACGTGCAATAATAATCTCTGATAGCTCAATCCGACTGATCGCCTGAGGACCATCGATCGCTTCAAACTCGATCATATGTTCAGGTTTGACTTGCTGTAAATCAACACAACCGTAAAGCAATTTGAGTCGTTCAGCTTCTTCGGTCGTCGTTTGCAATACTGCAGCGATATCACGCGTTACATTTTCACCACCACGTTGAATGGTGTGTGCTAGCACTAAATGACCTTCAATATAAACTGCAATATTGGTTGTACCAGCCCCAATATCCAATAAGCATACCCCATACTCTTTTTCATCTTTCAGCAATGCACCTTCAGCCGTTGCTAAACATGAAATCACCATCTTTTCGACAAAAATATTGGCGCCTTTCATTGCACGATCTAAATTTTGCATGGTGCTGATTGGTAGCATCATGAGTTGATAATGCGCCGTCATGCTATTTGCTGAAAGGTTAATTGGATTATGCACCCACTCAGGTGAATCATCCAACTCAAAACCCAATGGGACTGCACTTGCAAGATAATGATCAGAAGTTAAATGACTAGCTTTTGCCATTTCTAAAGCTTTAACCACTTCTGAAGTCGTAATGGTGCGTTCTGGATTAGAAATCGGTGTCCGGCCTGTCGCATAAGCACTTTGCAGTTCTGTACTCGGGATCGATACCCATGCCGAATGCACACGACACTCCGCCATATCTTCTGCTTCTTGTACCGCATTCTTAATCGCAGAGATCACCTTCTCAAGGCTAACAATTTTTCCTTTGTTCATGCCTTTATTTCGCGCAGTCGCCATACCGATGACCTGGATATTATCCGGCGCATGCACTTTACCAATTAGAACTGAAACTTTATGTGTCCCAATGTCTATCGCAACAACTGAGGGAACAGCCTCATTCATGATTCACTACCATTTTCTTCATTGTTTATATCTGGCTTATGCCTATTTTTAAAGCCACGTATTATGGCTTTGCAACTCTTGAATCTGCAATGTTAATGTCATTAATGGTTACAACAAACTGACCATTTATAATCTTTGGTGGTGTCGCATTTTTCCATTGAATCGCCAAGCCATTACGGTAACGTAAGTCAATCGCTGAAACTCTTGGCCAAACCACTTTCAGATCTGCTTGAGATAAGTGACTCAATCGTTGCAGTTTGCTCATGGTCTGATCCTGATCCACAATAATACGTAAACCCGAATCGAACTGCATAAACCATGTCCGACGATCTGTTAAATATAGCTCTTTCAAACGCAGATTCACTGGACTAAACAGTTGATTAATTTCATGATAACGTCTCATCATGACTTTTGACTGATCTGACGGACCATGCATAAGTGGTAAATTTGCGTGATTTCTAGAATATGCCTCTGTATACACCACACCCTGATCACTTAACAGACGTCCTGTTCCCCAACGCGCAATCGGATGTTTCGGAATAACACGAACCTTAATACCGTCTGGCCAAGCTCTAGAAATGACCACTCGATCTACCCAAGAAATCTCTAATGCCTTATCACGAATTTGCTCAAGATCAGCAGTAAAATAATTGCCTGTAATGGTAGGCATTAACTGCTGTTTCACTTGACTAATTTCAGGCTCGGCTTGCAGACCAACCACATCCAAAGATGCTACCTTTGCACTGGTCATGACGCTATATAAGCCATAAATGCCGACCAAAAGTACACAACATGCAAAAATAAGCATGACCCAACCACCCGCATTAATCATTTTCTCTTTGCGAGTCGGTGGTTTGTCATGAATCGATGTAATCGCCGCACGTTTGCGACGCATCGATGGAGGTAGTTGAGCCATAACTTAGTGTGATTCTTTCGCTAAGGTTTGCTCTAAAATAGCCAAACACAAATCTTCAAAACTATAACCTACTGCTTGAGCTGCTTTTGGTACCAATGAATGACTGGTCATGCCTGGAACAGTATTCACTTCTAGCAGCCAAAATTGACCTTGCTCGTCCTGCATAGCATCAATTCTACCCCAACCACTTGCCCCAACAGCTTGAAACGCTCGTAAGCAAAGCGCTTGTAAACTTTTTTCTTCAGCTTCACTCAAACCACAAGGGATACCATATTCAACATCATTACGTTGGTATTTAGCTTCATAATCATAAAAGGCTACATCAGCTGGAGGTTGTAAACGGATGACTGGTAATGGTTGTCCGTTTAAAAATGAAATCGTAAATTCACGACCTGTAATCCACTTCTCAGCCATGACCACGGCATCATGTTGAGTCGCTTTTTTAATTGCTTCAGCTAAATCCTCTGCTTTCTCAACCTTACTCATGCCCACACTCGAGCCTTCGTGCACGGGTTTGATAATCAGTGGTAATCCAAGCTCTGCAACGAGTGCTTGTGCATCAGTATCTTTAGAAACAATACGGTATGGCGCTGTAGGAAGTTCAGAACCTTGCCAAATTTGCTTGGTCTTTACTTTATCCATTCCGATAGCCGACCCCTGCACACCAGTTCCAGTATATGGAATATTTAACCACTCTAATGCGCCTTGGATTTGACCATCTTCTCCACCACGACCATGTAACACAATAAATGCACGATCGTAATTTACCAGTTCAGTCACACTGCGTTCTTGAGGGTCAAAACCCTCTGCATTCACACCTGAACGTACCAATGCTTCAAGTACAGCCTTACCACTATCTAATGACACCTCACGCTCTGCAGATTTACCACCAAGCAATACAGCAACTTTGCCGAATTTAGAAGCATTTGACACGTTTAGTTCCTTAAACTTATAAAATTTTCAATTTAGCCAAATCATCAAACGACGATTATTTTAAATAGAGCTGGTTCTGAGCAAGCTCAATTGAAATTGCTCCAACGTTACCCGCACCTTGAGTCAATAACAAGTCATTTGCTTGTAACACTTTTTGTATCACATTTGGCAAATTCCCTTCTACTGGATCAATCAAGATTGGTTCAACATCACCACGCAATCGGATACTTCTTGCCAATGAGCGACTATCTGCACCAACAATCGGCTTTTCACCTGCAGAATATACTTCTAATAGCAGTAATTGATCGACTTGTGACAAGACATCAACGAAATCATCAAAACAATCACGTGTACGGCTAAAACGGTGAGGTTGGAACATCATCACAAGTCTACGATCAGGATGACTTGCACGCGCAGCTTTAATCGTTGCTTCAACTTCTTTTGGATGGTGACCATAATCATCAACCAGTTTGACCGTTCCATCACCTAACTCAAATTCACCTTGAATTTGGAAACGACGCCCTACACCACTAAAACTTTCTAAAGCACGAGCGATTGCAGCATCAGATACACCTTCATCAGTTGCCACACCAATCGCAGCTAACGCATTAAGGATGTTATGCAAACCAGGCATATTAATGGTTAACTCGAGTGGCTCTTTGTTTTTACGAAGCACAGTAAAATGTGATTGCATCCCTTCTTGTACCACATCTACAGCACGAATATCGTTATCTTCGTTAAAACCATAAGTTAAAACAGGTCGACCAATACGTGGCATGATTTCACGAATATTTTGATCATCGCCACACACTACGGCTAAACCGTAGAATGGAAGCTTCTGCAAGAATTGAACAAAAGTATCTTTCAAAACATCGAAGCTACCACCATAAGTGTCCATATGATCAGCATCAATGTTGGTGACAATAGCGGCCATTGGTTCTAAATATAGGAATGAAGCATCAGATTCATCTGCTTCAGCTACAATATAACGACTCGCACCTAAAGCAGCATTTACTCCAGAGCGATTAAGCAAACCACCAATCACGTATGTCGGATCCATGTTTTCTTCAGCAAGCATACAGGTCACCAAACTTGTCGTAGTGGTTTTACCATGTGTACCTGCAACCGCAATACCATGACGGTAACGCATCAACTCGCCCAACATTTCCGCACGACGAACTACAGGGATACGTGTTTCAATCGCTGCTTTAATTTCTGGATTTTCTTGGTCAATCGCAGTCGATACAACCAATACATTCGCACCGTTAATATTATCAGCAGCGTGTCCGATATGAACTTTAATGCCATTTTCTTCAAGCTGTGCAGTGGTTTTAGAGACTTTAATATCCGACCCTGAAACTTTATAGCCTTGGTTTTTTAAGACTTCCGCAATCCCGCACATTCCTGCACCACCAATACCCACAAAATGGATATGCTTGATACGGCGCATTTCAGGAATTTTAATCAGGTTTTTTGCTTTATCAGCTGGGTTCGTTGAAGACATAATTTTCTCTAAAACTTACAAATCTTGAATTAAACCAACCACACGCTGAGTTGCATCTGGTTGAGCTTGTTGACGTGCTTTAACAGCCATTTCCGTCAACAATGTACGGTTCATGAGTGGCAATAAAACTGCTTTTAATGAATCAGGAGTGAGTGTCGCTTGTGGACAAATTTTTGCAGCATTAATATCTGCTAGGAATTTGGCATTCGCGGTTTGGTGGTCATCTACTGCACTTGGCAAAGGTACAAATACGGCTGCAACACCCGCAGTAGCAATCTCAGTGACCGTCAGTGCACCAGCACGACAGATTACAAGATCGGCATTGGCATAGGCTTCCGCCATATTTTCAATAAACGGTTGAACTTCTACCTGTAAATGATCAGGAGCATCGGCATAACGTGCCCGCGTGCTATCAGCATGATTTTGACCACACTGATGATAAACACTTAAAGGGACATCTAATTGTTTCAGTGCTTCGGGTACGCGCTCATTCAATGCTTGTGCGCCCAAGGAGCCGCCTACAATTAAAATACGAATAGGTTGATTGGCTTTTTCTCGCTCTTGATATCGCCAAGCAGGACTCAATATCGCAGAAATTTCCTTACGTACGGGATTACCTGTAGTCACGATTTTATGATTTTCTGGAAATGTTTTCGGGAATGCCTGACAGACCGTTTTAGCAACACGAGCCAATTGGGTATTGGTGAAACCCGCTACTGCATTTTGCTCATGAATGATGACAGGAATACCAAGAATACGCGCAGCCAAACCACCAGGACCTGCAACATAACCGCCAAAACCAGCGACTGCATCTACGTTTAATCGTTTCATATAGCGCATTGCGCTAAGCGTTGCTTTTAAAATTTTAAAAGGGGCTTGCAGCTTACGGACGATTCCATTGCCACGCACACCCTGAATATCAATTTGATAAATTGGAATGTGGTGATTTTTAAGCAAGCGGTTTTCCATACCTGAAGGCGTTGCCAACCATGACACTTCGACACCTTGCTGTTGTAATTCCTGAGCAACTGCTAGGGCAGGAAATACATGTCCACCTGTACCTGCAGCCATCATCATGACATGTTTAGGTTGTTTATGCTGAGCTTGTGTCACGGTCTAATTCTTCAAATCTAAGAGCTAACAGAAAATTTTATATAAGGCATCAATTGTAATCACAATCGTATATCCATGAAAGTTTATTTACTTTTTTTCACGGACCCTTTAATTGTTTTTTTCATATGATTTCAGAGTTTAAACTAGATTTATTATGAGGTGTGCCTTTTTTATGTATTTTACCATTCGATCTAGTTTATAACGCACCAAAATAATGATTAATGTGCACATTAAAAACCACCACAGTATTGGCTCTATTGTTCCTTCGTATCTGCACTACCACCATATTGGATATAAACTTATGTCTAAATGGTATGAGGCAATAGTTCTATTTATGATATTGCTATATCTCATTGAGATTCAGCTCGCGAATAAAAGGATTTTTAAACGCAAATGTCAAAAATATCATCTTATGACATTTGGATTATTTTGGCAGGCTACCTTGCTGCAATTCATGTCGGTAAACTTTCTGCTGTTATTCCAATTCTTCAAAAAGATTTAAATCTAAGTTTCACCCAAGCAGGCCTATCCTTATCACTGGTTCAAGGTGCTGGAATGCTATTTGCCCTGTGTATTGGTGCTGTATCTGAGAAAATAGGACTCAAAAAATGTCTTATTTTTGCACTCATTCTATTGGGGATGAGTAGTTTTGCAGGCTTATGGATTGATCATAGTATTAGCCTTTATTTTTTTCGATTTATGGAAGGCATTGGATTTCTCACCATTAGTCTTTGCGCTCCCGCAATTTTAAAACGCCTAAGCACGCCTGAAACCATGAATTTTAAAATGGGGTTATGGAGTTCTTATATGGGAGTTGGGGTTAGTCTTGCTATTTTGACCATCCCTGTATTACTCGAATGGCTCAGTTGGCAACACATTTGGGCATTATTTGGTGCCTTTTGTTGGCTGGTTGCCTTGATGATTTACCATTTTTTACGTTATGACGATAAGCAAACCACTGTAACGACAAAGGCACTGAGCACATCAACCTCCAACTCTTTTTTATCTATTGTTAAAGTCACCGTGACCCATCCACCCATTCTCTGTCTAGCCGTTATCTTTGCTTGCTATACCAGTCAATGGATCACACTCACAGGTTTTTTACCCAGTCTTTATGTCTCATTCAATATGGATTTAAAGCTTGCAGGAATTTTGGTGTCAATGGTTGTATTATCTAACTTAGGTGGAACCTTTGGCGCAGGCGTATTACTTCAAAAAGGCATATCTCCTTTTAAATTACTTCAATTTAGTTTTTTAAGTCTAATTTTATGTAGCTGGGTTGTATTTTCACAACCCTATTGGTTGATTTTTGAGTTGCAATATTTGTGCGCTATTTTGTTTTCTTTTATCGGTGGCATTATTCCGACGACCGTCTTTGCCAATACGCTTAGATACGCACCACAGGTCAATGCAGCAGCATCCAGTATGGGCTTAGTGCTGCAAATTTCTGCATGTGCGCAGTTCCTTGTTCCCCCAGCAACAGCAGCTCTCGTTTCGTCTTCTCACCAGTGGTCCAATGCCGCATGGGTTACCGTAAGTCTTTCCACCCTAGGACTATTGACCAGCTATTATTTATTTAAAATATATACGCAAAAAAAAGAGCCTATTTAGGCTCTTTTTTGCAGATCAACTAACGTCCAGCTTCCAAAACATCAAATAATGTATCTGCGATAGAAGTACCAAATTGTGCGTCTATTTCACGTATACACGTTGGACTAGTCACATTAATTTCTGTTACATAGTTTCCAATGACATCAAGACCAACAAATACCAGCCCCTTCTCACGCAAGAATGCTCCAACTTTAGCAGCAATCACCTTATCATTTTCAGTCAACGGACGTGCTTCACCACGCCCACCAGCAGCAAGGTTACCTCGCGTTTCACCATTTTGTGGGATACGCGCTAAACAATATGGAATTGGCTCACCATTGACCATCAGAATACGCTTATCTCCATCCACAATTTCAGGAATATAACGTTGCGCCATAATCGGTTGCTGCCCCATTTGAGTCAACATTTCCAAAGTTGAACCGATATTTGCCCCTGAAGCAGTTAAACGGAAAATCCCCATACCGCCCATCCCATCTAGCGGTTTTACAATCACATCTTGATGTTCAGCAATAAACTCTCGGATTAAACTTTGCTGTGAAGTTACCAAAGTCGGAACCTGCAGTTCTGGAAATTGTGTAGCGAACAGCTTTTCGTTACAGTCTCGCAAACTTTGAGGTTTATTGATAATCCAGGAACCTTCACGTTCCGCTTGTTCCAGAATATAAGTTGTATAAACAAAGTTCATATCAAAAGGTGGATCTTTACGCATGAGTACAACATCGTATGCGGCTAAAGATTCTTTCTGTTTTTCACCAAGTTCATAGTAATGATTATAATCCTCAAACACTTTAAGTGGTGAGATCAAACCAAAAGCTTTGCCTTGATCGATATATAAATCTTCCTGAAGTGCATACCCTAACTCATGACCGCGACGTGCAGCAGCCCAAAGCATTGCCATGGTCGAATCTTTTTTAAGGTTTACATTTTCGATGGGATCCATCACCACAAGTACGCGCATGATCTGTTCTCTATTTTATCAATGAAGCGATTATAACGAAGTTTAGTGAACGATCTACTGATCTATCAAAGGATCAATTGTATAAATTCAGAGAAGCTCTTTCCTATTTCTGCTGAGCACTAGAATTTGGATTCATATCAAACTACTAAAAAAAATAATAAAAAACGGCGCAATGAGCGTCAGGAAAAATCCACTGAGAATTGCAATTTGTACATCTAATGGTGAACAATTGTTTTTTACAAAGGGTAAAGTCGAGTCCATCGCCGTGGCACCACATACACCAATGATTGGCTTTGGATAACGCTGACCTAATAAATACAACAATGCAATCGCATAAAACTCTCGTACAAGATCTGTGATCAAAGCAAAAGTTCCCTGCTCAGGTCCTAAAACTTTAGCAACTAAAGGACCAGAAAGAGAGAACCAACCAAATCCACTCCCCATCACAACGAGTTCGACAAAAGATTGAGTCATGATATGACTCGTCAAATAAGCCGCAATAAATAGTGCAATGATTGAAAAAAATGGCACTTTAATATGATTCATAGTGAGGGCTTGAATTTTAATCGTAGACAAATCCACTCCGATTAAAAAAATCAACACATACAATAGTATCGCGCTTAACATTTCCCCTGATAAAGTCTTGGGTAATAGCCAATATAGCCCCATCCCGATCAACACCATTCCAATCGCAATCAAGCATTCGGTAATAGGTTTGAGCATATCCTTGAATGATTTTTGGTGCTCAGCCTTAAAGTGGCTACGATTAAATAAAAGTCCAAAGGTAATCACACTTAACACTGTAGAATAAATAAAAGCTTCAATTAATATTTTTGAACCAAGATCTTTATCAAACAAGACACTGCCAAATTGAAAGCCTATAGAGATGAGGAGCAACCACACCAAAAACGTAATTTGACCAACCAATATATTGCGAACTTGAACGTTTGCAGCTTTACCTATGCCCCAACCCAATATAAGAGAAATGAGAATAGGTAAAAGCGAAATTATTAAATTTTGAATCATATTTTTTGCTTTGTAAGAGAGAAATCAATCAAAATCATCCAGCGCTCACCAGCCTCAGCATTTGTGCCTTGACCTATTTTTCTAATAGGTGATACATAATGTGAAACTGCTGGATCGTGTACAGCAAAACTTTCAGAAGCTTGTCTCAACGTAAATTTTTGATAAATATTATAATTATTTACCTCATCTAAACGCTTATTTCTTTCCTGAGGTGATGCAATAAAGTTTTCACCTCCTTCAATGTTATTGCTCCTATAAAACAAATGAGCAAATGTGAATGGCTCACCATCCTGATGAAAACAATTAGGCGAACTAATTCCTAGCTGATCGGCATGAGTTGAACGTAGTTTGACAAAATGGACACCCACGTAAATTGGCAGATAGGCATTTTCCAAACCAAAAGTAAGTTGATAATCATCTACAATCAAATCATTAAGATATTGCGTAGATTTAGCTTCTTGGCTCAACGCGTTAAAATAACGAATCGACTGATGCTCGGGATTGTTCCCTCCCTGATCATATCCAGATAACTCCTGCCCTATATTATCACGCACTGTCGGCAACCAAATAGGCTTAAGATCTTTTTCCCAAGGTAAAATTAAGGCATTTCCGTATCTTCTAAACCTTTGAGTATGTGTAGGTGCAAAAGGATCTTTTTCAAGTTTTTCAAACTCTTTAGCTAGTAATAGTTTAGAAAAATGATCCACCTCTATAGATTTATAATGTAGATACCCTTTTGCTTTGAAGGTATTCTTCAAATCAATTTCTTGATGTTTTATAGCAGTCAAATTGCTATACGCCAGTATTAGCGTCTAATTGATCAAGCACAATTAATCCTTAAGAATAACTAAATAAATATCATAGTTACGCTAAAATTATTACGTTTTTATTAAGGTTTACTCACAAAATAATATTACTATTTCAAATTAAATTATTAAGAAAAATTACAAAATTATTGTTACAACTTCAAATACGAATTACATCAAACGTTAACATCGTTGAATAAAACTAACAGGACTTAATATTCCAACAATAGGTACAAGTCCATGATTAAAATAATTTCTACACTATGTTTACTCACTATCAGTTCAGTTACTTTAGCAGCAGGCAATCCTACACGAGTCGGTGATGTACTCGGTCGAGACCTCAACGTTCCAATTGTTGGTGCATTAGGGCATACAGGTGTATATGTAAGTTCAAACAATATTGTTCAAGTCATGAACAAAACGGCATATGTAGATGTGATTGAATATGTCAGCTTAAGTGGATTTAAAACTACAAAATATTGGGGAGCAAAGGCCAAAACAAGTTTTGGATATAAATCTCCTTACTCATCTGCTGCTAATCAAATCACTGCGATTTCAAATCAGCAACGACCTCATGTCGCTTACACGCTGTATTCAGCAACACCGAACCCAGCTGTGCAAGTCTGTTCACAATATAACTCCAACGGTGCTTGTAGCAAATATACATGGCAAAAGGGAACGTTCCGATGTGACAGCTTTACGAAATGGCTCTACACTCAGACAGGTAATGGTAATCTAGGAGGAAGCACACCGCGTGGAACTTTCAACAGTAGCTTACTCACAATTACACGAGTGTAAATAAATCATTCCCATTATATTGCCTTCACATCTCTGATGTTGAAGGCAACGACAGCTTAATATTATGAATAAGAAAAATATTTTTTTGGTTATTTTGATCTTCGTGATCTGTGCAGTAATTTTATGGGTGTATTTGAAATCGACAGCAGATACGACTCAAAGTATATCAAATCAAAACAATAATACTTCAACGCTAAAAAGCAATGAAGATCGTGCGACTAGCTTGTCTGAAAATAGTGCAGATATGGAACTCAACACTAGCAACCTACCCGTATGGGCAAAAAAGTTACTTCAACTGGATCAATCTGCTGCGAATCGAGAAGAAAAAATACATGATTTAATTCAGCTCCTTGAACAAAACCAGCATGATGAAAATGCAATAGAAGAAATCCTGACTCAACTTACTTCTCTCAATCCTTTAGAAGCAACTGAACAAATTTTGCCATTTCTCACACATCAAAATCCTAAAATTCAAAGCTTAGCGATAGGCGCACTGAATAATGCGATGTTGCTGACTGATCGAGAACATGAACTCAAAAAATCCCTACCTGAAAATGATTTGATTCGACAGAAAATTAGTCACGCTTTAGAGCAACGTTTTCAGGATCCAAATTTAGATCCAAAGGTTAAACAAGTTCTTATTTCTAGCCTACCGCATACCGCATCTGTCCAAACTCAGCACAATCTTGTACAAGAACTTCTTCAACAAAATTCTATCTCACCAAACGAAGCACAATTTCTTTCTCAATATCTGCTAAATGGTCAGGGAAATAACACAACTTTAGAACAACTTGCGCATAAAAATCCGAAGATGATTGAAGACATTATTGCGAATTTAAATAATCAAATTGTCGACCAACCAGCTATTGTTGAAGTTCTGAATAATGATCAAAAAAAGCAACTACATAATTTTATCTTACAGCATCCACCAAGCTCGAAAGATGAAAGCTATGGATATAAAAATGATATATGGCGATTTTCTTTAAACCAACTTCAACAATAAATAAAAGTTAGACTGGTTTTATATGAATATTTTTCAAGCTTATAATTACATAAAATTTACATTTAAAATAATTAAATAACTTCTCACTCCTATTTTAACTATAAATCAACATAGATTTAATACATTAATCTTTTTTATTTTAAGCTAAATTAATATTACATTTTAATCATTCATGATTTCATTTTTTTAATCGTGATGACTAAATATTTAGCACTCCAATAATCATAGTTATAAATTTAATGAGGGCATTATGAAAATAGTTTTAATTGGTGCAACAGGCATGGCAGGTTCTCGTATTCTTGAAGAGCTTGTTTCACGTGGACACTACGTCAAAGCGATTGCGCGTAATACAAGCAAAGTTTCAGATACAGAGCGTGTGTTAACTGTAGATTTAGATTTAAATGATCAAGAAGCACTTGTAAATGAGCTGAAAGGTCAAGATGCTGTAATTAGTGCAGTACGTTTCCAAGGTCTTGATATCAATTCACTTCTTAATGCTATTCGTGAATCAAAAGTTAAACGTTATATTGTTGTTGGTGGCGCTGGCGGTTTAACTGTACCAAATCAAAATGTGCGTGTAATCGATACAGAAGACTTCCCTGATGCATATAAAGCCGAGGCGGAAGCAGGCATTCAGTTCTTTGATAAGTTAAAACAAGTGGACGACATTGACTGGACCTTTATTGCTCCTGCAGCGGAATTCGGTCCTGGTAAGCGAACTGGTGAATATCGCTCTGGTAAAGATGAACTTATCGTTGGTGAAGAAGGCAGTAAAATCTCTGCAGAAGATTTCGCAGTAGCGCTCAGTGATGAGCTTGAAAATAATAACCATATTCAAGAGCGCTTTAGCGTAGGTTATTAATATTCAATGATATTATTAAAAAAGGAAGCTTAGACTTCCTTTTTTATTATTTATTTCGCTCTATGAGATATTTTAAATAAATGAGATGAATGAAATCTAAAGAGGTTATAATATTTATATAAATAAAATTTAAAAAGTAGTATTTTCATGAATTATCTTGAGTATTTTTTATATATTTTCACTGTCATTATTATGATTGCCACTCCAGGCCCTGTTATGATTTTGGTGGCCAGTGCAGGTGCAAAAGGTGGTTATCGAAAAGCATTACAGACTATTTTAGGTACTAATGTTGCCTCACTATGTTTAATTACCCTTTCAATTCTTGCACTTAAGGGTGTTCTGCATTTTAATGAGCATATTTTCAATGTCATCAAAGTCCTAGGATGTCTTTACATTGGCTATTTAGGTTTTGAAATTCTTAGAGAAACTTTTCAGCACAATCAAACTGCCTCTTCAAAGATCAAGCCGATCGATAGTGGTTTTTCCAAAGGTTTTTTAGTTGGTATTTCCAATCCTAAAGATATTATTTTCTTCACTGCTTTTTTTCCGCAGTTTATTCAAATTACGCCAAATATAGATTTAAGTTTGACGCTGTTAATCATCACATGGATCATTTTGGATTTTGTCGTACTATCTTTAGTCTATTTAGGGTTTAACGCTATTTCTCAACAACGTATTTATTCAAAAATCTTAGCCTTGTGTGGCGCGATCCTCATGACCATCGCTGGGTATGGGATATTCAGCACAGCGCTCTTTTATGAGTCTCTTTAACTTACTTAAACTACAATTTATGAATGTATTTATTCCCGAGGTTTCTAATGATGCAACCCGCCATGATCGTCTTTTATTCAGAAGATAAAAATCATTGAGTAGATGATTCTTGCCTGCGATCAGGTTATACATTTGCATATGCCCCACCGTGGCAAAATCGTCCTTGAGTGATGAGGTAACAAGAACTGAATGAAAAGTTGGGCATAACGTAAAAATGTAATTTGTGTGATGCAGACAAGAATTTCGCATAAGGTGTATTATGTTAATTTTAGGAAATCTAAATACTCTTTTGATTCACACGCTTTGAAAGCTCTTCTGCACTTTCTACACGTTCAGAGTAACGGTCAGTGAGATATGAGGACTGTCCCCTGGTTAAAAGCGTAAATTTATAAAGTTCTTCCATCACATCGACAATCCTCATGTAATAAGAAGAAGGCTTCATACGACCATCCTCTTCAAACTCTAGAAATGCTTTAGGGACTGAGGACTGATTTGGTATCGTGATCATACGCATCCAACGCCCTAAAATACGTAATTGATTTACAGCATTAAAGGATTGCGAACCTCCACAAACTTGCATTACAGCTAAGGTTTTACCTTGCGTTGCACGGATTGCACCCGCTGCTAATGGAATCCAATCAATTTGAGCTTTCAATATCGAACTCATTGAGCCATGACGCTCAGGAGAGCACCACACCATGCCTTCTGACCATGCTAAGAGTTCATGGAGTTCCTTAACCTTTGGATGTTGCATATCACCATCTTCAGGGAGGGGTAGCCCTTTTGGATGGAAGATTTTCACTTCCGCACCAAAATATTCAAGGATTCGACCAGCTTCCTGAACAGCTAAACGGCTATATGATCTATCACGATTTGAGCCATACAAAAGCAGTATTCTTGGTGGATGTTTAAGGTTCTTTGCCTGAACTTTTTCTAAAGTCGGTTTTTCTAAAAGACTAGGATCAATATTTGGTCGGTTCATTCGACTCATGCCTCTTTAAACACTTTTTTTCTCAGCCATAGCGAAACTGTCACTAAGGCAATCAATACAGGAACTTCAACAAGCGGACCAATCACGGTTGTGAAAGCCACAGGTGAAGCTAATCCAAAAGTGGCAATCGCTACAGCCAGTGCTAATTCAAAATTGTTGCCTGCCGCAGTAAAGGAAATAGCAGTTGTTTTAGGATAATCGTTACCCATCCACTTACTCATAAAGAAGCTGATGAAGAACATCGCAACAAAGTAAATTGTCAAAGGAATAGCGATTCTAAGCACGTCTAGAGGAAGGCTAATCACTTCACCACCTTTAAGACTGAACATGGCTACAATCGTGAATAAAAGGGCAATAAGGCTGATTGGGCTAATCTTTGGGATAAATTTATCCTGATACCAAGCCAAACCATTCTTTTTAACCAAAATCAGTCGGGTTAAAAACCCAAGTAAGAACGGAATACCTAGATAAATAAGAACAGCATGGGTAATTGTCCAAAAGCTCACATTAATGATTTGTGCTTCTACCCCAAAGAATGGTGGTAAGAAGGTTAAGAATAACCAAGCATAAGTACTAAAGAATAAGATCTGGAAGATACTGTTAAACGCGACTAAGGCAGCGACATATTGATTATCCCCACATGCCAGATCGTTCCAGACGAGGACCATCGCAATACATCGGGCTAAGCCTATGAGAATTAGGCCAGTCATGTATTCAGGATAGGCATGTAAAAAAATGATTGCCAAACCAAACATTAAGCAAGGTGCTATTAGCCAGTTTTGAACGAGAGATAATGTAAGGGTTCGCTTGTCCTCAAAGACTTTAGGCAAAGTCGCATAGTCTACTTTGGCAAGTGGTGGATACATCATCAAAATAAGCCCTATTGCGATAGGGATATTCACTGAATTAATGCTTAATTGATCGAGTACCGCAGATGCTTGAGGAAAAAATACACCAATACCTACTCCTAATGCCATGGCAATGAAAATCCATAGCGTTAGATTTCGATCTAAGAATGAGAGCTTTGATCCGGACATTGAATTACTCGCATTGCATAGAGATAGATAAGTTGCTTGCAGGTTTATTCAGTACTTCATCATTTAAGACATTGAGCACTTCATTTACCCATTCTGGTAAATCAGGATTTAATCGGTAATACACCCATTGTCCCTTACGCTCATCTAGCAAAATTGAGAGGTTACGGAGTAAAGCCAAGTGACGAGAAATTTTGGGTTGGCTCAGTTGTAAGATCTCTGTGATTTCACAAACACATACATTCTGTCTTTCTAAAATAATTTTTAAAATATCCAAACGTGTCGGGTCAGATAGGCATTTAAAGAAATCTGCTTGATCCATCATCTACACTCCAATATATGCTATTGCGAATATACGCATATCCATATATAAATGCAATATTATTAAGTTCTGAGTTAATCCAATGTCATCGAAAGTTAAGATCTATCACAACCCAGCTTGCGGAACATCAAGAAATACACTAGCTCTCATTCGAAATACAGGAGAAGAACCTGAAATTATTGAATACCTTCTTACCCCTCCGAGCAAGAGAGAACTGATTAATTTAATTGAAAAATCAGGTCTTTCTGTACATGAAGCTATTCGTAAAAATGTAGAACCTTTTGAAACTCATAAATTGGATCAGCCACACTGGACAGATGAACAGCTCATTAATTTTATGCTTGAGTATCCAATTTTGATTAATCGTCCATTCGTAGTAACTGAGATCGGTGTAAAACTTTGTAGACCATCTGAACTCGTTTTAGATATTTTATCTGCACCTCAAATAGGTGCTTTTACTAAAGAAGATGGTGAAATAATCATCGATAAAAATGGTAAGCGGATTAAATAAATCCGCCTCATTTAACATAATGGTCGTTATGCGAAATCAAAAATAGTAGATAAGGATCATATTTTGACCTTAATGCAAAACGTAACATTTTGATTTAAATTAAGAAAATATAAATATTTTAAGAAATATTTTTATATAATATCTCTTTAATGAAAGAAGCTTTTACCTTTCTATAATCATCTTCTTCAAATCCAATACAGTCGATTTTTAACTGATTATATTGATCTACTAAATGTGGTGAAGAAATTAAGATATCTCTAAAAGTTAGAAAATTTAAGTACAAAGAATCTTCAGTAATAACTTGAAATGCTATATCTTTCTCAGAGTTAATAGCTTCTAGCATGCAAAGATCATTTGTTCTTAACGTATTGCTTTTCTCTCTAAAATTTAATTTTTTTAATAAATTTATAGATTTTTTAAACTCTTTTTCAGGGATACAAACTAAAATATCGAGATCACCCTTAGAATATGCATTAGGTATTGCTGAAGATCCTATATGCTCAACTCTAGCATTTGGAAGTAATCTTATAATTTTCTTTTCATATTCATTAAAAAGAATTTTCAATTCATCTTGATAAGCACTTGCAGGAAAAAATTTCATTATTCTAAAAACTAACTATTAATTCAGAAATACTTTATCAAACATAAAAAATCTAATAATTTTTTTATGTTTGATTTATTTAACATAAAATCTCTTATGCGAAGTTAAAAATAAATTACCAATAAGCCAGATTATTCTGAATGTATTCGGAGTTTTCCTCATTATCGATTATCAACTCATTTTTATAAATTTTTTGCATTACCTCTAACAATTGTTGCTTCTCGTTCCCTTCTAAGGGTAATTCATCTAGATTTACAATAACTTCATAATTTACAGTCATATTAAACGTAAACTTAAATTCTTTTTCACTATTCTTATATGATAAAAAAGTGTAATACATCCCACTTCGAAATTTCATTAATGCATAATCAGTTTTAATAGGTGAACCACCATTCCAACTGATAATCAACTTAGCTACCTGCTCACACTTTTCTGGTGAAGCTATTCCATTGTATTTTTTTATGGATTCATCATTTAATAAAATACTAATATCGCTTACATCTCCAAATTTTTCTATAATTTCACAAATTAAATCAGTTATATATATTAACTCTACATTTGGAATTTTTAACTTAGGCAACCAAACATGTCTAAGTATTTCTTGAATTTTATGTCTATTGCACATATGTAAAACATTCTCAATTGGAACTATATTTTTATATTTAGCACAAAATTTCTTATAAAATAAAAAAGCCCAACATCCTGTTGGGCTTTTTTACGTATTTGATGCGTTGGTATAACTCCTGTCGTACCTACATATTCCATTGCTACGATTTCTTATTGTTATCTGGAGCATCCTGCTCTCTATGTGTTCATCATAGAAAATTGAGGGGGATTGGTATAGACGCAAAATACCTGAATGAATGTGAGCCAAGGCGTACAAAATTGATTAAAACTTATCCCAAAAGTTGTCCGCAGAAATTGGGGATGAATTTGATCTTAAAAGGCATATATCTTATAGGGAATTGCGGTTTCTGATCACTTTTTGAACAATTTTATTGGCAAGAAGTATCAAAATTGCTCAAAAAGAAACCGACATGTTTCAAAGTCGGCTTTTTGCTGTTTTTCGGGGTCGGTAAATATTTTTAAGTTATTGATTTTGAATAATTATTATGATTGCATTTCGCATAAGCTCTATTATGTTAAATGGGTTATTTATGGCTCTTTCTAAGAATCCGAATAGTAGTAATATACTTATCCAATGAATAAGAACATTAAATTAATGAAATACTCAAAAGCAAAAATCAAAAAGGCCCTCTTACTTGCTCCATTACCAGTATTCTTATTTCATTTCTTCTTTAAATTCATGCATCATGAAGGAAAACTCAGCTTAAATGCAGATTTCTTTTTTGCTATTTTTCTTGGTTTTTTAGGTTATTGTCTTGTTTATTTAGCTTATTGCATTTTGACCGTACCTTTTAGTTTCATTTTCTCTATTCTTTTAAATCATTATCGTTTCCTCAACTTATTAACCATCTGTATTAGCTCCTTAATTATTTCTACACCATATTGCCTTTTTCTGAGATGGTGTTTTAAAGAAGAAATTTCTCCACCGCACTATATGGAAGGAATGCCTCAAGAATGGTGGATGATCTATACTGATATATCTTTTTTTATTTTTACATTATCCGTTGGCCTATTTTATTGGTTATGTTTGATTCTTCTAAAAGAGAAGCAATCACACACTGTAATCACCCGCTTTATGTAATATTTCTAAAATTAACATAATACACCTTATACGAAATTTTTTTTATTAAATACAAATCAACAACTTATATCGATATAAAAACCCAGACCTATAGATCTGGGCTTTTTTATAGATTCTTCACGTTCCACGCTTATTTATTAAGCAATGTTTCACATTAATATTAAGTAGAACTTTATAAGACTTAGATTCCGTACTTCACACGGTACGCTTCCATTTTCGCTAAAGCATCTTTGTCGCCTTTAGCATCTAAGTAATCCATTAAATCTTTCATTGTGATAAGCGCATGCACAGGAATTTCAAGCTCTTTTTGAACTTCTTGAATCGCAGACAATTCACCCTGACCTTTTTCTTGACGGTCAAGTGCTACCAATACACCGGCAATTTGCGCGCCTGCATTTTTTAAAATGGTCACAACTTCACGAATGGCTGTACCCGCAGTGATCACATCATCAATGATCCACACTTTTTTACCTTCTACCGAAGCACCCACAAGCACACCACCCTCACCGTGATCTTTAGCTTCTTTACGGTTGAAGCCCCAAGGTACACTTACACCGTGGTTTTGTGACAATGCTACAGCCGTTGCAGCTACAAATGGAATCCCTTTATATGCAGGGCCAAATATCACTTCAACGTGTTCGCATTCAGTTAACTTTGCTGCATAGCCAGAAGCCAAGCCAGTTAAGGCTTCACCGTCATTTAACAAACCGGCGTTGAAAAAATAAGGACTCACACGACCTGATTTTAAAGTAAACTCACCAAATTTAAGCACACCACGTGATAATGCCAGTTCGATAAAAGCTTGTGGATTAAATGCCGCTTGCGCTGTCATGAGGTGCTCCATTTATTAAATTGAGGTTAAACTCGAGCATGATACCAAAGAGTAGCTATCCTAGTGATCAAAAAATTTTACGTGTCGTATCAATCAACGTAAATGGTCTTCGTTCTGCAGAAAAAAAAGGAATTTTTGACTGGATGGCAACTTCAGATGCCGATGTCATTTGCATGCAAGAATCCCGTATTACACACGAACAATGGACAGATAAATTTAAGCCAGAAGGTTGGTATACACACCTATTCCCAGCTGAGCGTCCTGGCTATGCTGGTACCGCAATCTATAGTCGTTTGCCGTTTATCTCAGTTACCGATGGTCTGGGTTTTGAATTGGCTGATTCACAAGGTCGTTTTATCTCAGCAGAATTTGATCTAGGCTTAGAGAAAACAGCTCATATTTGCTCACTCTATTTACCATCAGGTTCTTCTGGTGAAGAAGCACAAGCCCGTAAAGATCACTTTCTAAATGAATACAAGCAGATCTTGAAACAATGGCGTGATGAAGGTAAATCTGTGATTGTTTGCGGTGACTACAATATCGTACATAAACGCATTGATATTAAGAACTGGTCAGGCAATCAAAAAGCTTCAGGTTGTTTACCACATGAACGTGCATGGCTCGATCATATTTATGATGATTTAGGCTATGTCGATACCTTCCGTGAAGTGCGTAAAGAAGCAGAACTTTATTCATGGTGGTCAAACCGAGGACAAGCCCGTGCCAAGAACGTGGGTTGGCGGATTGACTATCAAGCTTGCTCACCAGATTGGAAAGATCGTACTGTGAATGCATGGGTATATAAAGAAACGTGGTTTAGTGATCATGCCCCTGTCATTATCGATTATAAAATTTAGTGCCGTGCAAACTGAGTGAACAACTGTTTACTAAATGCACGCTAATTGCTCACAAATCTTGTCGTGTTAACGTATTTTTATTCCGACTAATTCAGTGCATTATTGTCGCACGGCACAGGGACATGTCAGGATGACAATAGGGATTGGAAGCCGTAGGATGAAAAGAAAATAAATTTCGGTTTATTTTCCAAGGATGAAGACATTGGACGTTGAATTGAGACCCGCATGATCAGGATGATTTAATGCGGGTTTTCTCTATTTAAAAGATCAATACAAATTTTAAGATAAGAAATTTTCCACCATTTTATTGATAACCACCATGAAGCCACACTGTAGATTTCAAACCTATTTAAAATATTCTGATCACATTTATGTTTTTGCGTAAATTTTGCTAAGCTCTAGACTGATCACAATGAATAAGACTGTTAGAGATGATTAAAGTTTACGGCATTAAAAATTGCAACTCGATGAAAAAAGCATTCGATTTACTCAATGAGTTGGGGCTTAGTTATGAGTTCCACGATTATAAGAAACAAGGTATTGATGCTGAAACAGTACAAAAATGGCTAAAGGATCTTGGTGCTGAACTTGTCCTCAATAAAAAGGGAACGACTTGGCGTAAATTGTCTGAGGAAGATCAACAAATTGCCCTTGCATCTGAACAGGGTTTGATTGAAGCACTGACTACACATACGAGCCTTATAAAAAGACCAGTGATCACTACTGAATCAGGCTATGTAGTAGGTTTTGATGAGAATGCGATAAAAGCATTAAAGAAATAAGAAATAAAAAAAGCCGAGCAACTACTCGGCTTTTTTATGAATCTTAAATTAGTTCACGCGTACCCAAGTTTGGTTACGACCAAGCGCTGATACGCCGATGAAACCACGAAGTTCGAGCTTTTGACCACCGTCTTTCAATGAACCCTTCAATTTGTAAGTTTTTCCAGATTGTGGGTCTAAGATTGAACCACCATCGTAATTCGTTCCACCTACATTTTTAAGACCCTTCACAATGGTTAAACCTTTTAAAGATTTCTTGTGATAGGGACCTTCACAGTTCGTACATGAATTTTCTTGACCCGGTGTGACAACACTCTGAATCGTTGCATTCAATGTTCCGTTTGGCTGTTCAGTGAATTTTACAAAAGCTTTAGCTTTTTTAGTTTTCTCATCAATCGTATTCCACACGGTACCATTGAGTGGATCTGCAGCATTTGCAAATACTGCTGAAGCGAGTAATCCTAACGCTAGTGCAATTTTTTTCATTGTTTTTTGTTTCCCTTGCTGAATTGACTTTAATATTATTAAAAATTGATAACATTTAAGCAATTTTTGAATGTGACTATTTAGTGTACCATTGTAATGCTGTGTGCTGATAATAAACATAATTTCATTAATATGGAAAAACAATGAAGATCAATCCGGTTTTGAAACAATACATAACAGAGTCTTTTTTAAAAACGAGTCTTCGCTTTCCGAGTCGCTTTAATCTTCCCCCCACCGTACTTCGTGTTGCCTTAGAGCAGATGACGCGTGTTTTTCCACAGTCCAAAGATGTCAGTATTCGAAAACTAAGAATCGCAGGTATTCGTGCCGAAGAAATTTTGCCTCAACCTGAAACGACTCAGCTCATTTTTCACATTCATGGTGGCGCATTCTTTTTAGGATCGTTAAATACACATCGCGCATTGATGACTGAAATGGCACTTCGGACTCAAATGCAAGTGCTACATATCGATTACCCTCTTTCACCTGAACAACGTTTCCCCGATCTCGGAGAAGCAATCTATGATGTGTACCAATTATTGGTAGAGCAAGGTGCTCAACCGAAAGATATTATTTTATCTGGCGATTCTTGTGGTGCCAATTTAGCACTTGCACTGGCTTTACGTTTAAAAGAAGAAAATCCAAAACTTCTTCCAAGTGGCTTGATTTTAATGTCACCCTTTCTTGACTTAACTTTGACCAGTGAATCTCTACGCTACAATCAAAAGCATGATGCTTTATTGTCAATTGAAGCTTTAGAAGCAGGCATAAATCATTATGTTCCTAAAGGTGTAGATGTCTCAATTCCCGAAATTTCCCCAATTTTTGGAGATCTCAAAGGATTGCCACCGACATTGGTTCAGGTGGGTTCAAAAGAAATTTTGTTAGACGACTCTACGCGATTTGAAGAAAAGGCTAAAGCAGCTGGAGTGGATGTTGAGTTTAAGTTATACACCGGTATGTGGCATAACTTCCAAATGTTTAGCGCTTGGTTTGATGAAGCAAAGCAAGCTTTGACCGATATCGCAGAGTTTGCCCATCGTTTGGATAAAGACTGATTGAATCAAAACTAAAGTAAACATAAAAAAGAGTAGCGTAAGCTACTCCTTTTTTATTCATTTAGAATAAGTATGAGACACCAAATCCACCATGATAACTTCGATCGGATCCACTTAGGTCTACACCGATGCTTGCATCTAACTGCGCACGATCATTCAAGGCATAGATTAAACCAGATGCCAGTCCATACTCTCGCTCTTGGCTTTCTTTCTTGGTAAATACTGCTTCAGAATAGCCCGATAAATTACCCACGATTTTATACCCAATAGTAGGTACAGCAGTCACCGACCAGTCACTATTTTGAGCCGAATAGAACATTCCTATTCCTGTCGTTACAGTATCGTTATATTGATACTCAACAGATGAGCCCAAAGTATAAATATCATCAACATAAGTAAAACGATCATTTCCTGTTGCGATTTTAGCTTGTGCCAAAATTGCCATTTTCAGTTGATCATCTTGTAAGTCAACGTGATGCTTAATCCCAACAGAAACATCACCTAAACCATCATGGTCATCAGTTCGATTTTGGATTCGGGTCCGCTCCCACGCTGGGCCATCCCAACCCAATTGAAGCTCAGTATTCTTACTCAATCCCGTACGCAACAGGACATCAGCATTGAGTCGCAATGATTTATTTTTAAAACCATTTTCAGTACTTTCAACATACTGTGCAGTTGGAAGTCCCTGCTCCCATGCCAATTGACCTACGGGCGTAATGCCTGTGCTGAAACTCGTACCAGGTCGATCGAAGGCAAAATCTGCAGCCATCGCACTTACACTCGCGGTTGAGCAAAGTATCAAGCTCAGTTGTTTTAATTTTGTCATGGGGCACCCAAATTAATTTAATTCTTTCGTCATTTTTGCGCCACGGCTACGTAATAACTCGAGTGTCTCACGTTCTTCCGGTAAAGCCTGTGACCAATCAATGGTATCAAAATCGCAGTCGAAAAATAAATCACTAATTGAACTCAGAATGGTATTCCCCTCTTCATCTTTGGTATTAGGATCAACTTGATGATCAAGTAAGCGTTGAACTGCAGGCACACATGCAGCACTCGCAGCATCCCAAAGTGGGCCGTAACATTCCTCTGCATCCCATAAATGGAAATTAGCTTTCGCTGCAATCAGTGCATCTAGAATATCAAGATGTACTTGTAATTTCTGTTGTTTTTCTTCTGTTGAAAGCGCATTTCCTTGCTCATACGCTTCACAAATTTCTTCCCACCATTGAAATAAAGTGTCTGACCACACAGAAACCGCAGGGCCTTTCTCTCCTGCGATAAAGTTTGGATCTAAACCTTCTGCTAACAGGCGCTGTACCTGTGCTAGGTCTAATTCTTCTAAGGCCTGTAAAAACACTTGTTGATGTGCTGTTAGCATTTACTTTCTCTACTATTTATCTATAACGACATTATGCCTAATAATGCAGATCATTATTCAATTAAATAAATCAAAACTGTTCATTCAAAATTTTATTCAAAAAAAAAAGCCCCGAAGGGCTTTTTGCTATTCCACATCCACTTCATCTTCTTTCAGTTGGATGGGCGCTCCACGAGGGTTCTCTTTTTTCTCGAATACATGTTCAAGACTACGCTTTAATCGGTCAATCGCACCATGAATCGCTGTGTCGATATTATGACCTCTGTGATTGACCACAACTGGTTTTAGTCCAGCTGGGCGAGCTTCGATCATACATTGAATATCGTCTGCACCGCCTTTATGGGCATTTTCATCACTTAAATGAACCGAAAAATGGGTAATTCTTTCACTATGGCGTTGAAACTCTGTATTTAGTTCTGCACGTACATAATCAATTAATCGCTCACTGTTTTGAATATTCTTATCTGTACGGATTTCTATGTTCATAAATATCATCCTCACTCTTCTTCTGAATCATTTTTGTGCAAAACTTTTTATCTTGGCACGTTTGTAGCTTGCAATCTAATTGCATCGAACATCTTCAATTGCTGTTTGGAATACGTCCCTCCACATTGAATGATGAACACTTTTTGAGTCTGCAGAACCGTGTCCTTATACTTTGAATATCGGGCCTAACTCAAAAATATGCAAGTGGTATTTTAAAAAATTAATAAAAGGATTACTCATTGTGACAAGTACTTACTTACGCGGACAGGCGCTTATTGATTCGATTCAAAATGCACCTTATTCCAGAGACTTGAGAGGTTATGGGGCGAATCCACCTCATCCTCATTGGCCTAATCAAGCGCGTATCGCAGTGCAATTTGTCTTAAATTATGAAGAAGGTGGTGAAAACCACATTGAGCACGGTGATCAAGGTTCAGAGCAATTTTTATCTGAAATCGTTGGTGCTGCCAGTTTTAATGCTAAGCATATGTCAATGGATTCTATGTATGAGTATGGGTCAAGAGTCGGTTTTTGGCGTATTCATAATGAGTTCAAGAAACGTCAATTACCCATGACTATTTTTGGTGTGGGAATGGCTTTGGCACGTCATCCAGATGTGGTCGAAGCAATTAAATCTGCGGATTACGATGTGGTATCTCATGGTCAACGTTGGTTGCATTATCAGAATATGGATATTGAGACCGAAAGGCAGCATATGGATCAAGCCATTAGTGTACTTGAAACGCTATTCGGACAAGCCCCAATCGGTTGGTACACAGGTCGAGATAGTCCCAACACACGTCAACTTTTAACTGAATTTCCTCAAATCAAATACGACTGTGATTATTACGGCGATGATTTACCTTTTTGGACACAGCTCACCCATCCCAATGGCGAGCAGCATCCGCATTTAATTATTCCTTATACTCTGGACACCAACGACATGAAGTTTAGTTCAGCAGGTGGCTTCAATCATGGTGAACAATTTTATCAATATCTAAAGGATGCCTTTGATGTCTTGTATGCCGAAGGGGAAACTGCACCAAAAATGATGTCTATTGGGATGCACTGCCGTCTTTTAGGACGCCCAGGACGCTTCAAGGCACTACAACAGTTCTTAGACTATGTTCAATCTCATGAACATGTTTGGATTTGTCGTCGTGGAGATATTGCGCAACATTGGATCGATCATTTCGCACCATAATTTCACATTCATGAGAAAAAGAGTGCTTTATAAAGTGCTCTTTTGATCTTTTTCAGTCACTTTTTCCACCAAATCTACGTTGGCATTGTTATTGCAATTTAAGCCTAAAGTTTCAATGTATAGGTTTGAATTGTGTTGCTTTCAGAATTTAATCAAACATCTGTTGAACATCAGAAAGCATTTTTATTGCAATGTGTTCATATCCCACGATGGGGCGAGGAAATCATTCATCACGGTCCTTTTGACACACGAGAAGGACTATTAAAGTATGCTGAACAACATGCCATTACATGGACATGGGATGAAATTTTAGCAGCCCTAAATACACACCCAAGGATTGGCGAAAGAAAAGCAAAACTTGAATTATCAGAACAAGAACAAACTTTTTCAAGGCGTGAACAAGCACGCATCACACATGATCAAGAAGTTCTAGATGCGTTATATAAAGGCAACTTGGCCTATGAAAAAAAATTCGGTTTTATTTTTCTGATTAAAGCTTCTGGTTTGAATAGTGAAGAGATTCTGACTGCATTGGAATACCGCTTGCTAAACGATTTTGAGACTGAAAAAAGAATCGTCCATCGCCAACTTTTAGAAATTGCTTTACTGCGCCTCTCACAGGAAATTCAAGCATGATCAGCTCACATATTTTAGATACCCACCTTGGACGTCCTGCAAGTAATGTTGAAGTTAAGCTTTTTTCTGCGTCTGGAGAGTTATTAGCGATAGCCAAAACCAATTCTGATGGACGTGTGACAGCAGCAGATTTTGGACTCGATCAAATTGATGTCGCTGAATACAGCATCGAATTTATGACGCAAACTTATTTCTCAGCGCAGAACATCCCAACTTTTTTTCCAAAAGCCGTCATTCATTTTTCAGTAACCGATGCTCACCAACATTATCACATTCCCTTGCTCATTAGCCCTTATGCCTACTCCACCTATCGTGGCAGCTGAGCACTCGCAAATTTAAAATATAGAGGGATTTATTATGACTGCACACGAACAACAACAATCACCCGAACATGAATATCTTGGTACTGGTAAAAGTGCTGCTTATGGCTTACAACATGTTTTAACCATGTATGGTGGTATTATAGCGCCTCCTCTGATCGTGGGTACGGCTGCAGGCTTATCAGGTATGGAAATTGGGCTACTCATCGCTGCTGCTTTATTTGTCGGTGGCTTAGCGACAATTTTACAAACCATAGGCGTTAAACATATTGGTGCACAATTGCCCTTGGTTCAGGGTGTCTCTTTTGCTGGTGTAGCCACAATGGTCGCAATTGTCACCACAGGTGGCGGATTACAGGCAGTCTATGGTGCCGTCATTGTGGCATCACTTTTAGGGTTTTTCTTAGCGCCCTACTTCTCTAAAATTATTCGATTTTTTCCCCCAGTTGTTACAGGCTGTGTAATTACAATCATAGGCTTATCACTCCTGCCAGTTGCTGTGCGTTGGATGATGGGCGGCAATAAAAGTGCACCTGATTGGGGAAGTGCTGAAAATATTTGTTTAGCGTTAGCGACGCTTGCAATCGTCATAATATTGAATATGGCTGGCAGTGCCACAATTCGACGCCTTTCAATTTTACTGGCAATTATTCTTGGCACTGTCTTAGCATTTATGTTTGGCTTTGGTGATTTTAGCAAAGTTGGGGAAGGTCATTGGTTACAGGTTCCTAGCTTCTTTGCATTTGGTATGCCGACCTTTGAGTTTACAGCAATACTTTCCATGATCATTGTTACCCTCGTGATTATGACTGAAACTACAGCTGATATTATTGCAGTCGGTGAAATTATCGGTACGGATGTAGATTCAAAACGTATTTCAGATGGTCTACGCGCAGATATGTTATCAAGTGCAGCAGCACCGATCTTTGGTTCATTTATGCAAAGTGCGTTTGCGCAAAACGTTGGTTTAGTTGCAATAACAGGGATTAAAAGTCGCTATGTTGTCGCTGCTGGCGGGATAATTCTGGTCGTACTTGGATTACTCCCAGTGATGGGGCGTTTTATTGCAGCGATTCCTGTGCCTGTACTTGGGGGGGCTGGCCTTGTTTTATTTGGTACAGTAGCCGCGAGTGGTATCCGTACACTGGCAAAAATTGATTATAACGATCAGAAAAACTTAATTATTGTCGCGACTTCAATTGCTGCAGGAATGGTACCCATTATTGACCATTCATTCTATTCCGACTTCCCAAAATGGGTCCAAACCTTGTTCCATTCGGGTATTAGCTCAACCTGCTTAATGGCGATAATCCTCAATATATTATTTAATCACTTAAAATTATTTGGACCGAAAATTAGTATTAAAAGTAAACAAATAATTGATTCTCATCATTAATTTAAACCATCTTTGTATCAATGCCTGCATAGGTGGGCATTAATTTTTCCTTTCATCCACTTTTGGCTTTATTTTTGCAAAAGAATCGTTATTCTGTTACCGCTTTCTCTGGGGATTCTTTTATGAAACTTAATCAAATCGCAGCACTTTGCGCCTTAGCTTCTACAGCAGCGTTTACTCAAGCAAGTCCAATTGTTTGGCAAGATTTCAGCCTAACTGGTCTTTATGGCGATAACTACCTAAACCCTTTCTCTCAACAAGAAGGTGAACGCTATACCATCACTGCTGAATATGCTGCAAAGCTTAAGTACTCGGATGTTTTCTTTTTCGTCGATCAACAATGGGGCGGAAAAGATGGTGATTCAACTTATCTTGAATTAGCTCCACGATTAAGTTTAAGTGAAGTTTCTGGCCAAAAACTAAGCGTTGGTCCAATCAAAGATGTATTGATTGCAACGACTTGGGAACACAACGCTGGTTATAACAACAATACTGAGTTCAATAACTTCTTGTATGGCGTAGGCTTTGCTTTAGATATTCCTTACACGCAATATGCAAATATTAACTTCTATCGAGTTGACAATGACTTGACTGAAGATGACTACCAAATGACGATCACTTACGCTGTTCCATTCAAGCTAGGCAATGAAGAATTCTTGGCAGATGCATTCCTTGATTGGTCTACAAATGAAGGTCCTGGTCATGCGAGTGAATTGAACTGGACAAGCCAATATAAATGGAATGTTGGTAAACATATCTCTCCAAAAACCAAATTGTATGTAGGTGTTGAACACTCTGTCTGGAACAATAAATTCGGTCAAAAAGGTCAAGACCAAAACGATGTAAGCGCATTGGTTAAATATCATTTCTAATTGATATTTATAATAAAAAAGCAAGACTAGTGTCTTGCTTTTTTTATGCTCAATAATCAAAATAAAGTTATAAATACTGACGATTAGAATAAAAAATGTCTTTTAAAATTCGTTTCGCAACTGAACAGGATTTAACTCAAATCCAAGATATTTACAACGATGAAATTCTGAATGGTTTTGCAACATGGAATGAGCAAGATCAAGACATTTATTATTATCAGAATTGGTATCGTCAGCATCTAATAGATCATTTCCCTATTTTTGTGGTTGAAAACGAACTCACCCAACAAATTGCAGGTTATGCTGAATATAGTACATTTAGAGCGATCAGTGGTTTTAGACAAACTGTCGAACACTCTGTGTATATTCATCCCAATTTTACACGTTTGGGTTTAGGCAAAGCTTTACTCCAACATTTAATTCAACACGCAAGCCAACATAAAATTCATGTCATGATCGCTGCTATAGATCATGAAAATTTTGCATCCATCAAATTACATGAATACTTTGGATTTAAACAAACAGGCTATTTACCTGAAGTCGGACAAAAATTTGGATCTTGGCGCAATCTCGTCTTATTCCAACTGAATCTAAATACTTAAAAAGGGCATTTAGCACTTTTAGTTGAAATCTTTAATCCAAAGGATTTCCAACAATATTACTGATAATACCTTTCATAATATGAGGTCCTTGTTCTTTTCTTAAGTCCTCATACCATTCACGAGTAATCGATTCGTCTTTCATATGCGTCACATCACAACGTTTACGCGCTCTCAATACCATTTCAGCAGTGCGTTCATTACGTTTGTTTTGATAACGTCTTAAAGCATCCTGAATTCCCAGTGTATTAATCTGTAATGCCCGAGCCAAATAAATGGCATCTTCCATCGCTTGGCAACCGCCCTGCCCAATATCAGGTGTTGTACTATGTGCTGCATCGCCAACAATCACCACTCGCCCTTTATAGAAATCTGCAAATGGTTCTATATCATGGATTTCAACACGATTGGTTCGCTGTTCATCAATAGCATCAATCAATGTTTGTACTGGCGGACACCAACCGTCAAAATATTGTTTTAGTAATTTTTTATACTGAGTACGATCATTTTCCAAACCTAATTCAAGTGGTACATCAAAGAAGAAATAAAAACGATTACCTGCGACTGGCATTAAAGAAGCTCGCTTCCCTTCTCCTACAAAGGTGGTCCACTGATCAGCAGGTGCCAGCGACTCAGAAATTTCGACCAACCCATTCCAATTCACATAACCTGCATAACGACGCTCAACTTGCTCACCTAAAACATAGGCACGCGTGATCGAATGAGTGCCATCCGCGCCGACCAATAAATCCGTGGTTATTTGTGTTCCGTCAGCAAAATGGATTTTGACGTCATCACCTTGATCCTCAAGTCCGATCATTTTTTTTGCAAGATGAATATCTTCACGTCCAAACTCATCCATTAACATATTTTGTAATTCAGCGCGAGAAACAGGATAAGGTCGCTGCCCGACTTCTTCAATCAATGGATATAAACTAAATTGCGTCATGACATCACCCGTAAGCCCATCGACATAAGCAAGGTGATCCATTTTCCCACCAAGTTGAGCGACTTGATCCGTGAGTCCTAGATAGTTCAAACATTTCACACCATTTGACCACAATGAAATCGCAGCACCCACGGGTAAAATTTTTTCAGTTTGTTCATATATTGAAACTTGATGACCAAATTTCTTCAGCGCAATTCCGGTCGTTAATCCTGCCATTCCGGCACCAATAATGGTGATATTCATTTTTACTTCCACAATTTTTTTTGCTTTAACCCACTGCTTAAAGCGAAAAACGTGCCATTTCCACCAATATAGCGCTACATAAGTGCAAGGTTGGCACATGCTGTGCATTCTTTTTAAAGCCCTTAAGCAGATGCGACATAACAACGCATTACGATTCTAAGAATGCATTCTTTTGATAAGAATCAAGTTTTAAAGTAATAATGGAAGATGACATGGCAACACTATTGGCACCGGAATTTGAAATCCCTACTCATTTACAGCAACTTACTAACCTTGCAGATGCCCGAATTGGTGCAAAAGTCACAACATGTTCTGATGATTTTTTTGCTGAAGCTCAACGTATGCTTCAGTTTGATGCGCCTATCTTTGTAGAAGGTAAATTTGATGATCATGGCAAGTGGATGGATGGATGGGAAACCCGTCGTAAACGTTACAGTGGTTATGATTGGGCGATTGTTCAGTTAGGTGTTGCAGGTAAAATTAAAGCACTCGATATTGATACCACTTTTTTTAGTGGTAATTATCCCGCTTCTGCTTCAGTAGAAGGGTGTTATGCACCAAATGAAAACTTAGATGATGCTGAATGGCACCAAATTTTACCAAATAGTATATTGGGACCAAGTCAGCACCATGTCTTTGAAGTTTCAATGAATCAGATCTTTACCCATCTTCGTTTAAATATTTTTCCAGATGGGGGTATCGCACGATTCCGCGTATATGGTGAAGTCAGCGTTAAAATCCAAGATCAAAGCCAAACCCTCGACCTGCTTGCACTTGAAAATGGTGGACGTGTTATTGCCTATAGTGATGCACACTTCGGACATCCACGTAATCTGATCAATCCAGGACGTGGGGTTAATATGGGTGATGGTTGGGAAACCGCGCGCCGTCGTGCACCCGGTTTCGACTGGTGTATTTTAGCTTTAGGGCAAGCTGGTCACATTGAAAAGATCGAGATTGATACAGCCCACTTTAAAGGAAATTATCCTGCTGAAGTGTCCATTCAAGCCATTTATATAGAAGATGCAACGGATCCTCAATTGATTCCACAAAGTATGTTTTGGCCTTTCTTATTAGATGCTCAACCAATGCAAATGGATCACATTCATAACTTTGTAAATGAAGTATTGGGACACGAAAAAATTTCTCATATTCGGGTGAATATGATTCCTGATGGAGGGATTAGTCGTATACGCCTCTGGGGTAAAGTGAATCCTTAGTTGAGCATTTGTTACTTTTAAAGTGATCTTATTTTGACTGCATTTTCGACTCAATTCTAAATTGAAAATGCAGTATCTTTTTAGCGAATTTTTATGATGCATACCATTACCCTACAACCTTTAACTTCCGAAAATTTTGCACCTTTTGGTGACGTCATTGCTTGCCAAGGAAATGATTATTTTCATATTAACGATGCGCATACAGAGCGTTATCATGCTTTAGTGACCACTGAAATTATTGGCGATGCCAAAGCCGGGATTAGTATTTTTCGAAATATTCAAAGTACCAATATTCCGTTCAAAATTTCGATGCTTGAACGTCATCCTCATGGATCACAAGCTTTTATCCCGATGCAGGGACAAAAGTTTTTAATAGTGGTTGCACCAGTCTTAAATGCGGATCAGCCCGATATTTCAAACCTGCAAGCTTTTATAACTAATGGCTCTCAAGGTGTAAACTATCGTACGGGGACTTGGCATCATCCACTTTTAACATTGGAAAGCCCGAGTGATTTTGCGGTGGTGGATCGGATTGGCAGTGGATCTAATTGTGACGTGTTTAAGTTTGATCAAATTGAAATATCACATTGAATCTGGTGCTTATGCATCTCAGTTATGCAGATCATGAGACCATCTAATTTTATGTCCATCTTTGACTATTATTTTACAACCAGGTAATCATTGTCATTCACCGATGTCGCATATTCTTCCATTCTTGAAATTAGTCCATTTTCAATGGTGTACTCTTGTACCCATTTTTGCTCAAATTCACCATCTTGACCATCAATCGTAAATTTTTCGCGTCCAAAAACCACTACTTTGTTACCTTCTTTGACCATACGTAAAATATCAAAGTATGCGACATGCATGGTTGTGAAATTGGTATTGAAGAACTGTTCTACACCCGTTTTTCCTTCAAATCGAATTGAAGGCAGTTTTTGTGAGCCATGGTGAATCAATACCGTATCCTCAGTTACTGTTGCAACAGCAGCCTGTAAATCTTGAGACCTAAATGCCTCAAACATTTGGTCTATGATTTGAAGTGAATTGATCATACTCATTTTATTTACTCTTTTTATCTTAGGATAAAAAGAGGTTAATGAAGGGAGAGTGAAAGATCACTATCAGCTGGTATAGCGATTTAAAGATTTTGCTAGAAACGATGAGTTCTATACGACTGCTTGATTTTGACAAGCTGACATCACATGTAACACCGCAGCAGTTCTCGTTTCCACAAACAGCTTCTCAAAAACGTGCTCTAAATGTTTATTGACGGTGCGTGGACTCAACTCCAAAATTTCTGCAATATCTCGGTTGGTTTTGCCAAGCGTTACCCAATGCATAACTTCAGCTTCACGTGGTGTTAAATTCGGACAAGCTTGAGCGATCTCTTCAACACTTGGCATGTGTGTTTGCTCTTTGATCTGAACCAAAACATGTTTAGGTAATTGTCCTTCTTTCAGCTTGGTCAATAAATTTAATTGTAATTGCTGATGCCCATGACCATATTGACCATGTAACATTTCTTCTTGATACGATTGCTGGAAAAGTGCTTTTAACCAATGATTTATACTCTTTCTAAAATGAGTAATATCAATTCCATGTTGCGTTAATAAACCTTGCACTACAGGTGTCTGCCAAATAATTTCCCCATCCATATTCATCGACAAAATTGCACTGCCTGTTGCATCGAGCATTTGTTTCTGTTGGTGCATTAAACGGGCTTGCAGTAAATGCGTTTTGACACGTGCTTGTACTTCATCGATATTCAGTGGCTTTGTCACATAATCTACGCCCCCGACTTGAAAGCCTTTTACAATATGTTCGGTTTCCGTCAAACCCGTCATAAATATGACAGGGATGTGCTCAGTCATTGGACTCGCTTTAAGCTGGATACAGGTTTCAAAGCCATCAATCTCAGGCATACTCCCATCCAATAAAATCATATCTGGCTGTGAACGGTGCGCAATTTCAATAGCAGTAAAACCATTGGTGGCAACTAAGACCTGATAGCCTGCTTGATCAAGACTTTCATGTAATAAACTTAGATTTTCAGGAATATCATCCACAATTAAAATACTTTCTAACATAGCTTAACTCCCTTCCAAATCAGATCTGATATCAGATAGGTGCTCGTGTAATCGTTGTAATGCACGTTGGGTATCGAAGCGTTGAATATCAAATTCTATGTGCTGCCATATAGAAGGATCACAGACATTGAGTTTCTTGCAAATTTCGAGCATCTCTTTGGCTCCACGGATATAACCAATACTCAAATAATCTTCTAGTTTGATTAGCGCTTGTTCTGGTGCTTCATCATCCTCATCAATTACGCTGACAGATAAAGCGTTGCCATCATGGTGTAAGGGTTCAACCTGTCTTTGAGGTTCTTCTGCGGCTTGATTCGGCTCATTCTGATGAAGCCAGTTTAAGCCTAATTTATCTCCAATCTTGTTCAGTAGCAGATTTAAGTCCACGGGTTTGACCAAAAAGTCTTCATTCAATACATCGGTTTCAGGGTTCTGCATTCGTTCATTGGCATCTGCGGAAATAATGATGATGGGAACATTGGTCATTTTATTATTTCTCAATAATTTCGCAGTTTCCCACCCTCCCATTAAAGGCATACTCAAATCCATTAAAATTAAATCTGGTCGAAACTCAGGGACTTTTCTTAGACATTGCAATCCCGATTCTGCTTCTTCAAGAATAAAGCCGAGAGGTTTAAGGAAATTTAAAACTAGTCCACGATCAGTTGCTTCATTGTCTACGACCAATATTTTACGGCGATGTCCCGTATAGCCAGATACCGTATTCGATGCGACATCAGCAATGGGATGAATGACCGACTTTGAAGGTAAATATAGTTTTATTTTAAAAATTGAACCGTTTTTTAACGTACTGCTTACCTTTAACTCCCCACCGAGAATATCCACCAATAGTTTAACAATTGGTAAACCCAAACCTGTTCCAGCAAAGCTACCTTGTACGACATTTTGTCCGCGCTCAAAAGGCTGGAATATTCGCTCTAGATCTGCTTCAGCAATCCCGCATCCCGTATCATGAATTTCAAAATATGCCGTCTGAAAGCGATAATCTACTCGAAATTTCACCTCTCCTTCGAGCGTAAATTTCAAAGCATTTCCCATTAAGTTGATAAGGATCTGTTCAAGTCTTTTTTTATCTATACGCACGTATTGTGGTATTTTTTCACTAATTTCGACCGTAAATTTCAGTTGTTTTTGTTGGAATTGTGGCTCAAACATATTCACGATTTGTTGGAGAAACTTCGGAAATTCAATATTCGACATTTCTAAAGAAATTTTACCTGTTTCAATCCTTGCAAGATCAAGTAAACCATCAATCAAGGACGTTAAATGCTGCCCACTACGACGAATCACACCCAGCGCAGCTTTTCCTTGTTCAGAGAGTTGTTCTTGTTTATTGAGTAACTGGCTATATCCTAAAATACTATTTAGAGGTGTTCTCAGTTCATGACTAATTCCAACAACATAACGACTTTTGGCCTCATTGGCTTTTTCAGCTTGAGTTCGTGCATCTTGTAATTGCCGATCTGTAATTTTATGCGCTTCAATTTCGTCCATGAGCAGTTGTGTTTGCATATTACTTTCAAGCTGAGCTTGTCGGCGACTTTCATCATTCAGCACCAACCACCATGCTGCAACACATAACAGTAAAAATAATACGGCATAAATTTTCACAAATAGCATCAGCAACTCATGCTGTTGAGTTGATCCAAATACTGTGCCGAATTTACTCAGTTCTTGTAAATAAACCAGACTTAAACTGACTGCCAATACCACACTCAGAACAAAGATCATCAAAATATAAAGACTCAATCTAGTATTGATGTATCTCAACCATTGGCGCGGTAGAAACCAAACTGCAAAATGCTTAAGTTGTACAGACCACCGTGCATGAGGCTTACATAAATCATGGCAACGAGCTTCTAAGGTACAGCACAAAGAACAAATAATATTGTTATAAGCAGGACAAGTCGCCATGTCAGCTGTTTCATACTCATGCTCACAAACCACACATCGTTGTGTCTCTATTGGTTTTAATGATTTATCTTCATGACGTGCGATGTAGTATTTGCCACGAGTAAAATAAGCAAGCATTGGGACACAGAAGATAGCTGAACCTAAAGCAATAAATCCTGCTAAGGATTTTGCGATATCACCAAATAATCCCCAATAGCATAAAATCGACAACAAGGATGCAATACATAAACTGCCAACACCGACTGGATTAATGTCATAGAGGTAAGCACGCCTAAATTCAATTCCTTTCGGGCTCAGCCCCAATGGCTTACAAATGACGAGATCAGCAACGATGGCACCCACCCATGCCAAGGCCACATTACTATAAAGCCCCAATACACGCTCCACCGCATGGATGACGCCTAGCTCCATCAACAATAGCGCAATAAAAATATTGAATACTAACCAGACCACACGTCCGGGATGACTGTGTGTTAAGCGTGCAAAGAAATTAGACCACGCCAATGAGCCAGCATAAGCGTTGGTTACGTTGATCTTTAACTGTGCGATACACACAAACATGACTGTAAGAAATAATGCAGCACCAGGGTGCTCAATGACTTGTTGGTAGGCGATCCAATATAGATAATTCGGATTGCTTAATTCATGATTCGGTACCATAAATTTAAGGGCGAGTACCATTAAAATCATGCCCATAAAAATTTTAATGAATCCCACCAATATCCATGCAGGACCGCCTAAAAATACCGCCCAATTCCATTTGTTTTGAGCATGTTTTTTGTCTGGCAAAAATCTTAAATAATCAGCTTGTTCACCAATCTGCGTAATCAGCGCAAACAAAACAGTGCAAGATGCGCCAAAAAAAGCCAAATTGAATCCTGCACTTTGACTTTGCGCGCCTTCTATTAGGGCAACTTCAGAGAGCAGAGTCGGATGCTTCACCAAAACAAAGCACCATGATAGTAATAATAAAAAAATCCATAATGGTTGGGTAAACGCTTGTACTTTATTAATAAATCCTATGCCTTTGATCACTAGGGGCAGAATAATAAGCGCAGAAATTAAATAACCTAGACTCAGCGGCACACCTAAACCAAGCTCAAGCGCCAAAGCCATGATAGCGGCTTCAAAAGCAAAGAAGATGAAAGTAAAACTGGCGTAAATGACTGAAGTTATAGATGAGCCGATATAGCCAAAGCCTGCGCCCCGTGTAAGTAGGTCAATATCAACATTGTATTTGGCCGCGTAATATCCAATAGGCCAACTGGTCAAAAAGATAATGATTGAAACGACCACTAAGGCCCAGAATGCATTGCTAAAGCCGTATTGCCATAACATGGTTGCACCAAGCGCTTCCATCGCTAGAAAACTGACTGCTGCAAGCGCTGTATTGGTCACCGTCCAAAGGGACCACCGTCTTACTGACCTCGGTGCGTAGCGTAGTGCATAGTCTTCAATACTCTCATCAACCACCCAAGTATTGTATTTACGGCGTGTATGAATCACCCGTTGCGGTGCTTGAGGAGTATTGCTAGATGAAACCATAAAGCTAGGCAATTTAAATAGACCCTTACAGTTAGCAAAATCTATGCCCAGCTTAACTTTCATCAAAAAACATTTTGAGGAACATCGATATACGTAAAGTGACGTATATGCTCATTTTTTAACACCCCTTAGGCTTAAGTCCATAGCAAGCGCAAACAATAAATCGCGCAATGGCCTTATCCACTTCATCAGGGGAACACCAATGACCTTAAAATCTAAAGTTAAAACATCTGGCTTACTCGCAGGACTACTCGCTGTTCCTTTTTTACTGGCACCTGTCTTGACCACTGCGAGTGCTCCAGCGACAGCAAAAGTAAATACAACCAAACTTAACGTAAATGATAAATTCGTCTATGTCGGTCAGCTTCATTCAGCGACGGGAACGATGGCAATCTCTGAAACAGGGGCCATCCAAGCAGAACGCTTAGCCATTGAGCAGATCAACAAACAAGGTGGTGTATTAGGTCGTCAGATTAAAATTGTTCAAGAAGATGGTGCATCTGACTGGCCAACTTTCGCTGAGAAAGCCCGAAAATTAACTGAAAAGGATCGTGTTGCAGCAATTTTTGGTTGCTGGACTTCAGCTTCTCGTAAAGCCGTATTACCTATTATTGAACGAAATAATTCACTTCTGTATTACCCAACATTCTATGAAGGTCTAGAACAATCTAAAAATGTGATTTATACCGGTCAAGAAGCTACACAACAGGTGCTTGAGTCTCTGAATTGGCTTGCACGTGAGAAAAAAGCCAAAACATTCTATTTGATCGGTTCTGACTATATTTGGCCACGTACCACCATGAAAATTGCCCGTACACACATTGAAAAAGTGTTGAAAGGTAAAGTCGTCGGTGAAGAATACTACCCGCTTGGCCATACGCAATTTGGTTCTTTAATTAACAAAACCAAACTTCGTAAACCAGATGCAATTGTCGCTGCCGTGGTGGGTGGATCAAACGTTTCATTCTATAAGCAAATGAAAGCTGCAGGCGTGACTGGCGATAAGCAAACACTGCTCACCTTCTCTGTGACAGAAGATGAATTACTGGGGATTGGTGGCGAAAATATGAAGGGTTTCTACTCTTCAATGAAATATTTCCAAAGTCTAAATAATCCAAGTAACGCAGCTTTCGTAAAAGCATTTAAAGCAAAATATGGTCCTAAAGCAGTAATTGGTGATGTGACTCAAGCCGCTTATCTTGGTCCGTGGTTATGGAAAGCCGCAGTTGAAAAAGCTGGTAGTTTTGATGTTGCCAAAGTTACCAAAGCCTCTCCAGGCATCGAAATGAAAAATGCGCCTGAAGGTTACGTGAAAATTGATGCCAATCATCATTTATGGAGCAAATCACGTATTGCACAAGTGCAAACCAATGGTCAATTCAAAGTGGTCTACGAATCAAAAGGTTTAATCAAGCCTAATCCATTCCCTAAAGGCTACTAAATCGACAGCACATGATCAGGAGAGCCCTCTCCTGATCTTTTCATTTCAAACCTATTATTTAAAGCTTGGAGGATGAGGCGATGGATTTATCTTTAGCTGACTTCGGTGCAATTTTTGCGATGCAAGGCTTTAATGGTCTTTCTGTTTTCTGTGTGCTGTTGTTAATGGCACTGGGCCTTGCAATTATTTTTGGGCAAATGGGTGTCATCAATATGGCACATGGTGAATTCCTCACAATAGGCGCGTATACCACATTTGTCATTTCAACCCTGACTGAAAGCTATTTTCCTCAATTGCTTCCCTATTATTTTATTGTAGCGATTGTGGCAGCTTTTCTGACAGCAGGCATTATCGGCTATATGGTCGAACGGCTCATGATTAGTCGGCTTTATCAGCGGCCACTCGATACTTTGCTTGCAACTTGGGGCTTGAGCTTAATCATGCAACAAGTGTTTCGCTCTACATTTGGTCCCAAAGAAGTGAGTCCAACACTACCTGATTGGCTTATGGGCTCTTATCAACCGACAGAGACGATTGATATTCCTATTAATGGCTTATTCCTTGTCGGTGTCACACTCACCGTGACCGCTTTCGTCTATTTCCTTATCTATCGTTCTCGCTGGGGCTTGCAGCTTCGTGCAACAAACCAAAACCGTTTCATGAGTGGTGCCGTTGGTATTAATACAAAGTGTGTGGACAGTCTAACATTCGCGTTAGGTTGTGGTTTGGCCGGTATTGCTGGTGCGGCGTTTACGACAATTGGCTCAACTGGTCCAACTGCAGGCTCTCTCTATATCGTAGACACGTTCTTGGTTGTGGTGTTTGGTGGAGCTGCAAGTCTATTAGGCACTATCGCTTCGGCTTTCAGTATTGCACAAGCCCAATCAATCCTAGAGTTCTTCCTGTCAGGCTCTGTTGCCAAAGTCATTACCTTAGCGACGGTCATCATCATTTTGATGTTACGTCCTCAAGGTTTGTTCTCAATCAAAGTTCGTAAATAGGTATTCAGGAGAGATTGATATGAGTAATCCAATGAATGCCTTGTTAGGCGGTAAAGAAGGTGCGATTGGACTGGCTATATTGGCAGTACTGATCCTACTTGTAATGCCCATGTTTTTAGATATTTTCCGTCTCAATTTAATGGGTAAATATCTTACGTTTGCCTTTGTCGCGATTGGTTTAGTGCTGTGCTGGGGTTACGGCGGCATTTTGAGTTTAGGTCAGGGTATTTTCTTTGGGATCGGTGGCTACTGTATGGCCATGTTCCTCAAACTTGAAGCTTCTGACATGCAATCCACAGCAGCTCAAACCACACCCGGTATTCCTGATTTTATGGACTGGAACCAAATTACCAGCCTACCAATGTTCTGGGAACCATTCCATAGTTTCACATTTACCCTATTCGCGATTGTAATTATTCCAATTTTATTGGCTTTTATTATTGGTTTTGCAATGTTTACTCGTCGTGTAGGAGACGTGTATTTCTCTATCATCATGCAAGCGATTGTGGCGATTTTGACAATTTTGATTATTGGTCAACAAGGCTTTACTGGCGGTATTAACGGTATTACTGATCTCAAGACATTACATGGCTGGGACATCCGTACGGATGAAGCAAAGTACGTTTTGTATTACATCAATGCATTGTTACTCATCGCAGTCATCATGATCAGTCGCTTTGTTCTCAGCTCAAAGTTAGGTCGCTTACTTTCTGCAATGCGTGAAAAAGAAGAACGTGTACGTTTTTCTGGCTATGACGTTTCAATGTACAAAGTCTTTATCTTCTGCTTTGCGGCAGTCGTTTCTTCCGTCGGTGGGGCAATGTTTACGCTGCAAGTCGGCTTCATGTCTCCAACGATTATTGGCATCGTCCCATCTATTGAAATGGTGATCTTGGCTGCAGTAGGCGGACGCTTATCACTGATTGGAGCTGTATATGGTGCAGTTTTAGTTAACCTCGGTAAAACTTACTTCTCTGAAGCATTCCCTGAAGTATGGTTGTACTTCCTTGGTGCATTGTTCATAGGCGTTGTGATGTTCTTACCGAATGGTTTAGCTGGCTTATATGAAAAATATGTTCGCCCACTTATCTTCAAAGATAAAAAAACAACGGCTTCGCCTACCCCCCATCAACCCACGGAGTCCAATAAAGATAGCAATGTTGAAGTAGAAGGAGGTATGAAATGAGTAAAGTCGGCGTAGAAATGGCAAAACCTGTACTTGTAATTGAAGACCTCACAGTCTCGTTTGACGGCTTTAAAGCCGTCAGCGATCTCAACTTCTATCTCGATAAAAACGAAGTTCACGTGGTGATCGGCCCTAATGGTGCAGGTAAAACAACAGTATTGGATTTGATTTGCGGTAAAACTAAAGCAACTTCTGGCACGATCAAATTTAATGATATTGAACTGACTAAGCTCAAAGAGTTCGAAATCGTTCGTAAAGGTGTCGGTCGTAAATTTCAAAATCCCAATATTTACGAAAACCTTTCAGTCTATGACAACCTCGAAATGTCTTTCCCACGTGGTCGTAATGTGTTTGGGGCTTTGTTCTTTAAGCGAACCAAAGATGTCGAAGAACGTATCCAAGAAGTCGCTTCAAAAATTTTCCTCACTGATTTATTACACACCTCCGCAGGCCTATTGTCTCATGGACAAAAACAATGGCTTGAAATAGGGATGTTGCTTATGCAAGACCCCGAGTTGTTAATGCTGGATGAACCTGTGGCAGGCATGAGTGTTTCTGAGCGCGAACAGACAGCACAACTGCTTCGTGAAATCAGTAAAGGACGCTCAGTCCTCGTGATTGAGCACGATATGGAGTTCGTAAAAACTATTGCAGATAAAGTGACTGTATTGCATCAAGGAAAAATCCTCGCAGCAGGAAAAATGGATGATGTGCAAAGTGATCCAAAAGTCATTGAAGTCTATCTCGGACACTAAGGAGGCCTTATGAGCGGATTATTAGAAATTAGTTCTTTGTGTTCAGGTTATAAACAAAGCCAAGTCATTCATGATCTAGAGCTTAAAATTCAACCCAAAGAAATTGTGGCGATTATGGGTCGAAATGGGATGGGAAAAACCACACTGTTTAAAACCCTTATCGGTGATATTAAAAATACTCAAGGCGAAATCAAGCTCGATGGTAAAAACTTAGAAAAGCTTGACCCGTATCAACGCGTGGAAAATGGTGTTGCCTATGTTCCTCAAGGTCGTATGATTTTCTCAACCATGTCTGTTCTAGAGAATATTCAAACGGGTCTCCCAGCGTCTGCCCATGGCAAAGTACCTGACGATCTGTATGAGCTTTTCCCTGTACTTTGGGATATGCGTAAACGCAAAGGGGGAAATTTATCTGGTGGACAACAGCAACAATTGGCAATTGCACGTGCACTCGCCACTAACCCCAAAGTATTGCTGCTCGATGAACCTACCGAGGGAATCCAGCCCTCGATTATTAAAGATATCGCGAAAACGCTAAAAGAAATTCGCGATCAACGAGACCTCACTATCGTGGTTTCCGAGCAAGTACTGAGCTTTACTATGGCGATGGCAGATCGCTTCTTGGTCATCGATAAAGGCCGTTTTGCTTATGAAGATGTCAGAGCGAATGTCGATGAAGCAACCATTAGCAAATATCTTTCAGTTTAAAGCACGTCATCTCATCAATTCTTAATTTGGCATCTCCCTCGATTTTTCGGGGGATTTTTTTGACCATTTGTTGGAGTGGTATTGTTATTTCGATCTAAAGACTCATTCGAAATATCGCTTCATATACGCAATTCACCGTATTTTGCATCGATCAATTTCACGCGAAACTCCTTACATAGATTTTAATTTTAAAGATATGGGGAGTAAGTTGAATGCGTCACGGTGATATCTCAAGTAGTCCAAATACAGTAGGTGTAGCAGTAGTGAACTATAAAATTCCACGCTTGCGCACCAAAGCAGAAGTACTTGAGAATGCAAAAAAAATTGCTGAAATGTTGAAAGGAATTAAACAAGGTATTCCAGGTATGGATCTCATTGTTTTTCCTGAATACAGCACCATGGGCATTATGTATGATCATGATGAAATGATGGCAACGGCAGCCACAATCCCAGGTGATGAAACGGCAATTTTCTCTCAAGCTTGTATTGAAGCAAATGTTTGGGGCGTATTCTCAATTACTGGGGAACAGCACGAAGAACACCCGCATAAAGTGCCATATAACACCTTAGTGCTCATCAATAACAAAGGTGAAATCGTTCAAAAATATCGCAAGATTATTCCATGGTGCCCAATTGAAGGCTGGTGCCCTGGAGATACGACTTATGTGACAGAGGGCCCTAAAGGCATCAAGATGTCACTCATTATCTGTGACGACGGTAATTACCCTGAAATTTGGCGCGACTGTGCGATGAAAGGTGCTGAACTTGTAGTGCGATGCCAAGGTTATATGTACCCGGCTGATGAGCAGCAAATCAATATGGCCAAATGTATGGCTTGGGCAAATAACGTTTATGTCGCTGTTGCCAATTGTACTGGTTTTGATGGGGTATATACCTACTTTGGACATTCGGCAGTGGTCGGCTTTGACGGACGTACATTAGGTGAATGTGGTACGGAAGAAAATGGTATCCAATACGCACAGTTATCACTCACAGAAATACGTGATGCACGTAAATACGATCAATCACAAAACCACTTGTTCAAGCTGCTACACCGTGGCTATACAGGCGTATACAACAATGGTGATGGTGATAAAGGGGTTGCCGATTGTCCATTCGACTTCTACAAGACATGGGTCTTAGACGCACAAAAAGCACAGGAAAATGTTGAGCAGTTTACGCGTTCAACCATTGGCGTTGCAGAGTGCCCAATTGGCAACTTACCTCACGAAGGGTTAGAGAAAGAAGCTTCTTAAAGAAGCTTCGTCCGACTTGATTTCAGGAGGTTTCGAACATGACATTTGCCAGTGACCGTATACATGCCAATCAGGAAAGTTTGGCAAAACAACGCTATGACATGCAAAGCAAGGAATGTATTGCACGTACTTCCCGATTCAGTTTTGAACCAGATGCCGTGATGACCCATCTACGTGAACATATTATTGGACAAGAAGCCGCACTTGATGAAATTGAAAATATGCTCACCACAGTGAAAGCAGATTTTAACGCAGCTCATCGTCCTTTAAGTGTCACACTGATGTTAGGTCCTACCGGTGTAGGAAAAACTGAAACAGTCCGCCTCATTGCTGAAGCGATACACGGTAAAGCTGATGCATTCTGCCGAATTGATATGAATACATTGGCACAAGAGCATTATGCAGCCGCCCTGACAGGTGCCCCACCAGGCTATGTCGGCTCTAAAGAAGGAAATACTTTATTCGATGAAGCCCTGATTCAAGGGAATTTCTCCAAACCTGGCATTGTTCTCTTTGATGAAATTGAAAAAGCCAGTACTGAAGTCATTCGAGGGCTACTCAATGTGCTTGAAACAGGAACTTTAAAATTAACTGCGGGTACAAAGGTTTTAGACTTTAAAAACTGCATGATTTTTATGACCAGTAATGTAGGTGCCAAAGATGCTCAAAAGCGTCTGAAACAACTCAGTCAATTACCAAAACCACTCCAGAATTTAGCCAAGCATTTGAAATTAGATGACAGTGAAATCACGACAAAAGCACTCGATAAAAAGTTTGATCCTGAGTTTCTAAATCGAATTGAGCGAATCTTACATTATCAGCCAGTTGAATCTGATTTTGCTGCAACCTTAGTCCAACTCGAAATTGACAAAATGAACCAACGTCTAAAAAAGCAAAGTCGAACCATTGCTTTGACCGATGCTGCCATTCGATTCCTGAGTTCAGGACATGATGTTCGATTTGGTGCTCGGGGTTTAAGCCGTCGTTTTAAAGTGTTAGTTGAACCCGCACTCGCGAAAGCTTTTCTAAACAACAAGCACATTAGTGAATTCATCATCGATTACGACAATACGAAGCTTCAAATTCAGATGATTGAGCCTGCAGTGAAACAACTTGATCCGTTACTGATACACGAAGCATCACAACAACACTGAGACCTAAACTTTATTTGACCTCAATACAGGGGATACATTATGCAACATATTAAAATCAAACCAGGAGTTCCACTTGCGGAGCAAGCCGAAATTGGTCACAACCGTTGGCACCCAGACTTACCTTTTCTGACATCAGTAAAACCTGGTGAAGAAATTCTGATTGAAAGTTTGGATTTCCTTGACGCACAAATTAAAGATACTGACGATATTTCTGATGTTAAAAATGTGGATTTAACACGTGCTCATCCTTTAACAGGTCCATTCTATGTTGAAGGTGCAGAACCAGGTGATTTGTTGGTCATTGATCTACTAGACATTCAACCGATTTCTGATGTGGGTTTTTCGGGTGTTTTTGCCAAGGAAAATGGTGGTGGCTTCTTGGCGGACTATTTCCCAGAGGCAGATAAAGCCATTTGGGATTTGAAAGGTTTATTTGCAACTTCACGTCATATCCCTGGTGTACGTATTGCAGGATTAAAACATCCTGGCTTGATGGGAACTCTACCATCACATGATTTACTGAAAGAATGGAATCGCCGTGAAGCATTGCTCGTTCCTAAAGGTCAGGCAAACCCTCCTGATCCACGTACAGCCGTTCTGCGTGGTGTGAAAGGTCCAGAATTTGATCGTATGGCGGCTGAAGCTGCACGCACAGTTCCTCCACGTGAACATGGGGGTAACACAGACATTAAAGACCTTGCTGCAGGAAGCCGTATTTACTTTCCTGTTTATCAAAAAGGTGCTGGCTTCTCAATGGGCGACCTCCACTTCTCACAAGGTGACGGTGAAATTGGTTTCTGTGGTGCGATTGAAATGGATGGCGTTACACGTGTCGGTTTCGATTTAATCAAAGGTGGAATGGAAAAATACAATATTGATTCACCTATCTTTGTTCCAAGCAATGTACGTCCAAATTATGATCAATGGCTGACTTTCGAAGGGATCAGTGTTGAAGATGGTGTAAATCACTATCTCGATGCGACAGTGGCTTACCGCCAAGCATGTTTAAAAGCCATTAAGTATCTTGAAAACTTTGGCTTTACTGGGTCACAAGCCTACATGTTACTTACCGCTGCACCGGTTGAAGGTCGTATCGGAGGTATTGTAGATATTCCAAACTGTGCATGTACCGTCTCACTCCCAACCTCCATTTTTGAACAAAATATCTTGCCGCAAGGTGCTTTAAATGACGATAAATTTTGGGGGCATAAACGCTAATTAGCGCATTATTGTTGTTACAGGTTTCACCATTTTACGGGGTAGCTTGAGTAAGCATGCGAGCTACCTCCTTTTTAACTTTTAAACATGCGCATGCTTAAAAATAAGTAGGAGCACGACCATGCCATTATACGATTTCCGCTGTGATCACTGCGAAGGAATTTTTGAACAACGTGTGCCTATTTCTAGGATTGCAACTGACACCATCGAATGTAAATACTGCCAACAACAAACCTTAGCAAAACCGATGATAACTGGCAGACAACAAATCAACATGAAGACCAAATGGCGCCCAGGGTCAGGCGCAGAACAACTTGCAGGACCTTTAGTCGGCGGTCCAGGTACCAATAAAAATAGTGCGCGCAGTTCAGTGCTACACAATTGTCGTGGTGTGAATTGTTCACTCTGTGAAGTATAAAAAAGCCCGCAGATGCGGGCTTTAATGCTCGTGTCTACGGACAATTAAACGACTAATTCAGCTAAGTTGCCTTTTTGTTCCAACCATTCTTTACGATCACTTGCGCGTTTCTTGGCTAATAATTTATCTAATAAACCTGAAGTAAAATGCACATCATCCAAATCTAGTTGCACCAAACGACGAGTATTGGGATCCAATGTTGTTTCACGGAGCTGACTTGCATTCATCTCACCCAAACCTTTAAATCGTGTGATTTGTGGGGATTTAGTTTTGGCTTTTTTCAATATGCCTTCTAATTCTGCTTCATCAAGCGCGTAATGCACATCTTTACCGTCATCAATACGGAATAAAGGTGGCATCGCAACAAATAAGTGCCCTGCTTCAACTAGACTTGGGAAGTGCTTCACAAATAATGCACATAGCAAAGTCGCAATATGTAATCCATCTGAGTCTGCATCGGCAAGAATACAGATCTTGCCATAGCGAAGTTCAGACAAATCATCAGAACCCGGATCGACTCCTATTGCGATTGCAATATTATGAACCTCTTGAGAAGCAAGTACTTCATCTGAAGAGACTTCCCAAGTGTTTAAAATTTTTCCGCGGATCGGCATAATCGCTTGGAAATTCTTATCACGCGCCTGTTTGGCAGATCCTCCAGCAGAATCACCTTCCACAATAAATAGTTCTGACTCTTCCAAACTATGTCCCACACAATCAGATAATTTGCCTGGTAAAGTTGGACCTGAAACGATTTTTTTGCGCTCAACTTTCTTTGCAGCTTTTAAACGACGTCCCGCTTTTGAAATCGCCATTTCAGCCAATTGCATTGCAATTTCTGAATTTTGATTCAACCATAAGGCAAAAGCATCTTTTGCGATGTTCTGCACAATCCCAGAGGCTTCACGACTTGAAAGACGCTCTTTGGTTTGACCTGAAAATTGTGGCTCTTGAAATTTCAAAGACAGAATATAGTTCACGCCATCCCAAACATCTTCTGCTGAAAGCTTCATATTACGTGGTAAGAGATTACGTAACTCACAGAATTCACGGATCGCATCCGTCACACCTGAACGTAGACCATTCACATGTGTGCCACCTTGCGCCGTTGGAATCAAGTTCACATAAGATTCTTGAATGCTCTCTCCGCCTTCAACATTCCAACAGATCGCAAACTCCGCACTGGCACGTTCCGCGTCACCTGTAGCGACAAATGCAGGCTTAGGGATGATTTCACGATCTTCCAACTCATCCATCAAATAATCGACGAGACCATTTTCAAACTGCCAAGTGATCTTTTCGTCGTTAATTTCATCAACATAATTGATTTGTAAGCCAGCAGCTAATACCGCCTTCGCTTTTAAATTGTGTTTAAGTGCCTTTAATGCGAATTTAGGTGAATCAAAATATTTCGCTTCAGGCCAAAAGTGAACTAAGGTACCCGATGCACGTTTAGGGGCTTTACCTTCCAGAACTTCAAGTGGTGCCGTTGCTTCACCTTGCTCAAAGGCCATTTTGTATAAATTACCTTGGCGCTGAACTTGGACTTCCACACGTGTGGAAAGCGCATTTACAACAGAAATACCAACCCCGTGCAAACCACCAGAGAATTGATAATTATCTGTACTGAATTTCCCACCTGCATGCAGTTTAGTCAGAATAATTTCAATGCCGCTTTGACCATATTCAGGATGAATATCAACTGGCATACCACGCCCGTTATCTTCTACTGACAATGAACCATCTTTATACACAGTCACTGTAATTTTATTCGCGTGTCCTGCCAATGCTTCATCGACCGCATTATCAATGACCTCTTGCGCCAAATGGTTTGGACGTGTGGTATCGGTATACATGCCTGGACGACGGCGTACAGGATCTAAACCAGATAAGACTTCAAGGGATTGGGCCGTATATTGAGACACGTTGAATTGTTTCCTTATTTTAAGCTGTCAGCTAAAAACTGATATACCAAGGGTATTTTATCCGCGAAATCATCCATCGCGTGATTGCCATATGTTTCTGTAATGAGGAACGCTTGATGACCATCGCAATTATAATAACGTTCCGCTTCACGATAATCCAAAACTTCATCACCTTGTTGTAACAAGACCAAGATTTTGTCTGCATCTTGCACAAACGGAACTGCCATATGCTCCAATTGATCAAGCTGAGCTTCATCTAACGACCAATTCGCAGTGACTGGATGAGGAAACTGCGCCGTTGAAAACAAGTTTCTAAATAATTTCCATGGTTGCATAGCGGGATTAATCAGTACAGCTGCGACTCCATGTTTCGCGGCAAGCTGCGTCGCATAAAATCCACCTAAACTGCTCCCAATCAAAACGACATTTGACATAGACTCGATGAGTGTCGAAATCGAAGTAATGACCTGATCAGGCGGCATATTTAAATCAGGCAAATGCACTTGTACATGTTCATGTCTTTCAAAATACTGACGAATCAGTTGCCCTTTAATCGAAAAAGGACTACTTTGAAATCCATGTAGATAGATAATATTCATGAACTGATTAATTGCATTTTCCTCAAAATTGTTCTAATTTTTATTGTGAATCAGATCACATATTTGTTTCTCTTTTGTACGATAACAAATATTGTCAGACAAAAAAATTAGAGCCGATCTGAAATCAAAGTTATCTTAAAAATTGTTCGGGATGAACAACATAAGATAAATACAAGGAATTTTATACAGTGATCATTGCTAAAAATAAAGTGTCTTTAGATGATCATGCACTATCAGGATAAGACTAGATGCCGAGTTTAACGCCACTACATGAAACCTATTGTAAATGGGATCGATCTCCTCCGAGTCAGGCCGATGTGCTTGAAGGTTTGGCACAACTGGTCAGCACTCCAATCAACCTTGCTGTTCAAAATCTCATTCAATCACTTCAACGTGAAGTGCTCTTAACCGTATTTGGTTTAAGTAAAAAAACATCAAAAGAATTTCAAAAAAAAACCTACGTTCGAAAGTTATATCAATTTTCATATGACACGCTTCTAAATTACGGAAATTATTTGGTCGCACCAGCCCTGCGCAAAATCATTGATCAATTTCCGAAACTCCATGATAAACCCCTCACGCCAAAAATGATTTTTTTAGTCAGTGCTCTTAATGGCGTGATTGGCGACTATTTACTCAAAAATCAAAATCCGTTGGCGATTACCAGTAATCTGTATGATCACTATGGAGAGTTACAACAGGGTGACCTGTCAGGTCGTGTCGTGATCTTTTGCCATGGTCTGTGCATGAATCATCTTGATTGGACCAATCGTAACTATGGCGGTATTGGTGAAAAACTGCTTGCACAACGCGACAACAACACCATGCTTTATTTGCATTACAACACTGGTCGCAGAATTTCAGCGAATGGTCGTTCGTTGGCCAATATGCTTGAAGACTTGGTAAAGCGCAATCCACGTATCACCAGCCTTGATTTAATCGGTCACAGTATGGGTGGTTTGGTTTCTCGAAGTGCTTTGTTTTATGGTAAACAAAATCTCCATCAATGGTTTCACATGGCAGAGAATTTGGTCTGCTTAGGTTCTCCACATCACGGTGCGGTTCTAGAACGTATTGGCTTTGCCGTTCAAGAAAAAATTGGACACTTTCCCATCATCAAGTTAGCCAGCCACATTGTGAATATTCGCAGTGATGGTATTTTGGATTTACGCCATGGTAGTGTCCGTGATGATGACTGGGAACACAATCACGCTCGTATTGGCATGATGGATGATAATCGTAAACCTGCACCGCTGCCTTCACATATCAATACATTCTTAGTAGCTGGAACAATTGAGTTTGAAAATCGTAAAAATCGTACACTTAAAGTCATTGGCGATTACTTAGTGAGTGTGCAAAGTGCTTTGGGTGAGCATCCAAATCCGCGATTCCAACTGAAATTGCCAGAATCACATAAAGCGGTGTTCTACGGGCTCAATCATATGGAAATTCAATACCATTCCAGTGTTGCTGAGCAAATCGTTAAATGGTTCTATCCACATCACGATGAATTAGCTGAAGAGCAAATCCGTAAATATTTAATCAAATTAGAAAGCATGGAAGGAATCGTAGAAACCTGACCATCTTCAATAAAAAAGCCAACTATTAGTTGGCTTTTTTATTTTAAGCAGAATACTTTCTGAATAACTGCCAAATCGAGATGATCAACAAAATACTAAAAAATACCAAAGACCACACAGGTAAAGACTGACCTAGGAAAGTCCAGTCTACTACCGCACATTCGCCTGATCCTGACAGCACTTGTTGAAGCACTGTTTTAAGCGGCAAAGCATCTACCAAATAATCTAAACCAGGCCCACAACTTGGCACTTTATCTGGAGGTAAACTCTGCAGCCAGACATGACGTGCAGCAACACCCGCTGACCATAAAATCGATAATGTCCCTAGGAAAGCATATACTCGTTTTAACCCATTACGGACAGGATTGTGTAGAAACGCAATAAAAGAAATCAGCCCCAACCCGATCAGACCTAACCGTTGAAATACACACAATGGACAAGGTTCAAGACCTTGGACATGTTCGAGATACAACGCGAAGGCCATTCCAATCACGCTGGCTATAAACAACAGACCACTCACCATGCGATAATTTTGCCACTGCATATACTTTCCTCAATATTTTTATCGATATGCTTTTAGATATTCTTTAAAGCTTAGACTAGACTCTGCTTCCAACTGTTGTTGCTGTTCAATTGATTGCACTGTGAGTTGTTCAAAATAGGTGACTTTATCCTGAGATAACACATAATTTTGATAATGATCAGCATGTTGATGCGCGAGCACACTACCTAAGCTCCAAGTACCACTATGTTTTACTGTATCATCTACTATTTTCGCAGAGAAGGTTTCATCCACTTCATCTACTCGTGATTGCATAATTTGCATTGCATCAGAATACAACGAGGTCGAGTGAGCTTGATCTAACGTTTCTGCTAAAGGCTGCATCTGTTTGAGATATTGATTTGCCCATGTCTCAATTTCAATTGATTGACCATTTTCAACAATGGCAGCATTTGGTGCACGCCCACGATTCACAACTTCTTGCTGGTTTTGTTCAATCACTTCAAGTTCATCATCTAGCAGTTCAGGACTGTCTTTTAATAAACAATAAAGCGCTAATACCTCAAGGAAGCCTGCAGTATCTTCATTGATACCAATTGGGCTGTATGGATTCACATCTACTGCGCGCAATTCTACATACCCTACACCACGGTTTGCTAATGCATCAGATGGTGTTTCACCAGACTGTGGTACTTGTTTAGGACGTACAAGACTGTAGTACTCGTTTTCAATTTGCAGTACGTGATCATTAATTTGGATCGGCTCACCCGCTTCGTCATCTAATCCCAAACGACTGAAAGCAGCATAAGACGTTTTCACCGCCTTTTGTAAACCTGCTAAATATCCTTTCAAATCATTGTAATGAATACCTAACTCTTTCTGCGCCGAGTTTTGATATCCAAAGCGCCCCATACGCAATGCAGTGGCATATGGCAAATACAATGTTCCCTTAATTAAAGGCAATAAATGATGTTCACGACCCGTCATAAAACAACGACAGACCGATGGGCTTGCACCTATCAAAAACATAACCAATGGGGTTAAACGAATGAAATTTCGAATTAAAGCGAAATATCGATGGCTGCGATAATCCTGCAAACTGAGCTGTTTTAAAGCTTCATCTTGCTCGTTTGCTTGCAACTGCTCAAACAACGCATCAGGGAATGAAACATTGTAATGTACACCTGAAATCGTCTGCATACGACGACCATAACGTACACCTAAACCACGACGGTATAAGGTTTTGAATTTACCAATATTGGACGAGCCATATTGCGCAAGACGAATACTTTCTTCTTCATCATCCAACATACATGGCATCGACATTGGCCATAGCTTTTCACCATCTTCTAGATGTCGATGAGTGAAAGCATGAATATCTTCTAAGTAGCTTAATGCTTCAGGAATTGAAGATTGAGGAGGCGTAATAAACTCAAGTAAGGCTTCAGAATAATCTGTCGTAATATGAGGATGAGTTAACGCAGAGCCTAAACCCTTAGGATGATCTTTCTGGGAGATAAAGCCATCACTTTGCATCCTTAAGCTTTCGCGCTCAATGCCTCGTAACATACCTTTAAACACCGTCGAATCCACCCAATTTGGTAAAATTGTTTCAGAGAGCGCTTCGGGTTGACTCATTACTTACTCGCTTATCTAGAAGAACGACTGAGATAAAAAATTATTGATTTATATCAAGTATACCGTGATTTATATTCGCAAATGCAGTTTGCATATACATTTCAGTTGGATAAACCTTTTATTTTGGCAAATTTTTAACACAATCTTAGTCTTTAAGACATCTGAAATTTGTGATTTTATTGCAGAATAAATGCTAACAAACTGTAAAGAATATGAATTATCACAACGTTATAGATTTTTGGTTCAGTGCTGAAACTCAACCACATTGGTTTGCGAAAAGCGATGCTTTCGATCAACTTATTCAAGCGCAATTTGGTCACACCATCCAACAAGCTGCCGCAGGCGAACTATGGACATGGCGGGAAACTGCTTTAGGACGCTTAGCAGAAATCATTGTCTTGGATCAATTTTCTCGTAATGTTTATCGTGGCAAAGCTGAATCTTTTGCCCAAGATCCATTAGCACTTGGGCTAGCTCAAGAAGCAGTTCGTCTTGGTTTAGATCTCGAACTGGAACCTGAACAACGTAGCTTCTTATATATGCCTTTCATGCATAGCGAATCAAAAATCATTCACACTCAAGCGCTTCGTTTGTTTGAGGCATTAGGCAACCCTGTAAATTTAGACTTTGAGAAAAAGCATCAAGTCATCATTGAACGTTTCGGCCGCTATCCTCATCGTAATGAAATTTTAAATCGTCTCTCTACGCCTGAGGAAATAGAATTCTTAAAACAGCCAAACAGTAGCTTCTAAATTGATATTGACACAACAGACTTCAGGAGAGCGAAATGAAAAACTTATGCATGATTTTGGGATTATCTGGCATGCTCCTGCTGTCTGGTTGTGTCACGACGCCAAGTAAACCGCGTACATTTGATCAGCTTGGGCAATTCGCAACTATTCCCTTGAACCAATCAACGTATCGTATTAGTTTTCAAGGCTCATCCAACATGAGCTATGGTACAGCTGAAGAAATAACCTTACTTAAAGCTGCACAAACAACGGTCAAACAGGGCTTTCATTTTTTTAAAGTCCAAGATGATCCAAGCAATCGCACACAACAACCACCTCGTCAAGCTGTGGTTTATTCCAATCCTTACCCGTATGGTTATGGATATCGTAGACATCCTATGTTCTTTGATCCTTTTTATGATGTGCCACAGGTGGTCAGTTTAGAGCCAGTTCAAGTAGCCTATACCATCACCTGTTTTAAAGATCAAAAAACAGCACCTCAAGATGCTTTTGATGCACGTTTAATTTTACAGGCCTTAGGGTCTAAATATGGTTTAAGTGCTACAGGCGACGTACTGCCTGTACAAACACAGCCTTCTCTATCACAATAAAATAATATTAATACAACAGCTTACATAGGAATTATGCATGAGTGCACCACCAACAATGACTACCCCTAGTCTGGATCGAAGCAAACGATTTGCCATGATCGCACTGGTTGTCGCTGTATTGGCTTGGATATCGCTCATGGTGGCTGCCAAAATTTTTCCAGAATATGTTTGGCTTATTCATATTTTAATGTTGTCTGCTGAAGCAGGTGTGGTTGGTGGTTTAGCAGATTGGTATGCCATTACGGTTTTGTTTCGGAACCCATTCGGCCGTATCCCTATTCCTAAGTTTTTAAAAGATCACACCGAAATTATTCCACGTAACAAAGCGCGTATTGCAGAATCCATGGGACGTTTTGTTCAAGAAAACTTCCTATCGCCACAGATTGTGGCAAAAAGCTTGAGTCAAACAGATGTGAGTTTGGCAGTAGGACAATGGCTAGCCAATCCAGATAACAATCGTCAAGTGACTCAAGTGATTCAACAGACAGTGCCTAAAGTTTTTGAGTTTGTTGGACAAGAACAAGTCGGTAGGTTTATTCAAACTAACAGTGTGCAATGGGTAAAGAACACTCAAATCAATACCCTGGCCAGTGAAATGATTCGTGCCGTATTAGAAAATGACTTCCACCAAGATGTTTTACAACGTGGTCTCGATGTTGCGCACGGTTGGGTGACTTCACATCCTGAACAAACTCGGGAGCTAACCCGCACCCTATTTAAAGAACTCGGAGTGTGGCGTTTAGCCAAAGGCGCAAGTTGGATCGGTATCGATGTTCAACAAAGAACGATTGACTCTTTAATAGAGCGTGTCGAGTCAATGTTGGCAGATCCAGAGCATCCATGGCGTCAAAAAATTGAGAGTATTGCACAGCATTTAATGACTGAACTGGCAAATCCTGAAAGTCAGGCGAGTCTTAAATTAAATGAAACTAAAAATGCATTGTTAGATAGTCCTCAAGTTTTAAATTTTATTACTGGTGCCGTCGTCATTCTGTGCAATGCCATTCGTGAAGATTTGGAGAAAGCAGATTCAGGTATAGCTGAAAATTTACGTGTTGCGATTCAACAAGTCGGTCAAAACATCATTTCCAATCCTGCATTACGCCAATTATTAAATGAAAAAATGAGTTCAATGGCAGTCAATCTCAGTGATCAATACAGCGAAAAAGTCATTTTATTTATCAGTGAACGCATTCACGAATGGGACTCACGAGAAATGATCGATAAAATTGAAAATGAAGTCGGTGGTGACTTACATATGATTCGCGTCAACGGTGTTGTCGTTGGTGCATTTATCGGTTTAGTGTTAGGGATCATCCGAGCAGCAGTTGAATTTTTGATTTAACTTAGAAATGAAATTTAAATTTGGTCGCTGACTAAAATTGAATTCATTATGAATTGACGTCATCAAAAAGCCCATTTCTGCATGAATGGGCTGTATTTATTATTCTTAATCCATTTAAAGAACTAAGCTATCACTAGAGTCATTCCTATCTGCTTCATCTTATATAAACCATAATAATATTATAAGGTTACATAATTTTTTTTACGATTTAAATGTGAAATAATATCTTGATAAGAGTCTACTTTACAAAAATAAGCTGGGGAGTTCTTTCTCACGTCTTCTGAGGGTTGAAATAAAAAACCATAATCAACTAAATGCAACATCGAAAAATCATTGAATGCATCACCGATCGCAATACTATTGGTCATTGAAACGTTTTCTTTTTGGAACTTTACAATAATTTCATGTTTCCCTTTATCTCGTGTATACAGAACATTTTCTATAAATCCATCTGGTCCAATTTCTAAGTGATGACAATATGTATTTTTAACAGGAAGATTTAATTTTTCAAAAAAGGGAAATAAAAACTCATAAAAGCAATCTGAAATAATGTTAACTTCAAAATTTTCAGCCTTTTGCAAATATTCTAAAAACTCCTTAGCATCTGGAATGACATCCAGTTCTTTAATGTCATCGATTAATTGTTTTAAAGGAATTTTATTTTCTTTCAGTAAATTAATTCTAAATTCCATCAGAGACTTATAGTCTGCGACTTCTCGAGTTGTAATCGCCAACTCTGGGATATTGTATACATTTGAAAAGTGTTTCCATATTTCAGGGACAAGAACACCTTCCATATCGATAAAAGCCATCTTTTTCATATTGCTACCCTATTATTGAAATTTAGCAAACAGAAGTGCTATCCCTAGCAGACATAATACAGTTCCAATCACTCTGTTAATCTGTACTTGCTTAGCTAACATTTTCTGTCTTAAAACAATCGATGAAAAAAGCAAAGCCACCAATCCAAACCATAAAAAATGAGCAAAAGACATAAATAGCCCATAACCGACTAGAATCGCTTTCGGCGTACTCACACTGATGATTTGAGTGTATGTACTAATCACAAATAAAGTCGTTTTAGGATTAAGTGCATTGGTGAAAAAGCCATATTTCACTGCTTGAAAAGGATTAATTGCAGCAGTTGATGACGTCTCGACAACCGGACTTTGTACAAAAGTTTTATAACCGATATAGATGAGATAGATGGCTCCAATATACTTCACAATATTTAGAATTTGAGGTGTATACGCCATGACAAATGCGACAGCAATGAGCGTATAAGTCACATGAATCAACACACCTAAAGAAATTCCCAGTGAAGTGAGAACACCTATCCTTCTACCATATAAGTAACTGTTTTTTGTCACGATAGCGAAATCAGCACCAGGACTCACAACAGCGAGTATGGTGATGAGAATAACTGCTATAAACTCACCCATTCATTATGCCTTTTTAAACGTGATCACTAATACATCTCTTAATCCAATATCACCCAACGTAAAATCATTGACTTTGATTTCCGTTACGCTGTGATAGACCTGATGATCATCCACAAGTGCGATATCTAAAAAATTTTCAAGCATAAATTCTGCTTTCAAATTCTTATTTAAGTCATAAATTCGGGTCATTCCACCCTGAACATTTTGACGGTTGATCATGGCCATTAAAACGAAATCCACCCCATCGCGATGTATCCCCTCAGGGGTTGGCTTACCACTATCGTTAAATTTTGCTTCAATGCGAAATTGATGCGCTTCGATAAACCAATTTTCAGTTTCAATTTCTGAAAAGGTGAGATATGCGAATTGTAGTAAATTTCTAAAAATTGGATTTTCAATTGTATTTTTATCAATCTCTGAAAAATATCTCGCAATTCCACGATTCAAAGTGTTGTATTCAATCGTCTGAAAATGAGGAATATAAGAATTTTTCAGTAAAATTTTATGCTTATCATTAATAGTAAAAGTTGCATGTTTTCTTGTTCGATATTTACCTTTATCCGACATAAATTGATCTAAATCTAGAGCGTTCCAACTGTCTATAAAATCACTGACATCTTGCTCATTAACATCGTGAAAATTATTATTTTTCTGTATTTCTTGGAATGTATTTAAATCAATAAACGCATAACCCTTTTTGATTATCTCTTTTGAATATGTGTATTCATCGAGATGCTGCTTGTTAAATGGACTGAATTTTAATATATTTTCCATTGTATTAGCTTTGTTTTGCTTTTGGTAATCTTAATTTTGAACAAAAGTTAAAAAAATAAAATCAATAAAATCGACTAAAAATATATGAGTTTTTGGAATGATAGAAAAAATATCTTTGAATTCACTGAAGTTTTTTTATTTTGTCGCTAAATACAGCAGTGTCACGATTGCAGCAAAGAAATTATTTGTTACGCAAAGTGCCGTCAGTAAGCAAATTTACAATCTCGAAGAAATATTAAATATCACATTATTTGAACGACGCAATAAAACCTTGATACTCACCAAAGAAGGAGAAACTCTTTTTCATTGCGCTCAGAATATTTTCAATCAATTGGATGATTGTTTAATTGGACTAACTCAAAATAAAAATGAAAACAAACAATTGGTACTGTCCTGTGAACCAACCATTTCGATGAAGTGGTTAATTCCACGACTTGTTGAATTTAAAAAACTTGGACATGATTTTGAAGTGGTTTTGCTCACAGGTGGTGGTATAGTCGACTTTGAAAAAGATAATATCGATATCGCAATACGAAGAAATGATTTTGAATGGGGATCGCATCTGTTTAGTGAGAAAATTGGCGATGAATATATTGTGGCAGTCCAAGCATCTCACCACCCTAAAACCAAAGAATTGTTAATTTCTAAATCACGCCCTTATTTTTCAAAAAAATTACACCAATTGGATGAACTCAAAGATATTTTGAAGAAACATTCCAAAATAGAATTAGAGCATTTTTACTTATGTTTAGAAGGCTGCTTGGCTGGCTTAGGAAAGACGATCATTTCTATCTACATGATTGAAAAAGAATTAGAGCTCAAGTCTGTAAATAAAATAACACCAATTCTTCAGGATGGTTCTGCCTATTATCTACTGTCCCATACTAGATTTATTGAAGATCCTCGGAAGATTATTTTTTTAAATTGGTTAAAAAATGAAATGAAGCAAAGTCAGATCAATCATTTTTAACATGAGATCACATAGATCATCTAAGGTTTTAAACTTAATTGAAGATCATTAGAATCTTATGAAAATTAAAACGAATATGTCGCAGATATTTGTATTTAGTGCAGGCATTTCAACTGCTAAACTACGAAGAAACGGGCTAAATATTACTATCCAGCATGATTAAAATTGAATCTAAATTACCAGACTTAGGTGTCACTATTTTTAGCGTGATGTCAGCACTCGCCCAAAAGTTGAACGCATTAAATCTTTCTCAAGGTTTTCCTGATTTTCCACCTCCTCCTGAATTAATTGCAGCTTTAGCTCAAGCCACACAACAAGGCTATAACCAATATCCACCTGGTGACGGTCTGCTGAGTTTAAGACAAAAAATTGCAGCCCAATTCTGCCAACGAGACCAAGTCGATTTAGACCCGATCAGCGAAATCACCATTACACCTGGTGCAACGACTGCAATTTTGTGTGCGATTCAAGCTGTTGTAAATGCTGGAGATGAAGTAATTATTTTCGATCCTGCTTATGATAGTTATGCACCTGCAGTGAAACTCGCTGGGGCGCAAGCGATCCATATCAACTTGGTACATCCAGACTTCCATGTTGACTGGAATGTGGTGAAAGATCGAATAAATGAACGAACGCGATTAATCATTGTAAATACACCACATAATCCCTCAGGTGCAATTTGGTCCAAGCAAGATTGGCAACAACTGATCGAGTTGATTCAGGATAAAAACATTTGTGTACTTTCTGACGAGGTCTATGAACATTTAGTATTTGATGGTCAACAACATTATTCTGCGCTTAGTTTTCCTGAACTTCGAGATCGTAGTTTTGTGATTGGTTCATTCGGAAAAACGTTTCATGTTACTGGTTGGAAAACTGGATATTGCGTTGCACCTCAGGCACTGATGAAAGTATTTCGTCAAATTTATCAATTTGCCAATTTCTGTGGTGTCCATCCGATTCAAGTCGCGCTTAATCAATTCATCGAACAACATCCTGAACATATTTTAGATCTCCCCAATTTTTATCAAGCTAAACGTGACTTATTCATCCATGGAATTCAGCATTCAAAATTTCAATATCTGCCGTCACCAGGAACTTATTTTCAAAACTTAGATTTCCGTACACTAAGACCTGAGCTCACAGATATAGAAATGTGCCAATATCTTGCAGAACAACACAAACTGGTAGCGATTCCTATATCAGTGTTTTATCAACAGCCACCTCAAGATCTGAAGCTCATTCGAGTCTGTTTTGCAAAACAAAAAGAAACCTTGCATCTTGCAGGAGAAATTTTAACGAAGGTTTAATCACAATAACGAAAAGAGATGCAACGGATTACTTTATTACTAAAGCAATTTGAATGATAAGGTGCTAAGGTCAATCCGTTGATATAGAAAACAATAATGGATAAGACTTATATATGGCGAGAACCTTACGGCCGATTGATGAACCTGGTTTCTGGAAAGTTTTTTTAGTTTTTTTAGTTCCGCTGATTGCAACCAATATCCTGCAAAATTTATCAGGCACAATTAATACGATCTTCGTCGGGCAAATGATGGGCGTCCAAGCAATTGCTGCTGTTTCAGTCTTCTTCCCTATTTTGTTCTGTCTCTTGGCTTTTGTAATTGGGCTTTCGGCTGGCTCGACGGTATTGGTTGGTCAAGCGTGGGGAGCACAAAATTTAGAAAAAGTTCGAGCAGTTGTCGGCTCTACTATTTTTATGACATTGATCGGCGGGACGATTATTGCCATTTTAGGTGTTCTATCTGCACGCCACATTCTTGAGGCCTTGGGCACAGACCCAAGTGTCATGCATTTATCTTTGCCTTATGTTCAATGGATGTTAGCAGGTAGCCCACTCCTCTTTATCTATATTATTTATACCTCTATCTTACGTGGTGTCGGTGATAGCATTACACCTCTCATCGCTTTGGGAATGACCAGTCTAATCGGGCTCTTTATTACTCCTGTTCTCATCGCTGGATATTTTGGATTTCCTCAATTGGGTATCATTGCACCCGCCATCGCTACGATTGTGGGTTATCTGGCCGTGCTTATTTTTCTGTACGTTTATTTAAATAAAAAAAATCATCCATTACGTCCAGATTTAGCAATGTGTAAACATGTACGCCACAATCCTGAACTAAGCAAGATTATTCTCAGGCTTGGCGTTCCTACTGGAATTCAAATGGTCACGACTTCTGTGGCAGGTTTAGTCATTGTCGGCTTGGTCAATCGCTATGGTTCAGAAGCAACAGCTGCTTATGGCGCAGTCAATCAGGTTTTGAACTATATCCAATTCCCTGCTCTGTCTATCGCAATTGCCGCTTCTATTTTTGGGGCTCAAGCGATTGGTGCAGGTAAAGCGGATTCTTTATCACGTGTAACTAAAACAGCACTGGGCATGAATTTTGTCTTTACAGGCGGGCTCGTAATCTTGGCTTATTTGTTCTCAAAATATCTCATGGCATTATTTATTACAGATGATAAAGTTGTGATACTCGGGCAACAATTATTGTTTATTGTGCTGTGGTCAATTTTATTTTTTGGCGCGAGTGCTATTTTCGCCTCAATTATGCGTGCAAGTGGCACTGTGACTATGCCAATGATCATCAATATTGTAGCCATACTCTGTATTGAACTCCCAGCAGCTTATCTATTTAGCGCATGGTGGGGGCTGGCGGGAATCTGGTACGCTTATGCTTTGGCTTTCGTTTGCTTATGTGTGATGCAAGGTTTGTATTATCAATTTGTTTGGAAAAAGAAAACTGTTCAAGTACTGATTTAAATTAAAATCAAGAAAATAAAAAACCCGCATGACGCGGGTTTTTTTAACGATTATTTAGAATCGAAACGTTTACTCATTTTAGTCGCAAATGCAGTCACTTTTTGATAGCCCGTTGGCATCACACGTTGCATTAAATCAATCACTTTCGCATCGTTACCAATCAGTAAACGACGGCGATCTTTTTGCACTGCTTCTAGAATTTGACGCGCTGCTTCTTCAGGTGGACAACGTAATAATTTATCAAATGTCTGTGCAGATTTCTGTGGATTCATGCCCAAAGATTTTAAACTGTCATTCATTTTTGCAGCTTTCGCAATATTGGTACGAATGCCGCCTGGATGTACGCAAAGCGCGCTCACACCCACATTTTCAATATCTAGCTCTTGACGAAGAGATTCAGTGAAACCACGTACAGCAAATTTAGTTGCATTATAAGCAGACTGAGTTGGTTGCGCAGTTAAACCGAATAGACTTGAAATGTTGATAATGTGTCCATCACCTGTTTTCTTAATATATGGTAAGAATTCTTTGGTGCCGTACACGACACCCCAGAAGTTAATGTTAACAATCCATTCCAACTCTTCGTATGTTGCGCCTTCAACGGTCGAACCCAATGCCACCCCAGCATTGTTGAAAATCATGTTCACTGAACCATGATTCTGTACAGTTTCAGCCGCCCATGCTTTAACTTCGTCACGATTCGCAACATCTACTTTCTTGGTTGTGACTCGTACATTTGCATTCTTCGTCAGTTCAACTGTTTCTGCTAAGCCCTTTTCATTTACGTCACTTAAGGACAAATGACAACCTTGCTTAGCCAGTAACACTGCAAGTTGTTGACCAATACCAGAACCTGCACCTGTGATTGCAGCCACTTTGTTTTTAAAATTTTTCATTGTGAATCCTTTTTTTGATTTTTATGCACCACAGCGTTGATCTGGGTCATTCATGTTCACTATAATTTTGACAATTATTATTGTCAATGTAACTATCGACCATTTTTATTGTTACTATAGGCCAATTTAGTATCTTTAGCTGATCAGTACTCTATACTGACCGCAGCATAACACTTTTATAAAAAGACTCGAATTGCTATGAACCCAGAGAACCTCACTCCATCAGAACACGAGCAAGCGATTGAAAAGCCTCCCGCAAAAGAGCGTCAATTTAAAGGGATGTCCTTAACTGAACGCAAACAAGCACGCCGTGAGAAACTTATTGAAGCGGGTATTGAAGCATATGGAACTCATGGTTTTTTCTCAGTAACCGTTAAAGATATTTGTACACAAGCGAAATTAACTGAACGTTACTTTTATGAATCTTTTAAGAAAAGTGAAAACTTATTCCAAACGATCTTTTTAGAACTGATTGAGAAGCTTCAACAAACATTAATGCAAGCTATTATGAAAGCCTCTCCTGAGCCTCTAAACATGATTGATGGAGGTCTAAATGCGTTCTTTAGTTTTTTAGAAGATGATCCGCGTACCGCTCGGATTATTTATATTGATGCAATGCTCGTCCAAGAACTTCATAATCATGCAACCATTCAAGAAACAATGGGCCGTTTCGACCGAATGATTCATGCCTTTGTCACATTAATGATGCCACATACCCATCTCACTGAAAAAGAGATCTCCTTGATTGCAACTGGTCTAAATGGCTATGTCACTCAAGTTGCTGTTCGCTGGGTAGTAGGTGGTTTTAAACTTCCACGTGCTGAGGTCGTTCAGGCATGTAAAACCGTTTTTCTCGCCCTATTGAATGATCTAATGAAAAAGTAGCATCAAATTAAGATGAAGAAATTGTGACAAATCGTAAGTAAATTTAAGATATTGATTTAATTTCAGATTAATAAATATCAATGAGACAAAATATCAGCCTAATTGTCACAAAACATTGCTATATTTAACTTCGATTTCCATCTTGCAATGATACTGTCATAATTAATCTTTGTAATAAGCCTGTCATAAATATAAAACGGTTCACCGTTCATCATAGGATATTGCGTTGTGAAAGATGACTACATTTTAATTGTCGACGACGAGCTCCCAATTCGGGAAATGATCCATACTTCTTTAGATATGGCAGGCTTTCAATGCTTGGAAGCAGAAGATGCGAAACAAGCACATCAAATGATTGTTGATCAACGTCCAGCGCTTATCCTACTCGACTGGATGTTACCGGGTGGCGTGAGTGGCGTAGATTTGTGTCGTCGCCTTAAGCGTGATGAAACACTTTCAGAAATTCCAGTCATTATGTTGACTGCGCGTGGCGAAGAAGACCATAAAGTTCAAGGTCTTGATGCTGGAGCAGATGACTATATGACAAAACCATTTTCAACACGTGAGTTGGTATCCCGTATTAAAGCGGTGTTAAGACGTGCAAATGCGTTAAATGGCGAAAAAACCATTGATGCAAATGGCTTAATTCTTGACCCAGTAAGCCAACGTGTCAGCTATAATCAAAATATTCTTGATATGGGGCCAACAGAATATCGTCTATTGGCATTCTTTATGACTCATCCAGAACGTGCCTATACCCGTGCTCAATTACTTGATCAGGTATGGGGTGGAAATGTGTATATTGAAGACAGAACCATCGACGTCCATATCCGTCGCTTACGTAAGGTGCTCGAACCTTATGGTGCAGACCGTTATGTTCAAACTGTGCGTGGTACTGGCTATCGTTTTTCAACACGAGCTGATGTTGCTTTAGGTTAATTTAGATTTTATGTACGAACCCTACCCCGTCCCAGAATTGGCACGTGAACATCAAAAGTTTCTATATAGCAGTTTATGGACTTTTGCCAAGCAAGACTTACGTTTACTGGTATTTCTACTGATTATTGCGGGCTGTATCGGGTTAGGGATTGGCTATCTTTGGATATGCTTAGGCATTGCCTGTCTCATATTTTTTGGTATCCAATTACGCTCATTATATTTAGTCAATGATTGGATTTCGAATCGTCCTTACGATGTACCACCAAATTTAAATGGAATCTGGGGGGCATTACTGTTCAATGTATATCGGGCTCAACGCCAAGAACGTATTGTTCAGTCTGAAATGGTTGGACTGATCGATCGAACTCAATCTTCTCTCGTGGCTTTATCAGAAGCGATTATTCTTACGGATGATTCCCATCAAATCGAATGGTGGAATCCTGCTGCGGAAAAGTTATTTGGCATTCAAGCTGTTGATCGTGGCCGCAACCTGCTCACGATTATTCGCCAGCCAGATTTTATTGAATATTTTCATAATACCCATCAAGCACCAGATGGTGTAAAAATTAAATTGGTGAACCATGATAATAAGTACGCGCAAATCAAACTGACTCGCTTTGGCAATGAAAGTCGCCTCTTAGTTGCGCACGACATTACGCGTATGAAAAATCTCGAGCAAATGCGTTCAGATTTTGTTGACAATATTTCACATGAATTAAGAACACCACTCACAGTGTTAAGTGGGTATATCGAAACATTCACAGATCAAGAAGATATCAATCCGCGTTGGAAACGTGCCTTTGAACAAATGCAATCGCAAACTAAACGCATGAATGCATTGGTCAATGATCTTTTGCTTTTGTCTCGTTTAGAAAATGAAAAACAAATTGCGAAAAATCAAATTATCGAAATGCCAAGTTTAATGAACCATCTGTTTGATGATGCGCAAGCTTACAATATTGATTATGGTCATACACTTAACCTTGATATAGACAGCCACTGTGACTTAATTGGTTCAGATATGGAATTGGCGAGTGCATTTAGCAACTTAATTACCAATGCCATAAAGTACACCCCGAAAGGTGGCACCATCACCATCGGCTGGCATGATGATGGAGAACGTGGCTATTTTTCTGTTCAGGATACTGGTATTGGAATTGATCCAAAACACTTACCGCGTTTAACTGAGCGTTTTTATCGTGTGGATAGTGCACGCAGTCGTCAAACAGGTGGTACTGGTTTAGGCCTTGCCATCGTTAAGCACGTACTTATGCAACATGGCGCACATATTGAAATCGAGTCGAAAGAAAACGAAGGCTCTACATTTATTGCCGTGTTTCCCAAAGAACGCTTGTATAAAATGCACGAATAAAAAAAGCGCCTTAGGCGCTTTTCTTATTCAAAAGATATACTCAAATAAGATGACCCAACGCTTCACCCATTACTACAGTTGAGTTCGCCTTAAATGCTTGGTCCCATTGCATTTTATCTTTCTCAAACAAAACTACAGCCGTTGAACCCAAATAAAAACGTCCGAGCTCATCACCTTTTTCAAGTTTCATCGCATGATGGTTCAGCTCTAAGCGACCTGTTGGTTTTACTTTACCTGTCGCAACAGTTTCAATTCCAGCAACAATCATTGCGCCAACTAAAACAACAGCCATACGACCAATATCAGTATCAAATAAACATACCATTCGTTCATTACGTGCAAACAAACCCGGAATATTTTCAGCTGTAGTTTGGTTGACTGAAAATAATTCACCTGGAATATATAAAGTTTCAGTCAATGTACCAGAATAAGGCATATGCACACGATGATAATCACGCGGTGATAAGTACACTGTTGCAAATTCACCATTTTTGAATGGTGCTGCCAATTGAGGATCACCAATTAACTTTTCAACTGAAAAGCTTTGACCTTTTGCCTGAAAAATATCGCCCTCATTGATTTTACCCAATTGTGAAATTGCACCGTCTGCAGGTGACACGACACTTTTAGGATTAGGATCAATTGAACGAACGCCTGTTTTCAAAGAGCGAGTGAAAAACTCATTAAAGGATTTAAATTTCAAGGCATTTTGTTGCTCAGCAATTGACATATCAATGCCATATTTTGCTTTAAATGCTTGAATGACAACATTCTTTAATACTGGGTTTTCACTAGCTGCGACTTTACCCACCAAACGGCTGAGTTTTTGTTGCGGGACGATTTGCTGCGCTTGAATAAATAGTTTCTTTTTTAAATTTGTCAGACTCACTCAGGTGACTCTCCAGTAATGATTGGACTGTCGAGGCGGTTGCCCCACTCGCTCCACGCACCATCATAAGCTTGGATATCCCAACCCAGTAATCGACCAATAATGTAAGCTAAACCTGAACGGTGATGAGACTGACAATATACGACGACTGGCTGATCAAATTGAAACCCCAATTGTTCTAAACGTTGTTGCGTGCGTTCTAAGGGGTGCAATTTTAAATGATTTTGACGATTAAGTGCAGTACTCCACTCAAAATGTCTAGCCGTTGGAATATGTCCACCACGACGTGCTGCGAGACGTTGCCCGGTATACTCTTCAGCCGTCCGGCAGTCCCATACTTGGCAAGTTTTATTTTCAATTTTTTTTATTAAATTTGAATAATCAATACGGTGTTGATCAACATTGGATGTCTCCACTTCAAAAAGACATGTGATTGGCTGAACCTCTTCAACTTCTGAAGACGTAGGATAGTTGGCGCCTAACCATGCATGAATACCACCATTTAATAAACTGGTGTTATAAAAACCCATACAGTGTAGATTCCAGATCAGTCTACCAGCCCATGCCCCACCTTCATCATCATAGACCACGACATGATGCTCAGGTGATATGTTTAATATCTGGACTAGCTGCTGAAGCCCTTCATCATCAGGCAATAAACCCGTAGCTTGTTCCTCTTGGCGCACTAAAAATTTTGGCTTCAGATGTATAGCATGCGGAATATGTAATTGCTCATAGACCGAACTTCGGGTCAAATCAACAATACGTAACTTTTCACTTCCTAAATGAGGAACAAGTTGTTCTGCTTCAATGAGCAGACCGAAATCAAAAGCGTTAGTGGTCATATTTATTGAATAGTTCTATTGGCCTTGTTCAAATCTTAGCACAAGACTTTTTCAAAATTATTCTGATTTTTTGCATGGTATTAGCAAAAAATCAGAAAAGGGAAATTATGATTAAGGAGACTCAACATCAAATACCTGACGCAAATATGCGAGGAAGGTATCATTATCAGTCATCGTTTTTCCTGGACTATCAGAGAGTTTAGCTACCGATTGACCATTGCATTCGACTAACTTTAAAACAATATTCAAAGCAGTTTGCCCCATATCATTGGTGAGGTTAGTACCAATCCCGAAACTGACTTGGAAACGATCTTTAAAATATTGATGCAAATCCCATGCCTTCTCTAAGTTTAGACCATCACTGAAAGTGAGCATTTTAGTTTTGCTGTCAATTTTTAATTTTTTATAATGTGCGTAGGCTTTATCGCCCCACTCATATGGATCACCACTGTCATGTCGTAGACCATCAAACAATTTGGCAAAATACAAATCAAAGTCTCTTAGGAATGCATCCATACCAACAACATCTGTCAGTGCAATGCCTAAATCTCCGCGATATTCCTGCACCCAAGTTTCAAGTGCAGCTTTTTGGAAATCACGTAAGCGAACATCAAGTGCTTGGAAAGCTTGTAAAAATTCATGCGCCATCGTACCAATGGGTGTAATACCCAACTGCTTTGCCAATAAAACATTACTTGTGCCACGAAAAATATGTGGTGCAGCCTTATTAAACTCTTCCACCACATGTTTCTGCCAGTCAAAACTATAGCGACGGCGTGTTCCAAAATCGGAAACAAGAAATGGTGGATCATTCGGTTGTTGACTACTTTCATAGTGTTTCAACAATTCAATTTTAGCTTTAAGACGGCGCTCTCCTTCTGCCAATACCTGCTCATCGCGAATACGACGAAAATAGAGTTCATTGACGATTGCAAGCACGAAAATTTCAAACATCATTGCTTGAACCATAGGTCCTTCGATACGAATATCTAAACGACCTTGATCATCGATACTGGCTTTAATAAAGCGGCGCTTAAGTTGGAATAATTCTAAATAGTCTACAAAATCACTTTTAATAAAGCGTAAACTTCTTAAATATTGTAATTCATCTTCTTTAAATTTGAGCTGACACAGTAAATCTAACTGTTCGTTCAGTTCCTCTAATATATCCACGAGTGGATAGGCTGTATCTTCAAGGTTACGACAACGAAATTGATAGACACTATCCGTTTGAGGAAATTGATGTAATACCACTTGTAACATCGTGAATTTATACAAGTCAGTATCAAGTAAGGATTGAATAATGGCAGACATATTATTTTTCAGTTTTTAGCAACTTATTGCATTAAAGCACATTTTGTTGCGATTCATAGCTCGTTTTAGTAATTGTCGAAGATTATTCGACTAATTACTAAAACTTAAACTGATTATTTTTTTGCATTGTCTTGACTATATGACTCAGTCAAAGCTTTCAATGCTTTATCTTGCCCAATAACTTTTGCGAATTCTTCTGTGGTCTTGTGTCCTGTCTGTTTCGCTTGAGCATCACAATCGACCTGGCGTAATTGTTTGGCAATCGACCATTCAAGCTTAAAGATAGCACCCATCAAAGCTGTATTACCCTTATTATCACGAGCACAGCGGTCTGCGCCGTTTTCCAATAGAGTCGTTACAATATCTTGATGACCATAGTAGGTCGCCATCATTAATGGTGTAAAACCAGCATGGTTTTTAATATTGACTGGAAAACCATGTTTCAAAAATTCATGAATAACTTCTTTGTTTCCTGTTTTCGCTGCTGCAAAAAATAAGTCAATCACTTCTTTCTGATCTGATTGTTGTGAGCTACTGACAGACGTCGTTTGAGCGTGAAGCATTACTGAACTTAAACTCAGTAAAGCGATTAATAAACTATATAAAATATTTTTCATTCTTCCCTCACCTGAGTTTAAATTCGATAACGAATGCCTGTAAAACTCCCCTAGGGTTGCAGGAAAGGAATTGAGTTTTACAGGACTTTTTTGAGGTGACACCTTAGACCCTAATCACCAATTCAAGGACTAATCTTGATTAGTCTTTTAAAGCTGCCGCTTTCGCTTTAACAGTCGCTAAGTTACCGTTTACAGCTTTAGTCATACGTGTGCCGTAATCCGCATCTGCTTTATAGAAATAAGACAACATGATGTGTTTAGTTTCTGAATCTTTTACGTTACCAAGATCAGCTGCTAAGTTCATAATGAGGTCAGATTTCTCTTTAGCAGAGTATGAACGGTATAAATCACCCGCTTGCTTAAAGTTTTGCTCTTTCACACCACGTTGCTGAACTGTGCCAGAAAGTGGAGTTTCAACAGCACGTGCTTTAGGAGTCGATGGTTTTGGCTCCATACGGCTTGGTTCATAGTTCACATTAGATGAAGTTGCACCAACATTCATATAACCGTCTTGGTTATTGTTGTTCACATTTACCAATGGACGGTTTACTGGAATTTGCTGGTGATTTGCACCCAAACGGTACATTTGTGTATCAGAGTAAGAGAATATACGACCTTGTAACAGACGGTCTTCTGATGGCTCGATACCTGGTACTAAGTTACCCGGAGCCATTGCCACTTGTTCCGTTTCTTGGAAGAAGTTTTTAGGCATACGGTTAAGCGTTAACGTACCTACTTTAGTTTCTGGAACTAAATCTGTAGGCCAGATTTTAGTTGGATCTAATGGATCAAAATCAAAGCTGTTTAAATCTTTAGGATCTAACACTTGGATATAAAGATCCCATTTCGGGAAGTTACCCGCGTTGATGTTCTTATAAAGATCATTCGTTAAGTGGTTGAAGTCTTTACCTTGTAATTCAGCAGCTTCTTTAACGTTTAGACCTTTAACACCTTGCTTAGAACGGAAGTTAAATTTAACGTATTTATATTCGCCTTTGTCGTTGTACAATTTGAATGCATGTACACCGAAACCGTCTTGTTCACGGTAGCTCGTAGGAACACCTTGGTTACCATATACATAAGTCAACATATTTGTTGCCCATGGCTGGCTAGACAAGAAGTCAAATACGCGATTAGCGTCTTGAACGTTGTCAATTGGGCTTGGTTTCATTGCGTGGATGAAGTCTGGGAACTTAATCGCATCACGAATGAAGAATACAGGCGTTTGGTTACCTACTAAATCCCAGTTACCTTCTTGAGTATAAAACTTAATTGCGAAGCCATGTGGGTCACGTAAAGTTTCTGGAGAATGCTTACCATGAATTACTGTAGAGAAGCGTAAGAATACTGGAGTTTTCGTACCTGCTTTGAAAAGTGAAGCAATAGTAAGATCTGATAAATCTTTAGTTGCAACGAATTCACCATAAGCTCCCGTACCACGTGCGTGTACAACACGCTCAGGGATACGCTCACGACCGAAACGTTGAAGTTTTTGAATCAACTGTACATCTTGTAATAATACAGAACCATTTGGACCTGCAGTGATTGAATTTTGGTTATCACCCACTGGTGCGCCGTTATCTTTTGTTAATGGTGCAGCTGATGCTGCTGTCGCAGTTGCAAGCATTGCAACCAACATTGAACGCTTAAACATCGTTTTCTCTCTCAAATTTACCTTTCCTGCAGGCGTAAATTACCTTCTTTAATAAAATTGGTAAAAAGGTTAATTTTTATCATTTCAATCGCTTTATTAGATCAAAGGTATATACTCAGATTAATTATTTTTTTATCAATAACTTATGAGGATAGATGACGACTTTATCCCTTTTCTTTTTTCCAATTTGATACAATTCATTTGAATTAAAAAACATCAAACTTGGTTGAATTATGCGTGCTTTACTCCAACGCGTCCTTGAAGCGAAAGTCGTTGTGGATGGTAAGATTACTGGTCAAATCGAAAAAGGGATTTTAGTTTTTATTGGTATTGGCAAAGAAGATAACTTTGAAAAAGGTAAGAAGCTCATCGATAAGATTTTAAAATACCGTTTTTTTGATGATGACCAAGGAAAAATGGGTTGGAATCTTAGCCAAGCCGGAGGCGGGTTATTATTAGTCTCGCAATTTACCCTGATGGCACAAACCCAAAAAGGTTTGCGTCCTGACTTCGGCCCTGCAATGCCACCTCTCGAAGCAAAAGAACTGTATGAACAGTTAGTTGAATACGCAAAATCTCAGTTTGAACATGTACAAACAGGAATCTTTGCAGCGGATATGAAAGTGCATCTCATCAATGATGGTCCGGTAACCTTCAATCTTGAAGTTGAATGACTAGAAAAGCCCTCTGATGAGGGCTTTTTCTCTTGCATTTAAATACTCATTTCTAGAATCAAAACGAGAAAAGTCCGTATGTAGGTGATGTATTACTTACCTGTCTTTTCTTTAATAAATTGACGAGCAAATTGTATTTTTTCTTTTACAGGTTTAGGAATTTTTGGTGGAATTAATTTAGCAACTTGGTTAAACCATACCAATAAGCTGAAATCACCTTCCATTTTAATACTGCCATTTTGCATACCCGTCATGAATGCAGTTGGATCACCTTTCATCAGGGTTTTAACACCTTGCTCGCTATCAGCAAACTGAAGTACGAAATCTGCTTTCTCTGCATCACCTGAAACAGAATCAATCTGACCATTGTTGACTAAAATCTGACGTGCAACACCTAGATCTGTACCAATTTGAATACGGAACTGACGATCATGAATTAACTCAATAAATTTTGGACTCGTACGTGACAATTGTTTCATACGCAATGCCAAACCTAACACCAAAAGGTCTAGTGGATCTGTGCTTGCATCAACGATAGGTAATTTCACAACAGGTATTGAAGATAGTTTCATGACAATTTAAGTCCGTTTTTTTAATATCAAAAATAATTGATTCATCCTAGCATATCTTATAAGTAAGGAAATGCAGCTTTGTTTAACAAAACGTATAGGCAAAAAAAAGGTATATCATTTTGATACACCTTTAAATATAAAATTGTTACTACGCAGTTTTGGTCTACATCTCATCTGTCATGCGCAGGATTTAATCGTCCTCATATACAGGAGTATGTTCAATATAACGACGATTTTCTAAAGCCTTTTGCGCACGACTATCTTCGCGAAGTAAGAAAGCCGTTAAAGCCACCATGGCTAAGCTAATCGCTGTTAAATAACTATATGCCAAGGACATGTCAAAGACGTGTTGAACACTATAACGAATACCTTCAAGTAAACCCCAGAAGACCATACCCGCCAACATAAACCCTAGCCAATGACGATAAGGTGAAAAGAATACGGCCGCCAATGCTACAGCGATCAGAGCAAATCCGAGTATCGTTGCAAAAGTTAAAGTGACCATAAAAATCTCCGTCAAAATTTAGATGTTTCAAATACTGCCTAATGGTGTTTCACAACAAATTAAATAACGCTTCACTTTCTTCAATGGTCTTGTTGGCGTCTATGAAAGCATTATGGTGAGTTTTTTTCAGAAAAAAAGACCTGATGCTTTTGTAAGCGACACATATTGTCGCAACATTCTTTTGTCATTACATTTTTTAAGATTAGACATTTTTCATAGAGTCAGAATCAGTCAAACTTGGCGTGTCATTACAAAAAAATACCTCGTAATTTTTTGTCAAAACATCTTTTTTTCGATGATGATCATCTGTTTTTTCGTCTGAACTTAACTGATTAAAATTTGTCTAAGAATGATTTACTTAGATAAAAAAAAGCGACCATTTGGTCGCCTTTTTAATAAGCTTTTTTTGATTTTAAGCTCGACTTAAATCTTTATCATGTACACCTAACAGGTACAGAACACCATCCAAACCAACACTTGAGATGGCTTGATTTGCATTTTGACGCACCAATGGTTTAGCACGGAATGCAACGCCCAAGCCCGCTATAGAGAGCATTGGCAAATCATTCGCACCATCACCTACTGCAATCGTTTGCTCAAGTGAAATGCCCATTTCATCCGCAATTTGGCCTAATAAAAATGCTTTACGAGCGCCATCCACAATATGCCCTTTAACTTCGCCAGTGACCTGCCCATCTTGAACATCCAAGATATTGGCATGAACTTCATCAATCCCAAGTTTTGCTTGTAAATATTCAGCGAAGTATTGGAAGCCACCAGATAAAATAGCCGTACGATAACCCAAAGATTTCAGGGTTGAAATAAGACGTTCTGCACCTTCAGTAATCGTTAAACGTTCTGCAATATTAGGCAATACAGAAGCATCCATACCTTTCAGTAGCGCCACACGCGCACGGAAACTGCTCTGAAAGTCCAGCTCACCTTGCATAGCACGCTCAGTAATTTCTGCGACTTGTGCACCGACACCTGCTTCAATTGCAAGCTCATCAATCACTTCTTGTTCGATCAACGTTGAATCCATATCAAAGCAAACTAAACGACGATTACGACGGTACGGCGTGTCTTCTTGTACTGCAACATCGACACTAAGGTCATTTGATAAACTTAAACATGCCGCTCGCATCGTTGCAGCATCTAACATCTGACCGCTCAAACCAAATTGCACACAAGCACGTTTTGGTTCATTTTCAAAATGATTCAACGTTGGGCGACCAGACAAACGAGTGACTGTTTCAATATTAAACCCTTGACTTGAAACAATATTAGTCACTGCTTGCAAATGTGCTGCAGTAAGTTCAGGTGCCAATGCCGTCACGATATATCGTGTACGTCCACCCTCTTTCACCCATTGCTCATAATCTTCTGAATCGATCGGTTTAAAGCGCACAGTAAGACCAATATCGTGTGCTAAAATCAGAATATCTTTCATGGCCAAAGCCGTTGCTGTCTGGTCTTCGGAAGCAACCACGATGCCGAGAGTCAATTGGTTATGGATAACTGCTTGTCCTACATCTAAAATTTGCAAAGAATGTACGGACAACACCTGCATCAATCGAGTAAACTGATTCGGTTGGTCAGGTCCTAAAAATGAAATAAGAATGATTTCTCGCATGAATTGACTCGGGTCTGAGCTACGAATATTGTAAGAATCATAATCGAAATTGAATTAATTTTCTTTGGAAGTTTACGTTGAATGCGCCTAGACAAGGGCTATTTGCTAGCCTGCTGATTGTAAGTTTTGCCTTGCATACCTTTTTATTGGTTATTGCAACGACACATCAATTAAATGAAAACCGTGCAAGCCAAGGTTTGCTAATGACGACTCAACTGGTCGCAGATAGCTTAACTGAACTTGAACCTGCCAATACTGTATCTCTTGCATTATTAGCCAACCGCTATGCAACGAATCCAAGTGTTGCATATATACGTATTCTTGGCACAGGAGATCAAGTTCTCGCGACTGCAGGCTTGTCTAAGACGCGTCAGGGTGAAATCTTCGTTCGAGATGCACTACAAAATGAAAAGAAAATTGGCAGTGTGGAAATCACATTGGTTAAACCAAGTATCGGTGAAATATTAAGAACACAATGGCTGGCGATCCTCTCGTCACTCTTTATTCATGGCTTATTATGGTTGGCTTATCGTGCCATTGCTCGCCCTACGCGTAGCGAATATCTTGCGAGATTAAATAATGAGTCCCGTTTACGTCATGAGATCAAGCTGCTCACTGAAGCATTAGAACTGGAAAAGAGTCAGCCTAAACAACCTCATACGCCAGAGCAAAATAAAGAACAAGCTGCAATTACGCCAAAAGTACCGACTCTGCAGTTAGATCAGGATGCTTTATCACTGAATATCCAATTTTATGATCCGAAACAATTAATTAATACGGTCAACAAATCTGTCTCTTTACCTTATTTTAATTTATGTCAAATTTTCTTAAATAAGAGCATCGAACTGTGTACAGCGCATTATCATTTGAATGTTGATGATATCGTTGTGAATCGTAGTTTTGATCAACAAGGCGCTGTCATCAGTATTTCTTCACTCAAGAATAACTCGATTGCTTGCATCTTAATGATTGGTTCGGTGTTTCAATTATTGTCAGAAGTACTCTATAAACGTTACCGTGAGGATAAACGGTTCGTATTGCAAACACGTTGTGCTGTAACCGCACCAGTGGAGGCAATGCAACTCGATTCAGTACAAGCGGCGGAAAGACTCACACATCACCTGATTGCGAAAGAAATGGCGCTATATTTGACCCACGATCAGTTAAAGCATATTGGTGAATGCTACCAATTGGTTCCGATGCCGAATCCAACCAGTGTGTTAACACGTCACGCTTTCATGATTAATGGTATGAACGAAGCCTGTGCCGAACTCGCACAAAATATCCGTACTGAGATTTTGAAAGGCAAAGCCCAAAGCTCCTCGACGGATCGTACAATCAGCTCTTAATTAGATTAAATTTTAATAAGTAAACCAGATTTGATGCTAAGTTAAATCTGGTTTTTCTTTTTAAAAGCTCACAGTCGTGAAAAGTTAGACTAAGCGTCTAGTTTGTATACAAAAGTGCTCTTTTGGTAATTTTATCTCTCTTTTCAATGTGCTATGAAGGTGTATGTTGGACTGTATTGAATGGTACAGTCATAAGCATAGGCAAACTGACTAAAAAAGCGTTAGACTATGGCGCAACAAATTTATTCAAATGTCAGAATGACATAACAAAAAGGTGAAGGTTGATGTCGCTCAATACTGTAGAAGAACTTGTAGCAGATATCCGTGCAGGAAAAATGGTCATCCTGATGGATGATGAAGATCGTGAAAATGAAGGCGACCTCGTTATTGCTGCAACGCACGTACGACCTGAAGACATTAATTTCATGATCACGCATGCTCGTGGCTTGGTTTGCTTAACGTTAAGTCGTGAACGCTGCAAACAATTAAATTTACCGTTAATGGTTGATGCGAATGGCGCTCAACACGGGACAAACTTCACGCTTTCTATTGAAGCTGCAAATGGCATTTCTACAGGTATTTCTCCAGCAGAACGTGCGCACACGATTCAAACAGCAGTTGCGGCACATGCAAAACCAGCAGATATCGTTCAGCCAGGCCATATTTTTCCACTCATGGCACAACCAGGTGGTGTGCTCCATCGTGCAGGTCATACCGAAGCAGGTTGTGATTTAGCTCGTCTTGCAGGTCTTGAACCAGCTTCTGTGATTTGTGAAATTATCAATGAAGACGGGACTATGGCCCGTCGTGCTGACCTTGAAATTTTTGCTGAAAAGCACGGTCTAAAAATTGGTACAATTGCTGATCTTATTCACTACCGTATGACCAATGAACAAACGGTAGAGCGTTTGGATCAACAAAAACTCGATACCGAGTATGGTACTTTTGATCTTTACCGTTATCGTGAAGTCGGGAATCCTGATATTCATTTGGCATTGGTTAAAGGTCAACCTGAAGAGGGTGTGACGACTGTTCGCGTTCATGGCTTCAATCCGGCGCGAGACTTATTAAAGCTTAATAAGCAAGATGGTGAAGCAGCTTGGAATTTAGATCGTGCTTTAAAAGAAATTGCTCAAAGCGATCGTGGTGTCTTGGTATGGATTGGACAACGTCAGCCGTCTGATTTAGGTCCAGCATTAGAAGCATTAACTGCGCCAAAACCAGCCAAGTCAAATGCTGCCTTATCGCAGCAATACCAAACCATTGGTGTGGGTGCACAAATTTTACGTGATTTAGGCGTACAGAAAATGAAGCTCCTGAGCTCACCTTTACGCTTCAATGCATTGTCTGGCTTTAATTTAGAAGTGGTCGAATACATCACAGCTGATCAGAGCTCTCATTCATAACTCTTATTAAATATCGAGGTTGCTATGGCGATTCGCCGTATTGAAGGTTTATTACATCTCGCGAGCGAAGATCGTTACGCGATTCTAGTTGGTCGTTTTAACAGCTTTGTTGTTGAACATTTATTAGAAGGTGCAATTGATACATTGCATCGACATGGTGTTAAAGACGATAATATCACTGTCGTTCACGCGCCAGGCGCTTGGGAACTTCCGGTTGTGGCGAAAAAACTCGCAAATTCTGGTAAGTTTGATGCTGTAATTGCACTTGGTGCAGTTATTCGCGGTAGCACTCCTCACTTTGACTTTGTTGCTGGTGAATGTGCAAAAGGCCTTGGTGTTGTTGGTTTAGAAGCTGGTTTACCTGTAATCAATGGCGTATTGACTACAGACAGCATTGAACAAGCCATCGAGCGTTCAGGTACAAAAGCAGGTAATAAAGGTGGTGAAGCTGCCTTGACTGCAATTGAAATGGTTAACTTGCTAAAGGCGATCTAAAGCATGTCGCAGACACTCCAAGCTACTTATGCAGCTAAACGCAAAGCACGTCGTTTTGCTGTACAAGGGATTTATGAATGGCAAATGAGCCACAACCCTGTGCATGAAATTGAAGCACGTACACGTGCTGAAAATGCCATGCATAAAGTGGATCTCAGCTATTATCACGAGTTGCTCACACAAGTGATTGCAAATCATGAAGCATTGGATGCGTTATTAATTCCAGTACTAGATCGTGAGATCTCGGCACTGGACGGCGTTGAATTAGCTACTTTGCGTCTTGGCGCGTATGAATTGAAAGAGCATCTTGAAATTCCATATCGCGTCGTTCTCGATGAAGCAATTGAATTGGCTAAACACTTCGGCGGTGCAGATAGTCACAAATACATCAATGGTGTATTAGACCGTTTGGCACAAAGCCTACGTGAAGCAGAAAAGCAACAAGCAAAATAAGTTGTTGTTGAAATGGCTGAGTTTTCTATTATTGACACCTATTTCAATCGACCGAGTTATTCTTCAGTCGATCTAGGTGTCGGTGATGACTCAGCCCTGCTCACCCCGCCTCCACAGCAACAATTGGTCATTTGTGCCGATACCCTCGTTGCTGGTCGACATTTCCCCATCGATACAGATCCCCATGCGATTGGATGGAAATCTGTAGCTGTGAATCTTTCAGACATTGCAGCCATGGGTGCAAAACCTCAAAGCATTCTCTTGGCATTGAGCCTACCCCAAATTGATCATCACTGGCTAAAAGGGTTTAGTCAGGGTTTGTATGATTGTTGCGATCAATTTGGAGTAAGTTTAATTGGCGGCGACACAACGCAAAGCCCACATCTCACATTATCAGTTACCGCTCTAGGCTGGGTGGATATTGGAAAAGCCGTGCCACGTTCTGGTGCTCAAGCAGGTGATTTAATCTGTGTATCCGGCACTGTCGGTGATGCTGCATTCGGATTAAAATATCCCGATCATGCTTTAAAAAAACGTCTCGATTATCCCACTCCACGTTGTGAACTCGGTCAAGCGCTTAAAGGATTGGCGCATAGTATGATTGACGTATCCGATGGTTTAGCACAAGATCTAGGACATATTCTCAAAGCATCTCATGTTGGTGCCGACCTACACTTAGATCAACTTCCACTTAGTCCTGCCTTACAAGCATTGCCCAATCAACAAAAATGGCAATTGGCTTTAGCAGGTGGTGATGATTATGAATTGTGTTTTACCATTCCTTCACCTGCCTTGGATGAATTAAAAGCTCGACACTGCGATACACCGATCACGGTGATTGGTGTCGTAAAAGAGACACAGCAATTAGATTTTTATCATTATCAACAACCACAAGAACTAGAATTACAGGGATATCAGCACTTTGCAAAAACAACCAATTAATTTTAAAACGATGACTTGGTCTGAACGTTTCATTGTTTTTTGTGGCGTTGGATTCGGTTCTGGTTTAGCGCCAAAAGCACCTGGTACTTTTGGTTCAGCTTTTGCCTTGTTGTTTATCCCTGCTTTCATGGCAATAGGTTTTTTGTATAGCACGATTGCCATAATCGTTATGTCATTGATTGGGATATATATTTGTGGAAGAGCCGCTGATATAATGCGCGTCCATGATGACGGACGAATTGTGTGGGATGAATTTGCGGGTCAATCGATCACGTTTCTCCCTTTAATCTATCTAGGCCTGATGAATTGGGTATGGCTTTTTATTGGTTTTGCACTTTTCCGTCTCTTTGATGTTTGGAAACCTTGGCCTATTCGCGTCATTGATCGTCAAGTCGACGGTGGTTTCGGCATTATGCTTGATGATCTGATCGCAGGTCTGTGGGCAGCACTTTGTATTATAATTTATCTCTATATTGATATGGCTTAAGCCAAGCTCCAAAGAAAGGATGTTGTATGTCAACCACAGTTGTTATTCTTGCTGCAGGTAAAGGGACGCGAATGCGTTCAAAACTACCAAAAGTATTACAACCTTTAGCAGGACGTCCACTCTTAGGGCATGTCATTGAAACCGCAAAAAAAATACAAGCTGAAAATATTATTACTATTTTCGGTCACGGCGGCGCTCTAGTTAAACAAGCATTTTCGACAGAAAATATTGACTGGGTTGAACAAGCTGAACAACTTGGTACAGGTCACGCTGTTCAAATGACCTTACCTGTATTACCCAAAGATGGTATTTCTTTAATTTTATCCGGCGATGTGCCTTGTATTACAGCCGATACATTACAAAAATTACTTGAAGCAACACAATCTAAAGGTATTGGCTTAGTCACACTTACACTAGACGATGCTTCAGGTTACGGTCGTATCGTGAGAGAAAATGGTAAAATCCAAGCCATTGTTGAACATAAAGATGCTTCTGAAGCGCAACGTTTAATTCAAGAAATTAATACTGGCATTTATGCAGTAAGCAATGCCAAATTGCACGAGTGGTTGCCACGTCTGAATAATAATAATGCGCAAGGCGAATACTATTTAACAGATATCGTAGCAATGGCTATTAACGATGGACTCGAAATTGCTTCAGTTGAACCTGCTTTAGCTTTCGAAGTTGAAGGTGTAAATGATCGTGTGCAATTGGCAGCATTGGAAAGAGAATACCAAAACTACCAAGCGAAATTACTGATGCAGCAAGGTGTACATTTGATCGATCCGAGTCGTTTCGATCTCCGAGGTTCACTCAAGGTTGGTCAAGATGTGCGTATCGATATCAATGTCATTATCGAGGGCGAATGTGAACTTGGTGACAATGTCGAAATCGGTGCAGGATGTGTAATTAAAAACTCCAAAATTGCTGCAGGCACGAAAGTTCAACCGTATAGCGTATTTGATTCAGCCATTGTGGGTGAGCAGACTCAAATTGGACCATTCGCACGTTTGCGCCCTGGTGCTAAATTGGCAAATGAAGTACACATTGGCAACTTTGTTGAAGTGAAAAACACCACCATTGGTTTAGGCTCTAAAGCCAATCATTTTACGTACTTAGGTGATGCTGAAGTGGGTGAGGGTTCAAATATCGGCGCGGGTACGATCACATGTAATTATGATGGTGCCAACAAGTTTAAAACGATCATTGGTGACCAAGCCTTTATAGGTTCAAACAGCTCTTTAGTCGCGCCGGTTAAAATTGGTAATGGTGCAACAGTTGGTGCTGGATCGACGATTACTCGTGATGTGGATGATCATAGTTTAGCCGTAGAACGCTCTAAACAATTTGTGAAAGACAATTATCCACGTCCACAAAAGATTAAGAATTAAGGGGATTACAATATGTGTGGTATCGTCGGCGGTGTAGCAGAACGAAGCATAACGAATATTCTAATTGAAGGCTTAAAGCGTCTTGAATACCGTGGTTATGACTCAGCGGGATTAGCTTTAATCAATGCAGGTCAAGTTTTACGTGAACGTCGTGTCGGTAAAGTTATCAACCTTGAAGAAGCGGTTTCAGAAGCAGCAATCACTGGCGCGCTTGGTATCGCACATACACGTTGGGCTACTCATGGCAAACCTACAGAAAATAATGCACATCCGCATATATCTGGTCAAGTCGCTGTGGTACATAACGGTATTATTGAAAATTACCAAGAGCTTAAAGATGATCTTGAAGCATTAGGATATGTGTTTACATCCCAAACAGATACTGAAGTTGTTGCACACTTAGTTCACGATGCACTGAAGTCTGCTCCTAACCTGCTTAAAGCCGTTGAACAAGTTGTGCCTCAACTCAAAGGTGCATTTGCACTCGGTATCGTACATACAGATTACCCAAATGAATTGATCACTGTTCGTGAAGGTTCACCGCTCGTGATCGGTGTGGGAATTGGTGAGAACTTTATCAGTTCTGATCAATTGGCCCTATTACCGATTACCAATCGTTTTATATACCTTGATGAAGGTGATATTGCGCGTTTAACACGTGATACGATTGAAGTCTATGTACAAGGTGAGCGCGTTGAACGCCCTGTCAAAGAACTTGATGCGACAGTGAGTAATGCTTCAAAAGGTGAATATAAGCATTACATGCTGAAAGAAATTTATGAGCAACCTGAAGCGATCAAGCAAACCATCTCTCAAGCCTTAAATGCCGATCACTTACGTGATGATTTTCTTGCAAATGCTGTAGAAGATTTTTCTCAGATTCAGCAAGTTCAAATCATCGCTTGCGGTACCAGTTACCATGCAGGCATGATCGCAAAATATTGGTTTGAACAACTGATTGATGTACCTTGCCAAGTTGAAATTGCAAGTGAGTTCCGCTATCGCACTCCAGTCATCGTGAACAATACACTCTATGTGTGTATTTCTCAATCAGGTGAAACTGCCGACACATTGGCTGCTCTTCGTGATACACAAAAACGTGCCAAAGCGAAAAATATTAATATCACTACGATGACGATCTGTAACGTTGCAACATCTTCCATGGTGCGTGAAACAGATTACAGCTTATTGACATTAGCAGGTCCAGAAATTGGGGTTGCGTCGACCAAAGCATTCACCACACAACTTGCTGCCTTGATGCTTCTCGTGCTTAAGTTCGGTCAAGTTAAACAAACGATTTCTAATAAACAAGTAACAGAAATCATTACTGGATTGTGGCATACACCTAAAGTGATTCTTGACACATTACAATGTGATAAAGAAATTTTACGCCTATCTGAATTGTTTGTTGAAAAACAACATTGCCTATTTTTAGGTCGTGGAACACAGTTCCCAATCGCGCTTGAAGGAGCGCTTAAACTGAAAGAAATTTCATATATTCATGCTGAAGGTTATGCAGCTGGTGAGTTGAAACACGGCCCATTGGCCTTAGTTGATAATGATATGCCTGTTGTCATTCTTGCTCCTCAGGATGACATGCTTGATAAGCTCAAATCAAATATGGAAGAGGTTCAAGCACGTGGTGGTGAGCTGTTTGTATTTGCAGATGAAAATAGTGGCATTAAGGAGAAAGAGCGCCAACACGTCGTTCAAGTTCCGAGCGTTTCAGCACTATTATCACCAATCGTATACAGTATTCCTGTGCAGCTTTTGTCTTATCATGTCGCTGTACTACGTGGTACCGATGTAGATCAGCCGCGTAACTTAGCAAAGTCAGTTACGGTTGAATAATTCAATTTGATCTACACTTAAAAAGATCGATAATGAAAATTATCGGTCTTTTTTTTATCAAATGAAATATCTTATCAGTGCATGTTTAGTCGGACATCCAGTTCGCTACGATGGTCAACATTGCCTTCAAGAAAAAATTAAAACGCTGATTGATGCCGATCAGGCCGTCGTAATCTGCCCTGAAATTTCTGGAGGACTTAGCACTCCCAGAGCCCCTGCTGAAATTCAAAAAGGAACAGGCTCCGATGTTTTGAGTGGCCATGCAAAAGTATTTGATCTTTCGGGAAAAGATGTTACCGAAGCATTTATTTTAGGTGCCAAACAGACCTTAGCTTTTGCGAAAAAACATGGGATTACTCATGCGATTTTGAAAGCTAAAAGTCCATCATGTGGTTTTGGTCAGATTTATGATGGCTCTTTTTCGGGGTCAAAAATAAATGCGGACGGTGTTACAGCAGCGCTTTTAAAGCAACATGGTATTCACATCATGACTGAAAAAGAATTTCTAGATCAGTTAATGAAATAAAATCAGCTACTTAATCACATCATCGTCATATTCATGTTTTTTAAGGTGAGCTTTGTCACGCGTCGCCCAATAACTCGCCAAGATGGGTCCCGAAATATTGTGCCATAAACTAAAAATCGCACTTGGAAGTGCTGTAATGGGTGTTGCCGCAAAATGAACCGCAGCTAAAGCAACGCCTAAGCCAGAATTTTGCATCCCTACTTCTATCGAAACTGCTTTAGCATCTGCTTGATTAAGCTGCAATAATTTTGCAGCCCAATAACCTATAAAATATCCTAATCCATTATGTAAAATTACAACAGCAAGGATCAGTAACCCTGACTGTAAAATTTGCATTTTGCTTCCAGCAATAATCGCAGCCACAATCAATACAATCGCGATGACTGAAACCATAGGCATCATTGCGATATATCGATCTATTTTTTGCTTAAATAGGCCGCTCACGATCACCCCTAAAATGATAGGGAACAAAATCACTTGCATTACCGATACAAGCATTGCTACCGCATCTATATCGATCCACTGACTCGCTAAGAGATAAAAAATCAATGGTGTCAGCAAAGGTGCTAACATCGTTGAAACTGAGGTACACGCGACGGACAAAGCCACATTTGCCTTTGCCATATAAGCAATGACGTTAGATGCTGTACCTCCGGGACAACATCCAACAAGGAGTACGCCAACGGCAATTTCAGCGGGTAATCGAAATGCTATGCACAATCCCCATGCCAATAATGGCATCACTATAAATTGAGCACTCACGCCAACGGCAACCGCCTTAGGCTGGCTGAAAACACTTTTAAAATCTTCCCACGACAGGGTCATTCCCATGCCAAACATGATAATCCCGAGCATCCAAGTGATATAAGACTTAAGCCAAATAAAAGCTTCTGGCATATACATGGCAATTCCTGCAAATAGGAGTACCCACAGCGCAAAGGTTTTCTGCACGAATTGATTGCTAGCTTTCATTTAGAAGTTCACTTGTTGGATTAACGACGTATGATCTTGAGCCATGCCTTTAAATGGTCTGCGCTGAGTGTCTGAGAGTCATCAGTTCTTTGGCGTAAATTCGTTTCACACCTTGTGCAAGCATTTCTTGCCATGCATGTTGCAACGAACCATTTAAATCGATGCCTTTAGTCGCATCTGACACGACATAACTGTTAAAACCTAATTTTGCAGCATCAATTGCCGTCCAAGCCACACAAAAATCAGTGGCGATCCCGACAATGAAGATGTCACGAATTCCACGCTCACGCAGATAACCTGCTAAGCCAGTCGATGTTCGATGATCAGCTTCTAAAAAGGCAGAATAACTATCAATATGTGGATGAAAACCTTTACGAATGACCAACTGCGCTTTGGATATATTCAAGTCTGGATGAAAATCTGCATCATGTGTACCCTGCACACAATGTGAAGGCCATAACACCTGGCGGCCATAAGCTAATTCAATCGTCTCATAAGCAGACTTTCCAGGATGATTTTCAAAAAATGAAATATGGTCTTGAGGATGCCAATCTTGGGTAAGGACAACATTGTCAAAATGCCGAGCAAGTGAATTAATGGTTGGAATAATTTGATCTGAATTTGCTACCGCCAAATTTCCCCCAGGGGTAAATCCATTCTGAACATCAACAACGATAAGTGCACTTTGTTGTGGTTGGAACATCCTTTTCAGCTCCCAATATTTTTAAAATTGTTAGGGACTATTGCATAGGATCAAGAGAACTACAATTGCTTGAGTTGAAAATTTGATATCAAAATTCTATAAAAAAAGCCTGCATCAAGCAGGCTTTAATCTATGTTTTTGTCTTAATTCTGGATACGACGTACCAACATTAACATGAAGATTGCAGAAATAATAATACAAGGGATTGCTGCAGAGATTACGCCTGCTGCACCAAATCCAGCCGTTAATAATGATCCTGCAATTGCTGGCCCAAGCATAGCACCGATACGACCTACTGCTGATGCAACACCAACACCTGTACCACGTACTTCTGTTGGGTACACAATACCACCAAATGCGTAAAGCACACCTTGACAGCCAATCACGAAAGCACCAACCAATGCTGAAGCCAAATACATTTGTGTGAGTGAGCTTGCTGCATTCAACGCAAGAAGGCCAGCCAAAATACCACCGTACATTAACAAGATCACATAAGCTTTTTTCCAGCGGTCAGTTAATACACCTAAAATCACAGTACCTACAGTAGCACTTACCATGAAGTAGAATTGCGCTGTCGCACCTTCTTTTCTTGAGAAACCTAATTCTTGGAATAGAGAAGGTAACCAGCTGAGCATGATGTAAACCACCATGAGCGTGAAGAAATAGCTACACCAGATGAACATCGTACGAAGAAGATTCTGTGAATTAAACAAATCTTTAAACGAACCTTGTGGAGCTTCTGCAATTTCAGCTTCAGTTCTATTTTGCGTTTTCAAGAATTCTTTAGATTCAGGTAAGAACTTCATCATTACTGGAATAACAATTAATGGTAATAAACCACCAAGATAGAAAATATTTTTCCAATTAGCACCGAAATCTGTACTTGCAATTAAAGATAAGATCGCAGCACCGACAGGCATACCACAGTACATTAGCCCTACAGCACGACCACGATTTTGTGGGGTTACTGCTTCAGAAGCCAAAGTGATGAGAATTGGCATTGCTGCACCTAGCCCTGCACCTGCAAGGAAACGTACAGCCAATAAACTGTTAAAACTATTTACCCATACCGTACATAAAGTGAATACAGCGAAAACAGCAACAGACCAAATTAAAACTGTTTTACGACCAATACGGTCCGCAATACGCCCACCTACCAGTGCCCCAGGTAACAGACCTAAAATACCAGCACTAAAAAACACACCTAATTGTGAACTATCTAAACCAAAATGTTCACGAATACCCGCAGCTGCAATACCTGCAGCCTGAATATCTAAGCCTTCAATTACTGCAATGAGGAAGCAGATACCTACCGTCAAAATTGCATGTTTGTTACTTACTGATTCTTGCATTGAACTTCCCTCACTCATCAGCATTTGAGTCCGATGCCCGATTATCTATGTAAGTCAATGAAAGTGAGAGTTATCAAATGGTGTAATAAAATGTAATCAAAATAAGATTAAATTTCATACCTCTTGCCAACCAAAATAAATTCTAGTCTTCAAAACGATTAATTATTTTTTTTATTTAGGAAAAAACCAAGAAAAATCTATTATAAAATCTATAAGTATTAGAATAATTTAACCTTTAAGTAAAAAAAATAAGACGTTTTATAAATTATAATAATCACATAATTTAAAAATTATTAGTCTATTCACCTGTATATACATACATCTTAAATCTGATGTAAGTGATATAAGCTATTAATTCAGGGTAAATTGGTCAGATTTTAGTTCGAATTTTCATTTTTATCCGCAATACTTTCATAGACGAACATCTATCTTCACTGTAATTTAAATGCCTAACCATAAGGTCTTAAAATTGCTTTTTTTAAAAAAAGTTACTTGTTTTAACTAAACTTTTTTTTGACTGAAGTGAATTCATATTGTTCTTATTGGTAGCTTAGTTCATAATTTGCATACGCATTATCCAGTATGCAGGCATATTGGATCGTGATATAAATCAAAATACATACCCATCCAAACTTCGCTTCTCAACCTTCACTGGATGGAAAAATAGGATCGTGTTTTAAAATGACTACTCAGCAAGCTCAGGTAATTCAAGGCTCAATCGTCGCAATCGTCACTCCAATGTTTGAAGATGGAACTGTTGATTGGAAGGGTCTCGAGAAGCTTGTTGAATGGCACATTGAACAAGGTACAAACAGTATCGTTGCCGTGGGAACAACAGGTGAAGCTTCGACCTTAAGCATGGCTGAACACACTCAAGTGATCAAAGAAATCATTCGTGTAGCCAATAAACGCATTCCAATTATTGCCGGCACAGGCGCAAACTCAACGCATGAAGCGATTGAGCTTACCAAAGAAGCTAAAGAGCTTGGTGCAGATGCTGCACTTTTAGTAACGCCATATTATAACAAACCGACTCAAGAAGGCTTGTATCAGCATTACAAAGCAATTGCTGAAGCTGTTGATTTACCGCAAATTCTTTATAACGTACCTGGCCGTACTGGCGTTGATATGAGCAATGAAACTGTAGTTCGTCTTGCTGATATTCCTCAAATCGTAGGGATTAAAGATGCAACAGGTGATGTTCCTCGCGGTGCTGAGCTTTTAAAAGCACTTGAAGGCAAAGATATGGTGGTCTATTCAGGTGATGATGCAACAGCATATCAACTGATTGAGCATGGTGCGAAAGGTAATATTTCTGTGACCGCTAACGTTGCTCCAAAGCAAATGAGCCAAGTGTGTGCCGCTGGTTTAGTGGGTAATGCAGCTCAAGCAAAAGCAATTAATGATCAAGTTGCAAATTTACACGAAATTCTATTTTGTGAATCAAACCCAATTCCTGTGAAATGGGCACTTCATGAAATGGGATTAATTGGTACAGGTATCCGTTTACCACTTACTCCATTAGCAGAACAATATCGAGCTTCACTGCGTGATGCATTAAAAGCTGCGAGCATTATTTAAAGAAGAGTTTAACAACTATGCAACTACGTTTTGGTTTACCCCTTGCCCTTTCAGCCCTCAGCATGGTCGGTTGTAGTACGATTGGTATCGATAATGGTTCACTCGATTATAAAAAATCTACTGCACAAGCCCCGCTTAAATTCCCTGAAGGTTCAATGGTTAGACCAGCAACACCGCTTTATCCAGCGCCTGTTGTTGAACAGCTTGCAATAGACAATGCGCCACAAATGGTTAATAAGCGAGGTAATCGTTTTGAGCTACCTCGTCCTAATGTGGCACCAACCGTTTCTAATCCTGTTGAGAGTGAACAATCAACTGCTGTCGGTCGTCCACAACTTTTAACTGATGGAAATGGCAATCCGTTGATCAAAATTGACGGAAATTCTGCTACAATTTGGCAATACACAATCGCCACCCTCAGTAGCCTCAACTACAACTTTGTCAATCAACCTAAGAATCCCCATTCCGCGACAATTCAAGTGGATGGTGAAAGTTTAGTGCTTAAACTGACATCTGTAGGTTCGAGTCATACCTTGGCCGTGTTTACCCCAACTAACGCGTTTGCAGACAAACAAAAAGCTGCGAGCCTGTTAACCCAGATTTATCAAAACTGGCCAGCCTAGTCGTTCTAGGCATATTTTTTCTGAAAAAGGTTCCACCATGTTAAAACAAACCTTGCTCTATACTGGTAAAGCTAAATCCGTTTATGAAACCGATAGTGCAGACCACCTGATTTTAGTCTTTCGTGATGATGCCTCAGCATTTAATGGCGAAAAAATCGAACAGCTAGATCGCAAAGGTAAGGTGAACAACCGTTTTAACGCCTTTATCATGGAAAAACTTGCAGCTGCAGGTATCGAAACTCATTTCGAAAAACTTTTAACACCAAACGAAGTTTTGGTTAAAAAGTTAAACATGATTCCAGTTGAATGTGTAATCCGTAACTATGCAGCTGGTTCGCTTTGCCGTCGTTTGGGTGTTGAAGAAGGTTTAGAACTTACACCACCTACATTTGAATTATTTTTCAAAGATGACGCTTTGGGCGACCCAATGGTGAATGAATCTCAAGCCATTGCTTTAGGTTGGGCTACTGCTGAACAACTTGAGCGTATGAAAGAGTTAACTCACCAAGTAAACGTGGTGTTAAAAGATCTTTTTGCTCAAGGCAACATGCTTTTAGTTGATTTTAAACTTGAATTTGGTGTGTTCCATGATCGTATCGTTCTTGGTGATGAATTCTCTCCAGATGGTTGCCGTCTATGGGACAAAGATACCAAGAAAAAATTAGATAAAGACCGTTTCCGCCAAGGTTTAGGTGGTGTGGTTGAAGCATATGAAGAAGTTGCTACACGTATCGGTGTTGACCTTTCTGATATCTAAATCAAAATTTAGATAAAATGAAGCCGAGTCATATGACTCGGCTTTTTTGTATCTGTTGATATTATTTTTATATTTTCAAATTGTTGTTATACATTCATTATTTTTGTTAAGTCGCATTACCAATGCTCTCTCCTCATTGGTAATGCTATTAATTTATCGAATCGATATTTAAATAAGATGACAAATCTGGGGTCTTGATCATTAAAAAACTCAATTGTTGTTTTTGTTTTTAAATTTACACCCATTAATCGAATAAATTAATGCTATTTATTAAAATGATTGTTTTTACAATATTACTAAGTTCAACTAATATATTTTTATACCAGGCAACTACAGGAGTTGGTGGCTCAAGAGAGAGACTGTAGTTGCCGACCAGATGAATCGCTTTTCGCCCAGCTTCCCATAGAACTGGGCTTTTTTTATTGTTGTTGCTGCTCTTGCTGCCAACGTCGCTGCTGTAAACGCTCTGCTTCGACTTCACGCTTATTACGAGCTGATTCGTACAATTTGGTGCCTTTCAGCTCTGGAGGCATATAATCCTGCAACACGAAATGTTCTGGATAGTGATGTGGATATAAGTAATCTACACCATATCCCTGCTCTTTCATTAACTTGGTTGGAGCATTTCTTAAATGCAATGGAACTGGAAGATTTGACGTACGTTCAGCCAACTCTAATGCTTTATTGATTGCTAAGTAAGTGCTGTTACTTTTCGCGCTTGTGGCCAAATACACTGCACATTGTCCTAAAATAATACGGCATTCTGGCATCCCAACCGCTTGAACGGACCTAAAACACTCCCCAGCCAATAACAACGCATTAGGATTAGAATTTCCAATATCTTCCGAAGCGGCTATCAACATCCGACGCGCAATAAAGACTGGATCTTCCCCCCCCTTTAACATTCTCGCCATCCAATATAGTGCAGCGTCAGGATCACTTCCACGAATTGATTTAATGAAAGCTGAGACTAAATCATAGTGCTGCTCACCAGATTTGTCATATCGCGCAATATTTTGTTGAGCTACTTTTACCACGATGGCATTGGTGACAATATTTTCAACATCTGCTTCAAATGTGCTCGCAATGAGATCCAATAAATTGAGTGCTTTACGAGCATCGCCTGCGGCAAATTGAATTAATGCATCATATTCTTCGATGTGAATATGACGGTCTTTCAAAAATTGGTCTTGCTTGAGTGCACGTTCAATTAAATGTTGAATATCATGCTCAGATAATGCATTCAGCGTATACACCTGACAGCGCGACAACAAAGCATTATTGACTTCAAAAGAAGGATTTTCTGTGGTTGCACCAACCAGAGTAATCTTGCCTTTTTCTACTGCGCTCAGTAAGGCATCTTGTTGAGATTTATTAAAGCGATGAATTTCATCAATAAAAACCACTGGCACAATGAGATCGCCACTTTCCCCAATGATTTCTCGAAGCTCTTTAACACCAGTGTTGAGTGCAGACAAGCTAATAAAAGTACGATCTACAGCTTGAGCTAACAATAGCGCAATGGTGGTCTTGCCGACCCCTGGAGGCCCCCAAAAAATAATCGAAGGTAAATGTCCTTGGTCAATCATTTGACGTAAAGGTGCGTCTTCACCAAGTAAATGATCTTGTCCGATAATCTCAGACAAATCACGTGGACGTAAGCGTTCAGGTAGCGGAATTTGTGTATCGGACATATTTTTTATAGATCTCAAAGTGCTGTTGACTAGTCTACTATGTAATAGTCAAATTCCAATATTAATAGTCAAAACAACCATCACTATTCAACATTTTTCATTTTACTCAGATTCGAGTTTTGCTTTTAATTTGAATAAATAAGCTTGCGGTCCATCTTCTATTCCCCAAATTGTGCCATCCTTCGCTTCATGCAAGTCTCGTACTCGACCCCCCATATCCAAGCGCTGAATTTCTCGTACAGGTTCAGATTGTGGATCTACCACAATAATGGCTTTCGATGATAATCCACCGATTAAGGCTTTGTTCTTCCATTGTGGAAAATAGTTAGATTTATAAAAAATCAGACTCGAGGGTGAAATCACTGGAGACCAATCAAGTTTAGGGGCTATAAATTCAGGTCGCGTTTCATGATTCGGAATCTGTTTCCCATCATAGTGATCACCATTAGATACAATTGGATAGCCATAATTCTTACCTTTTTCAATAAGATTGAACTCATCGCCACCTTTAGGGCCCATTTCTGCCACCCACAAACGATTTTGATGATCAAATGCCATACCTAAAGGATTACGATGACCTAAACTCCAAATCTGCGCTGAGACACCACCTTGCTTGGCAAATGGATTAGATTCTTGAGCACGACCATCATCATACAAATATACAATTTTACCTAGATTAGACTGCATATCTTGTGCAGGCTGAAACTTCTGCCGTTCCCCTGAACTAATCCATAAATTCGCTTGCTGGTCAAACACTATACGATGTGCATAATGCCCCTGACCCGACACTTTAGGGACTTGCTCCCATATGCGTTCGATATCCGTCAGTTTCGGTGCTTCGATATTCGATAAATCCAATTTCGCTCGGATTACCACTGCACCAGACAATCCATTTTTTTCTTCGGCATAACTGAGATATAACCAAGCGTTATTATTGAAATTAGGATGAATCGAAACATCACCTAACCCACCTTGTCCGCCATAAGCAACTTGAGGCACAGCAGCCACGTTAAAACTACGTTTTGATTGTGGGTCAAACAACTTAAGTATGCCTGACTTTTCTGTAATTAACAGTTGACCATTTGGTAAAGTTGCAATCGCCCATGGTTCATTAAATAGAGCAATTTTTTCAACTTGATATCGTTGTTCTTGAGCTTTTGAATTCTCGTTTTTGACTGTTGATTCCTGCGGATTCTGTGCTTCACTGGCTTTATTTTGATTGGCATGACACGCCATTATGATTCCGCTCAAACCAACAATCCAAATCAGTTTTGCAGCTTTTAACATGCCTTTCCCTTTAATCCTTGAATATCAGTCTCAAGGATTAAACGGCAATGATCATTTTAAAAGTGTTTTTATATTACAAAATATGTGTTGTCTAGCAATTGAATGTACTAGCGTACCCACCGCACGATGTATTCATCTATTTCATTTTCATCAACAAGCTGTTCAGATATACAACGACCTGCTACAGATTTTCGAGCACTAATCACACTTTGTTTATTGCCTGTCACCAAGTGATGCCAATTCGGTAGCTTTTTACCTTCATTAATACGTCGATATGCACAACTCGGAGGTAGCCAGCGTATTTGTTGTAATTTTTCAGGCGTTAACTGAATACAGTCAGGTACATGCACCTGACGATTTTCATAATCTGAACAATGCCCCGTCTGACAATCTAGAAGTTTGCACGCAACTTTGGTATATGCGATTTCTTCGGTTTCATCATCTTCTAATTTAACCAAACAACACATACCACAACCATCACACAGTGCCTCCCATTCTGCTTGGTTCATTTCAAACAGTGAATAATGTTTCCAAAATTCAGGGCGTAAAGATGTGCTCATGATTCAGCTAAATATCAAAAATTTGAGTCAGTATATCACTAATAATTCTCATAAAATTTCATCAATCTCAGTTACAGTTGATTAACTAAAGAATATCAATACTCTACGTTAAAATACCCTTTGTATACATTTTGCTCAGTTTATTTTCTTATACTGAATGAACATTAATAAAAATTTATGGAGAATCAAAATGTTCCGTTGGGCGATTATTTTTGCAGTGATTGCATTGGTAGCAAGTTTGCTAGGGTTTGGTGGTGTAGCAGGCTTATCTAAAGATTTCGCAATTATCTTACTTGTGATTGCAGTGATTCTCGCAATTGTAGGCTTTATCTCAAGAGGCAAAGTCTAGTGTTCTAAATCACTAGATTAAATTGAAAACACAAGATTGATGAAAAGAAGAAGGTACTCCTTCTTCTTTTTTTATTTCTTTTTATCTGTTCATTGATACGCGTTTTATATATTCCAATCTTTCATAAATTCTCACATTTGATTTTACTTTCTTATTGCAAATTCATCACTTCGGAAAACATTTATGCTTTAATCTTTGCTGATTTTCATAAACGAAAGGACTTTCAATAATGACTTCAGCAATTCAAACAAGAGAAATTCAGTATAAAGCGGCAGATGGTACTCAATTGATTGGTTATTTTGCCGCACCTGAAAACTCTTCAGGAGCTGCAGGTATTATTGTAGCCCCAGAGTGGTGGGGTCGTAATGAATATACAGAACAACGTGCTCGAGAACTTGCAGAACAAGGATATGCTGCTTTTGCCATTGATATGTACGGCGACAAAAAGGTAACCACTGAAGCTTCTCAAGCAAATGAGTGGATGATGCAAACTTTCGCACAGCCTGAAACAATTGTACAACGCGCTACAGCTGCGTTAGACACTTTATCTGCACAGCCTGAAGTTGACGCAACTCGATTAGCTGCGATTGGTTTTTGTTACGGCGGAAAAGTTGTTTTAGATCTTGCTCGATCTGGGGCGAATTTAAAAGCAGTTGCTACCTTCCATGCTAATTTATCTGCGCAAACACCTGCTCAACAAGGTCAAGTAAAAGCTGAAATTCTGGTTTTGCATGGTGAGCTAGATAGCATGGTCACGCTAGATGATGTGGCACAATTTAAAGAAGAAATGTTTGCAGCTCAGGTGCCACATGAGGTCATTATCTTTGAGGATGCAAAACATGGTTTTAGCAATCCACAAGCTGATGAACGGGCAAAAGCCAATGGTGTAGATCTCGGTTATAACGCTGAAGCTGAGGAAAAAAGCTTAGCTGCGATGTATGAGTTACTGTCGCGTCACTTAGATTAATTACTTTCAAAGTTTATTAGCGCTAAGATTATTGAAGAAAGAAGATAAAATATAAGAGGAATATAAGGATGAGTGAACAATGTACTTATTGCAATCACGATGAATATGATGTGATTGATAAAAATGAATTCGGTGTGATTTTGCCAGAACAGCAGCCGTTGACTAAAGGACATTCCGTTATTATTCCTTTACGTCATGTGAGTTCTTTTTTTGAAATTACCGACAAAGAGCGTAAAAGTTTACAGTCGTTGTTAGAACTGGCACGTAACGAGTTAAAAATCCGTCATCATCCGGAAGGCTTTCATATCGCTTTTAATGATGGCAAAGTTTTTGGCGATGAAGAGTCGGAACATTTACACATCCATATTATTCCTCGTTACAAAAACCAACCGCTTAAATTAGATAGTCGTTGGGGCATTATTCAAGAGTAATGTTGATTTTACAAAAAGGCGCAATATGCGCCTTTTTTCATGCTTTTTTAAAAGGTCTTTGCCTAGATTGGTTATACTGAGCACAGATTGTATTAATGGTATTTTCATGTTTTCTTTTTCAACTGCGTTACTGGATTGGTTTGATGTACATGGTCGACATGACCTGCCATGGCAAGTCGCAGATGATCCTTACAAAGTTTGGGTCTCTGAAATTATGTTGCAGCAAACCCAAGTGAAAACTGTTCTGAAATACTATGATCGTTTTATTGAGCGCTTTCCGACGGTCACCGATTTAGGTCGTGCTACTTGGGATGAAGTTGCTCCTTACTGGGCAGGTCTAGGCTATTATGCGCGTGCTCGCAACCTGCATAAAGCAGCCACAATCGTAAGTCAAAATGGACATTTTCCAGAGACTTTAGAAGCTTGGATGGCCCTGCCAGGAATAGGTAGATCAACTGCTGGTGCATTGATGTCACTTGGATTACGCAAATACGGCGTGATAATGGATGGAAATGTTAAGCGTGTTTTAGCACGTTTCTTTGCCATTGAAGATGATTTATCAAAGCCTGTCCATGAACGTGCAATGTGGGAATTAGCCGAGCAACTCTGTCCTGAACAACGCAACCATGATTACACGCAAGCCATTATGGATTTGGGTGCAACAATTTGTACTCCTAAAAAACCACTTTGCCTGTACTGTCCAATGCAGTCAGAATGCCAAGCTTTAAAGCAGGGTCTGACACAAGAGTTACCATTTAAAAAGCCAAAAAAAGCAGTGCCTATAAAAACTGCGGATGTTTTATTACTGCGAAGTACTGAAAATACATGGTTATGGCAACAACGTCCGCATTCAGGCTTATGGGGTGGTTTATGGACCTTACCCATCATTGATGAAACTTCAGAATTTAGTCAATTGACTCAGCAATATGGTTTGGTGAGTAATCAATTACCAACTCAAATTTCACACAGTTTCACCCACTTTACCTGGTTACTGAATGCACATATTTTCCATGTTGATCTCGACCAGATGGAATACCTCCAAACAGAATTAGGAGGTGAATGGCTCGCTCCACAAGTTGTAACAGAAATGGGCATTCCAACTGCGATGAAAAAATTGATCTCAGCCGTGAATTTGTGACATAGTCGATTCAAATAAGTGTGGCTGTATCATATCAAGGAGTTCGAGTGACTAAGTATTTGCGACATTACATCATCCTAAGTGTAGCTATTTTACTTGTCGCCTGCAGTAGCCAACCTCCAAAACAAACGCCGCTTGATCCAACCCTCGTTGCTCGCTTACATATGCTTCCTTTGGATCGAAAATTACCTATCCCAGTACAAGGTGTAAAAGCGAGACAACTGACAGACACTTGGGGTGCATCACGAAGTCACGGTCGAACACATGAAGGCATTGATATCTTGGCGGCTCGTGGTACAAAAGTTTATAGTGCAACTGATGGAATTGTTCGCAGTATGCGCGATAATAAGCTGGGTGGGAAAGTCATTTGGATTTTAGGACCCGCTGGTTCTTGGCATTATTATGCGCATTTAGATCAGCATAAAAAAGGTCTCAATGAGGGTGACTTCGTGCGACGAGGTGACCATATTGGTTATGTCGGCAATACGGGTAATGCTCGACATACTGCCCCTCATTTACATTATGGAATTTACTTAGATGGTCGCGGTCGAGGCCCTGTCAATCCATACCCTTATTTACGTTAAATTAAAGTTTTTATTTTTAGGAAGTTTTCATGTCAGAAGCCTTGATTAATCGTCTAGTTGAATTTGCAGAATCTGGCAATCAACAACGTATTGTCTTAAATGGACAAAGCCATCAGGGCTGGATTATGGAAATTACCGAAGAAGCTCTGTTGATTAGCACTGGTTTTGCAGATAAAGCAGGTAAAGATTTCTGGATTAATTTTTCGGATTTAGAACAAGCAGAGTTGTTCTTTTGGGACAATCAAAACGATCAGTGGGTTGCTTTTACCATTTGATCACTTCGGAGCATTCGCATGACGATTCAACGCTGTAGCTGGTGCTCCGATGAGCAGATTTATATTGATTATCACGATCAAGAATGGGGTGTTCCTGTATATGATGAACACACCTTATTTGAAATGCTCTGTTTAGAAGGTCAGCAAGCAGGACTCGCTTGGATTATTGTTTTAAAAAAACGCGAGCGATATCGACATCATTTCTTTCAATACACCATTGAAGAAATTGCGACTTTTACAGATGAACAGTTAATCGAAATAGCACAAGATCCGGGAATAATTCGTCATTTAGGTAAACTAAAGGCGATTCGAGATAATGCTCGAGCATGGTTGAATATGCGCCAAATCATGCCTGATATGGTCAAATGGCTATGGAGTTTTGTAGGGCATCAACCCAAAGTTCATTCTGTGCCAGACTATCGCTTAGCACCAACACAAAGCGAATTAAGCCTGCAACTGTCTAAAACTCTAAAAAAGAATGGTTTTAAATTCGTGGGTCCAACCATTATCTATTCTTATCTGCAAGCGGTAGGAATGATTGATGATCATGAAAATCACTGCTTTAAAAAGCTTAGTTTAGCGCCATGATCTTTTTAAGAAGGTGCTTGGGATGATGACCTCATTTTTTGTTTCACCCAATCCGCTAAAAACACGATGGAGTCATGAATTTCATGAGTCAGTTCATGCCCTGCATTTAAGCGAATATAATTTTTATAACGGCGCTCTTCTCCAAAAACATCTCCGGGAACAATGTTAATACCATGTTGACGTGCAGCATAATAGAGTTCTAAACCATCAATATGTGTCGGCAATTGCAGCCATAAAACATAGCCACCATCTGGCTGACTTAAACCAATGTCAATCCCGTGAAAAGCGCTTAATATCGTTTGTCGATATTCATCAACTTGATGATTTAATTTTGGTTTTAATCGGAGTAGATGCTCACGATAGGCTCTACTATACATCAGGTCAGCCAAAGCCAATTGCAAAGGTGTATTCACACTGACATTTTGAATGACAATTTGACGATGCAAATATTTAAGCCTCGGCGGTAAACAAAACCAACCTACTCGATATGCGCTGGACAATGATTTTGATATTGAACTGCATAAAATGACATAGCCTGCTTCATCCCAATGCTTAATCGGTAAAGGTCTTTGTAAATTAAAACTACATTCAGCATAAATATCATCTTCAATCACATAGCATTGATATTGTTCAGCCAATTGCACAATTTTCTGTTTATCATGATTTGAAAGCTCAAATCCTAGTGGATTTTGATAATTCACAGTCAATAGACAGGCTTTGGTATCGGGGTGCTGCATTGCTCTTTCTAAGCGTTCTAAATCAAAACCATCCACATTTGCAGGTATCTCAATCAACTTGCGTTTCAGTGTCCCTAACAACTGTAATTGACCATTAAAATTTGGGGTTGGAATCACAATGCCATCCCCTTCCTTGGTCAAGAGCTGAACCACGAGTGATAACGCAGCCATACAGCCATTGGTGATATAAATCTCGTCTGGATTGATATAAAAACCATCTTCAGCCCAATGGTCTGATAAAGCTTGTCTCAATCTCAAATGCCCTTGTCGATTACTGTAAAGGAAATCTTCTGGTTGACTGTGTTTTAAAGCACGTTGAATTGACTTTCGGATTGCATCTACAGGCACGTGATTTGGAGAGATTTGTACTGCACCTAAATGAATTGATCGGTTATTGATTGAAGACTCCTGTATTTCAATTTGCAAATCTAAGTTACTGATATCCTTTGCTTCAGCTTCAAATTCATGATGATAAGGCAATACTGGCGGATCGTTTCTGGATTTCAAATGTTGAACAAAATAACCCGATTTATTTTTAACAGTGATGAGCCCTTCCGATTCCAATAATGCATAACAATTTTTTGCTGTATTTAAACTGACGGCATGTAATGCTGAAAATTGCCGAAGGGAAATGAGCTTCTGTCCTGAACACAGTTCTCCACTCAAAATTTTCTGTTTGATATGTTTGGCTAAGATTTGATACTGAAACATGAACTGTGCTCATTTTTATAAAATGTGTGTATCTGTATCTATAAACCTAGCAAATTTATGATGGTCTTACAGCTAAAAAAACACAGGAGGCCACATGAACAACGATAAATTATATTTGATATTACCCTTGGTAACACTTTTGACAGCTTGCCAACCAGAGCATGCGATCGATCAAGTTGCACTTGAGCAAAAATTTATTTGTACATCATTAATTGATGGCTTCTTGAAAGTGACACACAACAGCCATTATCGTTTTACGAAAAATATTGAATCTCCAGAGCAGGAGAAAATTTACCTTTACACCGTGTCTTCTGATCATGCAGTCAAGCTCATTAGTCCCACACAAAAAAATTTAAATTTTCAATGTGATGATTCCAAAAAACAGACCTACCAAGTTTTTCTATTGGATCAGGCATCTAAGACAAAGCAACCAATTTTGAGTTTTCATTTGCCTCAAGCAGCAGAGTTAAAGCAATTTACAGCTTACACTTTGAAAAATGATTAAATGCCTAATTTAAACTCATTATTTCAAAATATCTGGTAACGGTATCTGCGCAGATTGAGATTTTGCTAATTCAGTTTTCATTTTTTGCAACATTTGATAAGGCTGCTGTTGTACAAACATATTGGTCACACTTTGTGGAATTGCACCTTCTGGATCCGCATATCCTGAAGTGCTGACCTTCACCTTATTCGGTCCAATCTGTTCAAAGCTCCAGTCTCCAACATAGTGTTGCAGCCGAATATACTGAGGATTCTTAGGTTTTCCCGTTTGAGAAGCTTTATTCTTAATATGAATAATACCTTTTGAGTCCTTATACATTTTCCCTTGCACAATCAGGTCTCGATCTTTCAAAGGAAATGGAAAATCTAACACCATGTAGAGTTTAAATTCACCTTGCTTCAAATCTTGAGAAATCACTTGTGCTGAACCGACATTGGGTACCCATGATTTTGCATTTTCTACATCTAAAACAATTGCAACTGCTCTTTCGAGTGAAGCATCAACTACTGTTTCAGCACGATAGGACAACACAGGATGATCAGGATTTTGTATCGTCCACACCTTAATATTGTTTTTGTTAATGGTGAGTCGTGAGGCTTCATTGGCTTGAACTTGGCTTGTCAGGCCAATGGCACTGACAAGCAAGCAGATCATAGAAATTTTCTTCATTTTTATTCTTCATATTTAACATTATTATTTAGATGATCACGCAGTTTTTTTAAACTTAAACTTTGATATCGTTGAAGCCTAAAACGTCTTTCATGTCATATTTTTTCGGTGCTTTACCTACAACCCAAGCAGCGGCACGTACTGCACCTGCAGCAAAGTTCATGCGATTCGTGGCTTTATGTGTGATTTCTACACGTTCACCTTCACCAATAAACATTACCGTATGTTCACCCACAATATCGCCACCACGAATGGTTTGAAAACCAATACTTTGACGTTCACGAGGACCAGTATGCCCTTCACGGTGATAAACAGCATCTTGCTTCAAATCACGACCTAATGCATCAGCAATCGCCTCACCCATCATTAAAGCTGTGCCTGATGGCGCATCAACTTTATGACGATGATGTGCTTCGATCACTTCAATATCGACACTGTCACCAAAGACTTTAGATGCTAATTCTAAAAGTTTAATGGATACATTCACGCCTACGGAGTAGTTTGCTGCGTAGACTACAGGAGCAATCGTTGCACTTTCATCTAAAAATGCTTTTTGCTCATCGTTCATTCCCGTCGTACCGATCACTAATGCAACACCAGCCTCACGGCACAGTTTCAAATGCTGTTCAGTTGCAACTGGTGCAGTAAAATCAATAAATACATCGCAATCATTTAAAACATCTTGGATATCACCCACGACTTTCACACCAAGTGTACCAATACCCGCTAATTCGCCTGCATCCGCGCCAATAAGGCTACTGCCTGGACGCTCTACCGCTGCTGCTAATTGATAACCAGCATCTTGAACTGCTTGAATCAATGTACGACCCATACGGCCACCAGCACCTAAAATCCCAATACGCGGAGCGACAGACATAACCTATTCCTAGTGTTGCTTTAAAATTGTTCTTACTATAACAAAAGTCTATACATACGCTAAGTTTATCGATATAAAAAATTATGCTGTCTTCTAAGCATTTGATTCGAACATTAATCGAATAATTAGATTAAATTAAGAAAAATATTCGGTTTTTTATATTTATAAATTTTAACTATGATCAATGCCATGAAATTCAACACTTTTATAAGGAAATAATATGGCAGACCAAGCTCGAAAATTATCAACGATCCAAACGATCGAACAGTTACAGTTGGATGCTTCATTAGTTCAAGGTTTAGATCATGCCGAAACTGCGTGGATCATTATCGAAGCTATTCAACAATTGCAGGAATATCATAATCAGTGGCACTGAGATGAAACGGATCAGATGATTTTTCTTATTTAAAAGAAAATCATCTTCTGTGTTATTAAAATATTTACAATTTAAAAATCATATTAGGATTCAAAATTTAAAATTGCTCAAAGCATTGATTGCTCAGCTAAAGCATCGGTTTCTATTTTCATTCCTATTAAAATATGTTCTTATTATCTCGTTATTTTTAATCTAAATTACATTCTATCTTCACAGTTTCTCTGCATTTTTTCAGTACATTAGTGTGAACCCCAATTTATAAGGTCAACGAGGGCGGAATATGAAAAAGATTATGACAGTTTTGACATTATCTTTAAGTGCAATATTTACAGCAAATATTGCCAATGCTGCTCCTTACTCTGATGACTACCAAGATAAAGGTTCACGTGAACGTGGTAAAGGATTTGAGAAACGTACTCAATATGATGCTTCATCAGATCAAGAGTTCCAAGATCGTCGTAAAAACAGAGAAGAGCGTGGCGTAAAACGTTTACGTCAACATAAATGGCAAACTGGCTACGTCATGCCTCAACACTATCGTGGCAATAGTTATAAAACCGAATATAAAGATCATAACCTACCAAAACCTGGTAAAAACCAACAATGGTACAAAGTGAATAATGACTTTATTCTGGTGGATTCAAACAGCAATAGCATTTTGAAAATCCAGCAAGATTAATTTTGACGTTTAAATCGACCCGACTTCATGTCGGGTTTTTTGTTGAGTTCAATCCTAATCATTCATCTTCATCACTTCTTCATACATTTCACAAATTGACTATATCTCTCCACGGTTTATCTCAAATCATTTTGTACTTTAGCGATATCGGATAAATAACAAAGTTAGAGGTATCCCACATGAAAAAGTTAGTATCAGTACTTACATTAGCAATGAGTGGTTTATTGGCAACATCTGCGATGGCTGGTCCACATGACGATGGTCGTCACTATTCAAAACCAACTCCACCACCAGCGCATTGGAATAAAGGTCAGCTTGGGAAATATCAACATGACCGCTATGAACAAAATCGTGGCTTCCAAAATGTAAATCCAAGCCGTCAATGGCGAGTAGGTCAACAGTTACCACGTCAATTCAACTCTTCAAAATTTGAGTTAAGTGATCGTCAAGCGAAGAATCTACCTAAAGCGGCGCGTAACCAGCAGTGGTACAAAATTAATGGAGACTATGTCTTAGTGAATGAGCGTACAGATCGCATCGTGCGTATCATCGGATAAGCTTATTCCTAGATCTTCTCAAATTGATCTTCCCTGCACTCAGCCCAAACTCAGTTTGGGCTTTTTTATGTCTTTATTTTAATGCAGGTGTGGAAAATCATTTTTTTGTTTAGAATCTGATGACCACTTCCCGCTTCTATCGGTACATGCATGCAATCGGACTCAATAGATACAACTCAAAATATGACACAGCAATATGTGCATTGGTTCCGAAACTCAGCGCCGTATATCAACGCCCATCGTAATAAAACCTTCGTTTTAATGTTTGGCGGCGAAGCAGTTCAATTACCAAATTTTCAACATATTATTCATGATATTGCCCTTTTACATTCTCTCGGCATTCGACTCATTCTGGTTCATGGAGCACGACCACAAATCAGTGCAAATCTTGCTGAGAAGAATTTAGATAGCCCTTTTCATAATCATCGTAGAGTAACAACACGTGACTCATTAGGTGCGGTCATGTCTGCCGTAGGCTCAATCCGTTTACAAATCGAAGCCTTATTGTCTATGGGACTTGCAAATTCACCCATGTATGGTGCTCGCATTGATGTGGTATCTGGTAATTTTATAACAGCTAAACCTTATGGCATTCGTAATGGTATCGATTTTCAACTTACCGGTGAAGTGCGTTCAGTCGATGCAGATGCGATTCAAAAACATTTGGACAATCACAATATTGTATTACTTGGCCCCTCAGGTTATTCAACCACTGGTGAAGTTTATAACTTGCTTGCTGAAGAAGTGGCGACCAAAACAGCTATCCAACTCGGTGCCGATAAACTCATTTTTCTCGGTTCCGAACAAGGTTTAATGCAAAGCCCACAGCAGTTGTTGCGCGAAGTGACCCCGCATCAGCTAGATCAACATATTGACGTTGCTTTAGAGCAAAATTATGAATTGGCATTGCATTTACAAAATGCCAAGGAAGCCTCTTTAAATGGCGTTAACCGCGTTCATTTATTATCTTATGAACATGATGGTGCATTAATCGAAGAATTATTTACTCGTGATGGGCATGGCACGATGATCACCGATGCACATTATGAAGAAGTCCGCACAGCGACGATTCAGGATGTCGGTGGATTAATCAGTTTATTACGCCCATTAGAACAAGAAGGCATTTTGGTATACCGCTCTAGAGAACGCTTGGAAAATGAAATTGATCATTTCGCTGTGATTGAACGTGACGGTATGGTTCTGGCTTGTGCAGCATTATATCCAATACCAACTGAATCAAATGAAATTCGTTCTGCAGAAATAGCCTGTGTGGCAGTACATCCAAGTTACCGCAAATCAAATCGTGGTAGCCAAATCTTGCACTATTTAGAAGAGAAAGCAAAAAAGTCTAATATCCAACAGTTATTTATTCTTACGACACGAACCGCACATTGGTTTTTGGAACAAGGGTTTGTCAAAGCATCGGTGGATGACTTACCACAAGCGCGTCAGGCACTTTATAATTTCCAAAGAAACTCAATTGTTTGTAAAAAGCCACTCTAAAGTGGCTTTTTTATTGCACCCTTATGAACTGCTTTATCTTTCTTTTATATATCGATATTCCTAGGTGAACTATCTTCACAATCATTCGATATATTCATACAAATCATATCCTTATCACAATTTAATATTTTAATATATATTTATATATTTCATAAACTTAGAAACAAAAATATCGTTATTCTTAGATTGAGCCTTTTGCATTTTTTTAGATATTTTTTTCTCTTTTAATTTTATCTTTTTTATTCATTAGGAATTCCTGAATTCTTATTTTTTACGAAATAGAAAATTCATTAACTTAGGCGCGTTACATGACGCATTTATTTTTTTGATTTTTTTTATTTTTAAGTTTTCAGGATTTTCAATATGAGCAGCTTTAACGCTAATCTTTGGAAAAAAACACTCATTTTGTCTTCTGCGTTAACAGGTGCTTTGCTACTCACTGGTTGCGACTCAAAAAAAGAAGATAAAACCCAAGTGTTAAATATCGGTTATCAAAAGTATGGCTTACTGCCCGTGATTAAAGAACGTGGTGAATTAGAAGCCGCTTTGAAGGATCAAAACATTCAAGTGAAATGGGTAGAGTTCCCAGGTGGACCACAACTGTTAGAAGGTTTGAATGTCGGCAGTGTTTCATTTGGTGAAGTCGGTGAAGCACCCCCTATTTTTGCCCAAGCAGCGAATTCAAATTTGGTTTATGTCGCAAATCAACCTGCGACTCCACGCGCTGAAGCGTTGATTGTTCAAAAAAATTCGAACATCAAAGATATTCAACAACTTAAAGGTAAGCGTGTAGCGTTAAACAAAGGTTCTAACGTTCATTATCTTCTCTTGAAGATCTTAGAAAAGAATCATTTGACGCTTGATGATATTGAAGTGGTTTACCTACCACCATCGGATGCTCGCGCAGCATTTGAGCGCGGTGCAGTCGATGCATGGGTAATCTGGGATCCGTTCTTTGCAGCAGCAGAGCATCAAATCGGCGCACGTGTTCTCGCTTCTGGCGAAGGGAATGCCAATAACTACCAGTTCTATATGGCTGATCGTAAGTTCGTTGAACAGAATCCTGAAATTATACAAACCGTTGTTCAAGAACTTAATGAAGCATCAGATTGGATTGCTTCCAATAAAGACGAAGCAGCTCAACTGCTCGTGAAGCCTACAGGCCTAGATTTCAAAATTCTTCAAACCTCAATTGGACGTATGAGCTTCGGCGTTTATCCAATTAGTACTGAAGTTGCTCAACATCAGCAAAAAGTTGCCGATGTATTCCATCAACAGAAGTTAATTCCAAACAAAATCAATATTCAGGCCGCAATTATTGCGCCTACACCCAAATAACAACATGAAAAGGTGATGAACATGACTCAATATCAATCAGGAAATACAGCACACACTTGGTTTAAAACCTCAAGTCATTCAATGACAACGATGCTATTTGCCTGTGCGATGTTGGGTTGCTCAGCTGCATGGGCTGTTGATCCCTCAGTGACAGAATTACGCATTGGCTTCCAAAAATCTTCCGTAAATTTGGTGATTGCTCAACAGCAAAAACTGTTTGAGCAAGATTTTCCCAATGCCAAAATTACATGGAATGAGTTCCCTGGTGGTCCTCAAATTTTAGAAGCACTTGCAGTGGGTTCAGTGGATATTGGTGCAACAGGTGATACCCCCCCTGTTTATGCGCAAGCAGGAAACAAACCTTTGCATTACATTGCTTATGAGGCGGCGAAGCCTCTTTCTTCAGCAATCTTAGTGCCGCAAAAATCCAAAATTACTCAGCTTAAACACCTCAAAGGCAAGCGTGTCGCAGTACATCGTGGCTCTAGTTCACATTATCTATTGGTCCAAGCCGTCCGAAAAGCAGGTTTGCAATGGAGCGATGTAAAACCAATTTGGTTAAGTCCTGCTGATGCACGCGCAGCATTCCAAAAAGGTGCTGTTGATGCATGGGCCATTTGGGACCCGTATTACGCTGCTGCTGAACTTGAAGATAAAGCAAAAGTTTTGACCACTGGACAAGGGCTGAGCCCGAATTACACGTTCTATCTCGCTTCAGGCAAGTTTATCGACAAACATCCTCAAGCGATTTCAGGTGTCATTGAACAGATTAATCTTGCTGATCAATGGGTTCAAAAGAACTTAAAAACTACAGCAACGATTTTTGCCAAAACAACAGGTTTAAAGCCGAATGTGAGCCAAACCTTTGTTCAGCGCCGACCTCGTCCATCTTATGCAGCACCTTTAACCGCGAAAGTCATTGCAGATCAGCAACAACTGGCTGATCGCTTTGCTGAACTCAAAATCATTCCTAAACCGATACAAATTAACCAAGTCGTATGGACTGGTAAGTAACTCATATTAAGGACTTAAGTAATGAAAATTTTCTGGTTTATTCCTACTCATGGTGATAGTCGCTACCTAGGTACAAGCAAAGGCGGACGTGTTGTCGACCATGCCTACATGAAACAAATCGCTGTGGCGGTGGATAATCTAGGTTATGAAGGTGTGCTTATCCCGACTGGTCGTTCTTGTGAAGATCCATGGTTGACTGCCGCAAGTTTAATTGATGCCACCAAAAATCTTAAATTTCTCGTTGCTTTGCGTCCAGGGGTAACCACTCCTGCACTGGCTGCACGTATGGCAGCAACCTTCGACCGTCTTTCAAATGGCCGTGTTCTATTGAACTTGGTCACTGGTGGTGATGAGCAAGAGTTAAAAGGTGACGGCGTCTATGAAGATCATAAAACGCGTTATAAAACTGCGACTGAATATACTACGATTTGGCGCGAAATTTTAAAACGCTCACATACGGGTGAAAGCTTCACTTTCCATGGTGAACGTCTAAGCGTGGACGATGCAAAATTATTATATCCACCCGTCCAAAAACCTTATCCACCATTGTGGTTTGGTGGTTCTTCTGATGATGCTGTTGAACTGGCAACTGATCAAGTAGATACCTATTTAACTTGGGGAGAGCCTCCAGCAGCGGTTAAAGAAAAAATTGAAAATGTCCGCGCTAAGGCGGCAGCTAAAGGTCGCACCCTAGATTACGGTATTCGTTTACATGTCATCGTCCGCGAAACCAACGAGGAAGCATGGCGAGCTGCTGAAGAATTAATTCAGTATGTTGATGATGAAACCATCGCTGCGGCACAGAAAAAATTTAAACAAATGGACTCTGTTGGTCAACGTCGTATGGCTGAACTTCATAATGGAGATCGCTCGAAACTTGAAGTGTCACCAAACTTATGGGCTGGCGTAGGTCTCGTCCGTGGGGGTGCAGGCACGGCATTAGTAGGTGACCCTGAAACTGTGGCGGCACGTATCCAAGAATATGCAGATTTAGGCATTAATACCTTTATTTTCTCGGGTTATCCGCATCTTGAAGAATCAATTCGTTTTGCTGAATTGGTATTCCCTCTTCTGCCATTAGAAACACGCCAAAAACTGACTCAACCTAATCTGACTGGTCCTTTTGGTGAGATTGTCGCGAATAACTATACTCCTGAAGAAAATAAAAAAGGAGATCAGGTTCAGGAGCCGGCATGACAACAGCGGTAGATAAAACTCAAAAACATTCTATCGTGTTGAGTAAAACCAAGGTAGTTAAACCTGAAGGTTTTCTCTCTCGAGGAATCAAACAACTGGGGCAACGTTTGTTGCCTTGGTTAGTACCCATTTTTCTTATTGTGATTTGGCAACTTGCTTCAGTCACTGGCATTTTAGAAAGCCGTGTCTTGCCTGCTCCAACCGCAGTGGTTTTGGCTTTTTGGCATCTATTGCTTAGTGGTGAACTGTGGACACATGTCCAAGTCAGTGCGGGACGTGCACTGATTGGCTTGCTGATTGGTGGGGGCTTAGGATTATTTTTAGGATTGTTAAATGGCTCATCTAAAGTAGCCTCTACGTTACTCGACACGACCCTACAAATGATCCGTAATATTCCAGCTTTAGCTTTAATTCCATTGGTGATTCTATGGTTTGGAATTGACGAATCTGCCAAATTATTTTTGGTCGCGATTGGCGTGTTTTTCCCAATTTATATCAATACGTATCACGGTATCCGATCTGTAGATCCTCAGCTGATCGAGATGGGCAAGAGTTATGGTTTAACACGCTGGCAGTTATATAAAGAAATTATTTTACCAGGTGCTCTTCCTTCCATTTTAGTTGGTTTGCGCTTCGCACTAGGTTTAGTTTGGGTTCTGTTAATTGTGGCTGAAACCATCTCAGCACAAGCTGGAATTGGCTACATGACCATGAATGCGCGTGAATTTTTACAAACAGATGTCGTTTTAGTTGGGATTCTACTGTATGCCCTACTTGGTAAATTAGCGGATGTACTCGCGGTTGCCTTAGAAAAATATTTATTACGCTGGCATCCAGGCTATCAAAAATAGGAATGCGTATGACTGATTTAAGTATTTCAAATCTCGCTGATGAACATGTCATTCCAGATCATGCCAGATCAGCTCCACAAAAGATCGGTGCAGAAATCAATCTTGAACAACTGCACAAGTTCTATGGCAAAGTTAAAGTATTAGAGGATTTAGACCTACATATAGAACCTGGTGAATTTGTTGCCATTGTGGGTCGAAGTGGCTGTGGTAAGAGTACGTTGTTACGGTTAATCGCGGATTTAGAACAACCGAGTTATGGTGAGATTAAATTTAAATCTGCACTGAACTTTCGTGAAGGTATTACCGCTGATGACATCCGCGTCATGTTCCAAGATCCTCGCCTATTACCATGGAAAAGCATTTTAAAAAATGTGCAATTGGGCTTAGATAAATCCCAGCATGATAAGGCTGAAGCATTATTGGAAAAAGTTGGCTTAAATGAAAAAGCTGAACTTTGGCCTGCACAACTTTCAGGTGGACAACGTCAACGAGCAGCGCTAGCACGTGCCTTGTCTCATACCCCTCGAATACTATTACTTGATGAACCTTTGGGGGCTTTAGATGCGCTTACGCGTTTAGACATGCAAAATCTAATCGAGAAACTATGGTTAGAACAAGGCTTCACCACCATCTTAGTGACACATGATGTCAGTGAAGCAGTCCAGTTAGCAGATCGTATTATTTTGCTCGATAAAGGTCATATCGCACATCAGTTCAAAGTAGATTTACCACGACCGCGACAAAAAAATGTCAAATTTGCAGAGCTTGAACAACAAGTTTTAGAAGCCGTACTTTCAACTTAAGCGATACAAAATATGACATTCTGAATTGTTGAATAAGGTAAATGGAAGTGTCTAATTTTCGTCGGAAAATTAGACACTTTTCGTACTGATAAATGGCTTTTTTTAATTAAATTAAAAGATATTCTCGATCAGCATTTCCCACATGAGTAATATGTATTTGTTTATCAAATAGATTGTACATGTGTCTTATTATTAGTTTTATCACTTAACTACACAATTATTCTTCATATTCTTTTGCAAATGCCCTAATCCTTGTGCACAAATCGCACGTTTTGCCGTACAATTTGAGGTTCCTTTTTATAATTTACTGACGAGATGGAACAAAAGAAGAGTACGCAAAAACGTCAACAGCTTTTAGCTGCTGCATTAGATGTGTTTTCTGTGTATGGTTTTAGTGGTGCAAGCTTAGATGAAATTGCACAACTCGCGGAAATGCACAAATCGAATATTTTCTATTACTACGAAAATAAAGAAGCGCTCTATGTCGAAGTGCTGACTACAGTCATGCAAAAATGGTTAGCTCCACTGCAAATGTTGGAAGCTGATTTAGAGCCTGCTGAAGCGATTACGCAATATCTTATGCAAAAAATTGAGGTTTCCCGTACTCAACATAAAGCATCAAAATTATTTGCTTTAGAAATTATCCAAGGCGCACCACATATCCTGCCAATTTTGAAAGGTCCATTAAAAAAACTCTTCAAACGTAAATCCAAAGTGATTGCTACATGGCAAGAGCAAGGCAAAATATCAGACAAAATCGATCCTGAAGTTTTAATTATTAACCTTTGGGGAATCACACAAAACTATGCTGATTTTAGCACTCAAACTGAAATGGTGACGGGAAAAACCTTACGTAATCGCACCATGTATCAACGTACCATCGAGCATACGGTACATATGATGCTATATGGTATTTTACCTCGCCCATAATTGGTTTCTCTAAATCTCTTCGAGATTGATCTCTGGCATACGACCATAGTTTCTATGGTCGCCAAAACCTTCAAAATCTAGTGTTCCATACTCTGATATAAAGCCAATAATTTTTGAGCGCCCAACAACAAGTTCTCCTCCCAATCTAAATGTGCGGTGTCGTTTGCCTCATCTGTAATGTATTTCACGGAAATCAAACGAACGCCAAGTTTCTTACATACTTTGGCGAGCGCATATCCTTCCATATCAACCAACTGACATGGCACCTTAGGTGCACCAGTTTCAAAGCTATCGCCAGTCCCACAAATGCCCTTGGGAAGATGTTGAAAATACGGCTCTAGGTTAATCGCTGCGGGAAATTCCTGATCCATCGGTGTAACACCAACTTCAAAGCCAAGCGGTGAAACATCCATATCTCGCTGTACAAATGTTGTTACTTCAACCAAGGAATGCGCATCAAAATGCGAACTTCCTGCTGTTCCTAAATTCAGCAAAGTTGTGCATCCCGTTTTTTGAATCACTTCAAAAGCTTTAAATGCTGCATTGACCTTACCAATACCACTGTAATGTACTGCAATATTTTCAGCTTCGAATAATCCTTTAGATTCACTTGATAAGGCCATAATTAGGGCTAGATCAGACATCACTTACTCATTAAATATTTAATGGAACACATTAGACAAAAATATATCCGGAAATAAAAGTTTCTTTGATCTAATGACTCAAGCATCTTGATCTAGAATAAGAAAAGTATTGAATAAAAACACAACAACAAGACGAAACTGTGAGAATATGGCAATATATAGCCCAAATTAATTTTAGTCACCTTTTCGCCCATGAAGCTACTCCGTCTGAATGCTTTAGCGCCCAACTTTCAATTGCCCAAAACTGCCGTCACCATTGGCAATTTTGATGGTGTTCATTTGGGTCATCAGGCGATGGTTCAGCAATTAAAAGACATAGCACAACAACAAGATTTAAAAACTGTGGTGATGATTTTTGAGCCACAGCCTTTAGAATATTTTAAAAGTTACGAAGCACCACCACGAATTAGTTCATTACGTGAAAAAGTGGAACATTTGGCTGCACTTGGTATCGACTATATTGTTGTTGCCAAATTTGATGACACATTCCGTAATTTAAGTGCGGAAGAGTTTGCTGATATTCTAAAATACAAACTGAATACCCAAAGCCTAGTACTCGGTGAAGATCATCATTTTGGTAAAAATCGACAAGGTAATAGCCAATTCTTGCGCGATTATGGTTTTCAAGTCACCGATTTAGATAACGTTGAACTGAATGGCGAGCGTATTAGCTCCACCTTAATACGCCAAACTTTGGCTACAGGGGACCTTAAAAAAGCTGCGGAGCTACTTGGTCGCCCGTATAGCATTACGGGTCGTGTTCAATATGGTGATCAAATCGGTCGCACCATTAACTTTCCAACTATCAATGTTCGTCTAAACCGCCATAAGCCCTGTTTGCATGGCATCTATGGTGTTGAAGTGATTTGTGAAACAGAATCGTTAAAAGACAAAGTTCGCAATGAAAATGCCGAATATCCAGGTATTGCTGGTTATGAGGCTACAGCCCTTTTCGGTGCAGGACATGTCGGCACCCGACCAGCCATCGAACAGGAACACCCAGAGTGGCGATTAGAAGTACATTTCCCTGATGTTTCTGCTAATCTGTATGGCCTGTTAATGCGGGTAACATTTTTGAACTTTGTTCATGGCGAAAAGAATTATCCTTCGCTAGAAGCACTCAAAGCTGGGATCGATGATGATGTTGAGCAACTGCTTGAGTTTCGCCGAAATAACCCCAACTTTCCTTATTAATACTCCTTAATTTTTGTAAAACGCGTCAGCTTTAGACTGATTAAATTGGAAGACAACTTGCATGAGCGATAAGCAAACTCCTGAAAATGCAGTGGACTATAAAGCCACGCTAAACCTCCCAGGTACTGACTTTGCGATGAAAGCAAATCTCGCAGTACGTGAAGCGAAATGGTTAGAAGAGTGGTATGCCGACAACATTTATCAGCAGATTCGTGCGTCGCGTATTGGCAAGAAAAAATATGTGCTTCATGACGGCCCTCCATATGCGAATGGTCAAATTCACTTAGGTCATGCGGTTAACAAAGTCTTAAAAGACATCATCATTAAAAGCCGAGTAATGGATGGTTTTGATGCACCATACGTACCGGGTTGGGACTGTCATGGTCTTCCAATTGAACTTAAAGTTGAAGAAAAAGTCGGTAAAGTCGGCGTAAAAGTAGATGCTTCTACATTCCGTAAAGCCTGCCGTGAATATGCTTACACACAAGTTGAACTGCAAAAGAAAGACTTCGTGCGTATGGGCGTGTTTGGTGATTGGGACAATCCGTACTTAACGATGAACTTCAAACAAGAAGCCGACATCGTGCGTTCATTGGGTGCTATTGCCAAAGCAGGTCATATCGAACCAGGTCTTAAACCCGTCAACTGGTGTTTAGACTGTGGTTCATCATTGGCTGAAGCTGAAGTTGAATACGAAGATAAAAAATCAGACGCAATTGATGTGGGTTTCAGCGTTGTTGATTTAGCTGACCTTTCTGCACGTTTGGGTGTAGACATTGCTGAACGTACCGACATCGTGATCTGGACCACAACACCTTGGACCATGCCTGCCAACCAAGCGGTTGCGCTTCATGCTGATCTCGAATATCAACTTGTGAAAGCGACTGGCGAAGACAAAGTACCTCAAAACTTCATTCTTGCGAAATCATTGGTTGAATCAGCTATTCAGCGTTATGGTTTTACTGCATTTGAAGTCATTGCAGAATTCACTGGTGCAAAACTTGAAAACCTTGTTCTGCAACACCCACTGATCGCTGAACGCCAAGTGCCTGTAATCTTAGGTGAGCACGTGACTGACGGTAGCGGTACAGGTGCTGTACATACTGCACCAGGTCATGGTGTAGACGACTATAAAGTTGGCTTACAGTACAACTTAAAAGTTGAAAACCCAGTCGGTGGTAATGGTGTGTATCTACCAACTTCGCCACTCTTTGCAGGCGAGCACATCTACAAAGCCAATCCAAAAATTATTGAAGCATTGACTGAAGCAGGCAAACTTTGGGCACATGTTGTGATTAAACATAGCTACCCACATTGCTGGCGCCATAAAACTCCGATTATCTTCCGTGCAACACCACAATGGTTCATCAGCATGGATGCCAAAGGTCTACGCCAAGGTGCATTGAACGCGATTGAAAATGATATTGAGTTTGTACCAGATTGGGGTAAAAACCGTATTCAAGCGATGATCGAAGGTCGCCCAGATTGGTGTATCTCTCGCCAACGTACTTGGGGTGTGCCAATTCCATTCTTCGTTCATAAAGATACTAACGAGTTACACCCTCGTACACCTGAATTGATTGAAGAAGTTGCGAAGTTAATCGAGCAAGAAGGTATTGATGGTTGGTATAACCGTGATGCACGCGAATTCATCGGTGATGATGCAGATTGCTATAACGCTGTTCGAGATACTTTAGACGTATGGTTCGATTCAGGTACAACACACTTTGCAGTCCTTCGTGAACGTGAAGAGCTACAAGACCCTGCTGATTTGTACCTTGAAGGTTCAGACCAACACCGTGGTTGGTTCCAATCTTCATTGTTGACTTCAATGGCAATCAACGAACGCGCACCGTATAAAGGCTTGTTGACACACGGCTTCGTGGTCGATGAGAAAGGCCGTAAGATGTCGAAATCGATCGGTAACGTCATCACACCGCAAGACATCATTAAAGATATGGGTGCTGATGGCCTTCGTTTCTGGATTGCATCTGCAGACTACCGTTATGAAATGACCGCAGGTAAAGAAATCTTTAACCGTGCCTCAGACGGTTACCGTCGTATTCGTAACACATTGCGTTTCTTGTTAGCAAACTTAAATGGTTTCCAACCTGCGACTGATTGCTTAGCGATTGATGATTTAATTGCACTTGATCAATACATCTTGCAACGTGCTTCAGAAGTGCAAGAAACCATTAAGAAAGCTTACGAAGATATGAACTTCCATATCGTGACAAGTGCGCTGACGAATTTCTGTATCAACGATTTAGGTGGTTTCTACCTAGACATTATCAAAGACCGTCAGTACACCACCAAAGCAGATTCTCAAGCACGCCGTTCTGCACAAACTGCGTTGTACCATTTGGTTCAAGCATTTGTACGTTGGATGGCACCTATTTTAACGTTCACCGCACAAGAAGCTTGGCCATTGATTCCCGGTCAAACTGAGAAATATGTCTTCACTGCTGAATGGTATGATATTCCGACTGCATCAAGTGCCAATGTCGTATCAGAAACTGAATGGCAAACATTGATCAATGTGAAATCGGCAGTGAATAAGTTTATCGAGGCAGCACGTGGTGCGAAAACTGTGGGTTCAAACTTGTCTGCTAAGGTTGAGCTTTGGGCGAATGATGAACTTAAAGCCGTTCTAGACAAATTAGGTGATGAACTTCGTTTCGTTCTCATTACTTCACAAGTGATAGTCAATAGTTTCGATGCAGCACAAGGTGAAGTATCTGACTTAGAAGGCTTGAATGTGAAAGTTTCTGCTGCTGACGGCGAAAAATGCGTTCGTTGCTGGCATGTTCTGCCTGATGTGAATACACATCCATCACATCCAGGACTATGTGGTCGTTGTATTATTAACCTCCCTACAGGTCAAGGCGAAGAGAGAAAATATGCCTAATCCACAAAATAATAAAAAAGGTTTATTCCAATTCTATCCCCACAATTTGTGGTGGATAGGATTGTCTATTGTTGCCATTATTTTGGATCAATGGACTAAATGGATAGCAAGTACACATCTGACTTATGCAGACCCTGTACCTGTTTTACCTTTTTTAAATTGGACATTACTACATAACTACGGCGCTGCCTTTAGTTTCTTGTCCGATGCCGGTGGATGGCAACGTTATTTCTTTACATCACTTGCAGGAATTGTCTCGGTTATTTTTGTGTTTTGGATTATGCGTATGCCAAAAAACATGAAAGTATTGCCTTTAGCCATCGCACTCATCTTAGGTGGGGCGATTGGTAATCTTATTGATCGAGTAAGTTTGGGCTATGTTGTAGATTTTATTCATGTCTACTATAACAATAGCCACTTCCCTGCTTTTAACCTTGCAGATAGTGCCATTACTTTAGGTACCATCTTAATGCTGATCGATACTTTTTTCTTAGAGAAACATCGTATTCAACGTGCGGAAGCGCAAAATGACTGATTTTATTAATCCAAATGAAGATACTCGCATTGAAGCGGGTTCAAAAGTACATTTACACTTTTCAGTAGCCATTGAAAATGGTGTTGAAATTGATAATACCCGTAGTCGCGAAGAACCTGTAAGCCTCGTGATAGGTGATGGCAGCTTATTGCCTGGTTTTGAAAAAGCTTTATTTGGCTTACGCGCGGGTGACCGTCGTACAGTAAGTTTACCTGCTGAAGATGCTTTTGGCCCTTGGAACCAAGAGAACGTGCAAAAATTTGATACTGTTAAATTTGAGCAACGTCCTGCTGAAGGTCAAATGATTGAGTTTGAAGATAAAGCAAAGCAGTCATTATATGGTGTGGTTAAATCGGTTGGTGATGATATCACTGAGGTCGACTTTAACCATCCGCTTGCTGGTAAGGACATTACTTTTGAAGTTGAAATTTTCAAAGTAACACCAGCAGGTCAGCAAGGCATCAAAATTATGTAATGCCTGATTCGTACATAAAAAAGCGCCTTATGGCGCTTTTTTTTAGATACATTTTCGATCTACCTTTTTTAAAAAAAACATTTTAAAGTCAGTGTGATAACAGTTAGAAGGATAAATTTGGTGAATATTCAAATTATTGTGGGAAGCATTCGAGAAGGCCGCACAGCCATTAAAGTTGCAAATTGGGTTCAAAACACGATTTCATCATATAACTACAGCACGATTAAGACAGAAATTGTGGACTTAAAAGAATGGGATTTACCGTTTTTCGCTGGAGCAAATCCACCACTAACGGGTATATATGATCAACCTAAGCAACAAGAATGGGCTGCTCAAATCGCGAAAGGTGATGCATTTATATTTATTAGTCCTGAATATAATCATGGATACAGCCCTGCACTTAAAAATGCACTCGACTATTTAGGTAAAGAGTGGAATGGAAAACCTGCTGCTTATGTCAGTTATGGCGGTAGTAATGGCTCTCGCTCTATCGATCAAATCCGTCAAGTTGCTACGCAATTAGGTTTAGTCGACTCAAATGCCGTGGTTGAGATTCGCGATATTTTTGCACGCAATCGCAATGAAACATTCGAAGGCAATGAATTCGATGACAAAGCGCTTAAATCTGCGTTTGATAAAATTGTGCAATATGTAAGTGCGTAATAATCATCTTCAGATCATCAGTAGGTGCGCGATTACAAATACCGAAGACACTTTGATCGAGATAAAATTATAGTTGAAAAAGTGAACCCTCTAAAATTAGAGGGTTCTTTTTAGATACAGATCCCAATGAATTAACTAATTTTGTCCAACCGTTAAACTTTGATTCCCTATACATTTGCATCCACATGCCAAAGGTGAATTATGCTGTGCGGCGGGTTTTCCCATAATAAGCATTTTGCTGTCACCCGCAACAATTGTCGTCACCGTTTTATGTTTAGGACAGGTGGCCTTATCCCCTACACAAGCAACTGGCTTACCTTCGATTAAGAAAGAACTATTTGCTGAAATAACCTGCCCACCACCAGTGGTTGGAGAGCCAATCGTAATATAAGGGAAAGCCATACACTTGTTCCTTTTATAATATTTTATTGAACTTCAAACTCGATTCTTCGATTTTTCTTACGACCCTCTTCCGTTGCATTGTCTGCAACAGGTTCATCAGCACCCATACCCGCTGTACTTAATCGTGAAGGTGAAATATTCTTGGCAATCAAATATTGTTTTACTGCATCCGCACGTTGCAAGCTCAATTCTTTGTTTTTCTGTGGATTACCTTGACTGTCAGTATGTCCGATGATTTTGACATTTTTGCCTTGAACTTTGTTTAGCGCAACCACCATTTCGTCTAAAATTTGTGTGCCTGCTGGTAAAAGTGTGGCACTTCCAGAAGCAAATTCAATAATTCGATTTTTTAAAGCATTATCAATGATGGCTTGTTCTGCATGATTCACAGATAACTGTGCATTAAAGCGATAAGGTGCCACAACTAAATTTTGAAATGTATTTTGAGTCGGTACGATATCATTTTGATTGAGGACTTTACCTGTGAGCTCAACTTGTGTTCCTCTTACACTCAATTTTCCTTGAGAAACTTTTTTAAGATCAGGTGTAATGACTTGTGTCACGGAATCACTCCATCCATTGGGTGCAGTGACAGGACGAACCTGAATTTTATCGATAATTTGGTCTTGGCTATAGACCACTTTCATTTTATTCAATATGGCCTGTTTGCTCATCTCGTTAGGAACAACTCCCTCAACGATAATTTCTTTCGCAAACGATATAACACTTATACACAATATCGAACTAAGCAATGAAATCTTTAATAAGGTTTTCTTCATCATTATTCTTCTATAAAAGTCTGTCGGAATAATTTCATTCCTTGATTTAAACTTAACTGTCGTTCGCACAAAGATTGCTCGAGTGCAGCAAGACCTGCATTTTGCTCCAAATAGCGATCAATCCACTGTGCTTGTACCAATGAAACCCAATGTTCAGAGCTTAAGTTCTGATTGAAAATATCACTTAATGCTTCAATATCTGCGCCCTGAAAGCCAAATAATAAAACTGGACGTTCTGAATGAAGAATACCAATCAACACTTCGGTATTATGTTTTGGCAAAAATCTTGCGATTAAACTAACCCAGAATGCTGCGATTTCATAACAAAAACTAGGGTTGTGAATTGGTAAAATTAACACCTTATTCAGTTTACTCGTTCCATTTTTTAATACAGGTTGGAGTAAAAGACCTAGTCCAATCATGCTTTGTGCAAGCTCATAGACCGATATTTTCATCATTTGTGCAAATGAATGCATGGTGTGATTTTCAAAAAAAGCGGTTGATTCAGTTACATCAAGAACTTGAATTTCTTTTTTGAGCTGAGCCAGTTTTTCGATTAAATCATCAGCATCTCGAATTTGACGAATCACACGGTTTCTTTGAAATAAGTCAATCAAAACTGGCTTATAGCTATAAGGTGCATAGAGCAAATTTTGGTAGGGTGCATCCACTTCCAATAAGTGACTCAACACCATAGGAAACTGACGACCTGAGCTGTCTTGGCTGGTCACTAAGTTTGCAACCAAGAACATATTTTCACGCGGATTGGCAATAAAGAAATCTAATGATGCCAAACTTTGATAATTTTGATCGAAATTTGGATTTCTCATTGCCATTTCAAGCGCTTCAGTAATCCACTGATCAATCACTTGAATCAAAGAATACTGTCCTTTGGTTTTCAGAAAATCGCCACGAGCAGGACTCTTACCATAGTACAAAGGCGTTGTTTTCACACTGTACATATCGCCTCCTACTGATGATCCATCTTAAGTTGTACTCCATACATCATGGCTGTGCTCCTTGTGTTACATTTTGCAATGCCGTATTCGTTGAATTCTCAGCTTGAGGTGCTGGTGTTGGTGCCTTTTGAGCAGATACCACACGTGCTGTCGCCTTGTTGGTCGTCACCTTATCAACCAATTGCAAACCGTTTAAATCACGATTAGAACCAACGCCTGTTCCACCTTGACCTGAATTCCCACTGATCAAACGAAAGTTTACTTTTACCGCTAATGATGGTTGTTGAGCACTTGCCCAAGTCATTTCGATGACACCATTTTGATCACGACGTTGCGAAGAGTCGATCAAACGATTGATCCCGTATTCACCTGGTGCATCAAAAATCGTATGCATTTTTCCTTCGAGATCGACTGCAGTAATACGTGCTCCAGGAATAGCACCAGTATTCGGCCAAACAAAGTTCACCCACTGTTGGATACCATTTTCAAAGACCATACGTTGACCATCAATATCAATCGTATAAGACAGCAACTGTGGATTAGACAATGGATAGAATTGGAAGTTGGACTGATTGGTCGCAGCAGGCGCAGAACCTTGTGACAAAGTACCTGTAGCTACACCGTTAAGTGGTGAAACATAGCGTTGGAAACTCATCACAAATTGTGGATTCAAGATAATGCCTTGGTCTTTCCACGTTTTAGAAGTCAGTGTGTAGCCACGACGAATCACAAATGGATCGAGCGTTTCTTTAACAAAATTGGCAATACTACCGCCCTCACCGAAGATTTGACCGATTTCACTACTCGTCGCTTGGATTGAAGCCGAGGTATTGAATGGAACCTTTTGGCTCAGAGTCTGATTAAACGGTTGATAAGCTTGCATCACCCATAATTTATTAATCTCATCTTGTGCTGGCGTGATTAAGCTTGCAAAGGATTGTGTCAGTGGACTCACCAAAAGCTTTTGAATGAGCTTATTGTCAATATCATTCAGACCGACCGTCAGTTTTTCATCGACAAGTTTTTGCGTAGTATTAAATACTGAGGTTTGTTCATTGATGGTTTGTTTTACCAAAGCCATCGCATTTGGGCCAATATCCCCTGCATTTCGGAGATCATTAAACTTACTGCGTACCTGTGCGAGATTTTCTAAATACTCATCAAGTAATGATTTATTTTGCTGATCATCACGTTTACGAACCAACTGATAAAAAACGTTAAATTCTTTTGAGATAGCACCTTGGGCGCGCTCAGCTGCACGTTGAATTTCATTGGTATTATCTTGACGAAGAACCTTACGTTTAAACCAAGCGATAAATCCTGTTTGTGGAGCAGCCAATTCCGCTTGAACCACAGGGTTATCCCAATTGGTTTCTTTCGCTGTATGCTCAATGAGCAAACGTATCGGGGAGTTTTGAGGCTCACCCAATAAATCTATTGTTTTATGTTGCTGGGCAAAATCAGGTTGTTTTGCATAATAAATTCCATTCAAGAATTTACGCCACTCTGCGATATATTCTTTCTTATAGAGTTCAGTCAGCTGCTTACGAATTTGATCTGGACTACCACTAAAGGTGAGGTCATCTGATTGATTGCTGTTCAACACCCAGTCACGACTGTCTGTCGGACTATTCGCAGCTTCATCAATGGCTTGATCGATATATTCGTTCCATGCCTTATATGTAAATACCCCAGGAAGAGCATAAGAACCTAATACGGCACTACGATTGTTCTCACCTACAATTTGAGCTGCTGTCACTGCTGGATATCGTACGGCAGCACGCATTTTGATCTCATTATAAACTCGATCACGTGCTGGCATCCCCTTCATCACCGCCAACAATACTTGTCGGCTTTGATCAACCAATTGCGCATCCGCTGACAACTGTGGGAATTTTGGATCATTCGCCAATGTCATGGTATAGGTCAGCACCTGCTCCGCTTTTTGGATCATTTCACCACGTGGCATTTGTCCACGATTGGCATCTAACCATGAACGCCAAAAGCGCGTAACCTGATCACTCAGATGACTTGCTTCCATATATTTTGAATTGCTCATCATCAAATAAGCTTTCAATGCGTTGTAAGCATCTTGGGGATTCGAATCAGAAGGTTCCAAAGCATTTTGTGCAGGTTTAGCCGATACTTGCTGAATTTCAACATTAACGTGATTTTCTTTTAGTGTCGCTTCATTATTTTTTACACGCTGCAAGAACTGACCAATATTTTGTTGAGATGGTTCTAAAACAATTTGTCGCACACCATTTAAATATTCGGTTTTAAGTTTTTCCCGCAGATCATTGCCTTGATACAAACCAAAGCCAAACTTTAATGGACGATCTTCTTCAAATTGATCTAACTGTTCTAAACGCTGTTGTAAAATTAGTAACGAGTCGAGCTGTGTCGCCAAATGCTGACCTGATGCCTGCTCCATTTGCATCACTTTATTCAGATCAGCTTGAACATCTGCGATCAACTGTTGATTGTTACGGTAAGACCACACCCACAGGCCTAAAATTACAGATACCCCAAGTAAAGCTGCAATAAAACTCAAATAACGTTGGCGCTTTTTCGCCGGGTTAATATGTTGCTTCACCAAGTTTTTATCTTTCAGAATGACATCTGAAAATAATCCCTTTAAGAAATACCCATGATTCTGTGATACAGAATTTTGTGGAATACCATGTTCGCTGTTCGGAATTTTCTGAAGTCTAAATTCTTGAGCAATTTGCTCCGTCATTGGACTCTCGATCGTTCCTTCTTGTAAAGCACTGGTGAAGTAAAAACCACGGAATACAGGTTTGAACTGATACGGATTTTCCTCAAATAGTGTTCCTATAAAAGTTTTGAGTGCTGGTTTTAAAGTCTTAAACTCAAGCGGAAAAGTCATCACACTTGGTGAGATATTCTGTGCATGACGGCGACTTAAATGAGTCGTACTTACGCTTTTCAATCCATCATACAAAATATTGTAATGATGCTCGAATAGATCAACAGCATTTTCAGATGAATCTGGATTATAAGGCAGCGTTGCTCCCCAAACTTGGTCAAATTCATCCTGATCATAACAATCAAAAAACTCAGTGAATCCTGCGATCAAATCCATTTTAGAAAACACCAAATACACAGGCGCAAAGATTTCTAAACGTTCCGTCAAATCTTGTATACGTGCTCTCAAGTTTTTAGCGAGTTTCAAAGATTTTTCAGGACTTTGGCTAACTAACTCGGCAATACTGACGGTGACAATCAGTCCATTAATCGGCGCTTTAGATCTATTTTTTTTGAGCAAGTTCAAAAAACCAATCCATTCAGAGTGATCTTCTGCATAGACTGAGTAACGACCAGCAGTATCTAACAATACTCCTTCTGTTGAGAAAAACCAGTCGCAATTACGTGTTCCACTCAAACCTGAAGACACTGCATTTTTATGCGTTTCTTCGAATGGGAACTTTAAGCCCGAGTTATAAATGGCAGAACTCTTACCGGCAGCAGGGTTACCAATGACCATATACCAAGGCAACTCATATAGCGCTGCATTCCCTTTTTTATCACCCAGCTTTGACTTACGAATGAGCTGAATTGAATCCTTCATCTGTTGATGAACCAATTGTAGTTCATCTTTATCCTTCTGCTTACCATACTCAGCTTGGCTATCTTTTTCGATTGCTTCCGCCAACTCTTCCCCTTGTTTCTCGTGGCGTTTGCGTTGAATGAACCAATAGATTCCATAACCGATTAGACCCAGTACATAAGCCACCGCAAGCGGCCAGAAATACTGTCTAGGTATCGTGTGATAGGCAGACACTAAGGCAACAAACAATGACAATGCAATGATTGCCTTTGGGTTTGAAACGTACTGCCATACATAGCCTAATATCGTGTGCATTGTATTCTCATTTTTTTCGTAAATTTTTAAACGTTTTGCTGCTCAGGATTTATGTCCGATTCTGATTGATAAGTTTGAATAAATGTCTGAACATCTGGGTTTTGAGTTGTATACACCATTGTCATCAAGGCATCATCAAACTGAAAAGCGAGAGTAAAGCCAAAAATTTTAGCTAAGCTTTGTGTATTCCCAAGTGTTGGATAAAGCATTAAATAGTGATGTTGCTCAATATTCGTATTGGCAAAATTTTGCTCAATTTTTTTAAGTGTTTTGAGTTGAGTAATGTCATCCAACAGAATTGTAAAGGGCTGCTCATTTTCCACTTTGAACTGATGATCAATGTTATAGCGATCTAAACTCTGTTTCAGTTGTTTTTCATTTATCGCAATATCTAATGTTTTCGTAGGTAAAACATTTTCAATTTGAATTTTAGGTGAAGCTAAACAACAGCTCGAAATATATTCTGCAGGAATATATTGTTCTGAAATCCAAATCTTTTCATCCAATGTATCTTGATCAATTTCGGAATCAACGATAAACACAAGACTTATAGACGACTCATCTTTTTCAATACTTTGTAAAAGATGAATCCATTCACTATAGCTTGTTTCAGCACCCCAATAGTGGTGTTCCACGTGAAACACTTCAGGAATATAATTGAGCTGACTCAGGTAGTCTGAAATGAGTTGCTCAGAATCTTGTTCATCCCAAACATGCAATAATTCTTCAGCGAGAACCAGGTGGATTTTAAGCTTATTCAGTCGATAAACTTGCTGCACAGAAGGAGTATCTTCTTCCCCATCATGATACTCAGCCTGAGGATCAATCCATGCTGGATGCATACGATAAGATTGGCTAATTTGAGTATCGTAGAAAAGCGCAGATTTTTTTAAATGCTCACTAATTTCCCAGAGTATTTCTGTTTGTTGTTCGAGTTGAGTCAGAATCAATTGATGAATGCGGTATTGCCGTTTGAAGCTATATTCATCCTCTTCATCTTGTTCGACGTCTAAATCAGAAATTCGATAACTCAGAATAGGCAACCCATACCCATTCAATAATTTGTCATCAAGTTCAGGGCTCTTGAACTCCCGAATCGCATCAATAATCAGATGATTTTCACCCAAAGCATTGAGTGCATAAGCGCGATAGACATTTAAATTGATCCACTCCACAGGCTCAGGCTGTAGCTCCTCAATTGTGGTCTCATCGCTAAGTTGAGGATCATTCTGTTTATTTTTTTGCTCTTTTATCCAATGATAAATCATATATGGCATCACCAAAAAAGCAGTGATTGCAACAGGTAACAATCCAAAAAAGATAAGTAGATCACTGCCAGAAGGATCAAAATTGATGTCACGCCAATACAGCACCACAATCGCAGAAATCACCAGATAAACAGTAAGGAACACTCCAACAATGATTTTGATCATGACGCTACTCCAAGCAATGGGTAGCAAGTTTCATCATTGTCTAGCGGTTGATTATGAGCTAAAAAGGCACCCTGACTAAGCCCCATAGAATGCTCCGAATTTAAAGTAATAGGCTGTATTTCTTGTTTTGATAAAATTAAACGAACATCAACCAATAAGGTTGGGCTACACCAGCTTTGTAGTAGTTTTTTTAATTTTAAACTTAGTTTTTGTTGTGGTAGAAAATCTAGGTAAGTTTTACGATCCAACGGTCCAATTTGAATTTCAATTTTGCCATCAATTTGGGTAATAGTCTCTCCACAAAATGTATTCAATCCTAACAAGCTTGGCGTCGCCCCTCCTAAGGATGTTCTCTGCTGAAGCTCTAATTTAAATTTTTCAGGGATAAACTCTTGTATTGCCACATGCTGATTAAATACCTGTGCAATCATGGTTTTTAAAGCATGTGCTGTATTATTTTGCCCCTGCATTAATCCTGCAAATTCAGCAAAATAATCATCAAGTTCTTGTTGTTGATGTTGCTGACTAATATAACCATTTAATGCATGGATAATATTCAGATAATGATTTTCAGACTCGACCTCATACCGTACTGGTAAATTGTACTTGACCGTCGCATCAACGAATTGTGAAGTGAGCTTATGATTAAATAAACTCAAAAATTGCGTTGTTTCAACTCGAAATTTGCGTGGTGCTGATTTAACTTTATTGGTATAGCTATAGGGTAATGCCCCCTGCATTCCAGTCAAACCCACCATTAAATTTGTAAGCTGAACTTTTTCATCTTCTAAAGCGAGTGATTCAATTTCTTTTTTAGGGAAGTTAAGCTCTAAGGAAGGATGAAATTTAAAATCACGATCCCATGGTGTATGTGGCCGAGCATAGGGCACATGTCTTAACAATCGAATCGACTGAATAAATTCATATGCAGTCGGCTGTTGAAATAAATGGTCTGTTACAGAAGCTTCTTGCCACCAACGTTCTGCACGCATTGGTATAACTCCTGTTGTGATTGAGCATCTTCGATTATGACATCGACAAAACTGTTTAACTGCACTTTTAAGTTAAACACATGACTCAGCAATTGACTGAAAATATAAAGACTATGACCTCTGAATATTTGTTCATCGATTCGGATAACAACTTTGAGTCCTCGTACGAAAAGCGGGAAAGGTTTTGCTTCAACCAACTTATGCGTCAGGCTAAATTCAATTTGTTTAATCGAATTAATTAACAGATGATTTTCTTTATTCGCCGGTAAGTTATATAACTCTAATAATTCTTTTAAATGTGCTACCGCATCCCCTTTCATCAGTGCTAACGTATTTAATGAAAGATGAGAAATAATGCGCCATTGCTCTTTCTGATTTTGCTCAAATTGATAGGGTAAACTCGGACGCTTCAATACCAACGCTCGACGTGCCAAACTACTATCATTCAGATTTAAAATATTATTTGACTGGCTTAATGCTTCATGCGGTAAATTCCGATTAGAACATAGCAATACGGTGCTAATAAAATCAGACTTTATATCATACGGCTGTAAATGCTTAGAAATAATGGAATAACCCGTTTCAACAAACTTACTGTTGAGCTGTGATGAGTTCAATGCATAGAAAAATTGGACATTTTCATCATGGTAATGACTCATTCCAAAGAACGGCAACACTGGATGATAAACCTGTTCCTGATTAATCTTTTCACGAACCATGTGCATTTTCTGAATCGAATAGACCTGATAAAACTCAGGATGATGCGCATCCGTGATCAATGGATATTCAAGTTGTCGATGATGTATTTTTTGTGGTTCAGCATTTTTTTCAAAAAGATTAACAGCCGGCGTGCTAAATAATTTGAAATTTGCAACATTCATCTCTGAATAATTACGAATAATCGCCTGATCGTTTAGGTTTAACTTAAAATGAATTTGGAGATCAAAACTCGTTTGTTGATCTAATAAATTTCTTAAAAAAGACAAATCAAGATTAAGAAAGCTGAATTTATCTGCAAAACAAAAATATTCCATCAACAAGCGATAGGCATGATGTGTATGTTGATCAATAGGCAATAAACTCTCATCTTCCTCAAAGCCCATTAAGGAAAATGGATTAGAAATTTGATAAAGCTGTGTTCCAATGCGTACCGTAAAAGTCGTATCTTTTTTGAAAATACTATCCAAAACTTGCAGCGGAAAATTTGAAATAGCATCTAAATAAATAGGGAGTTTTTCTTGATGAATCCACAAGCCTGCTTCATTGAAAGTTTCAAAACTTAATTGCAAAGTGGCATTTTGATTGAGATGAATTTGAGCACTTGGGTTCGTTTTAAATTGAACTTGATTCAGTTGAATGGGAAGTAATCGTACAGCTTGAGAGGTATTAAATTCACATTGTACCCCCTTAAAGCTTCGTGATTTTAGCGTTGTTGCCTGCGGAATGACGTGAGCTTCAGTTAATTGTTTTATTTTATTTTGATCCTCGAAACTGACGACAGTACAACTTGGAAAATGTCTTAGATATTGAGGGAACATCACCTCAAATAAAGCACGTGTAAAAACGTCATAACTGTCTGCTAATTTTTTATCAATTCGAGCAGCAATCAACGAAAACGCCTGAATTAAGCGCTCAATGTGTGGATCATCAATCTGTTCTTGGTTGAGCGAGAGCCGTTGGGCAATTTTAGGATACTTCTGAGCAAACTCGCGAGATTGTTGACCAAATTCTTGTAATTGTTTTTCGTAGTACGGTAAAAGTTCTTCTATCACAAAAGCCCCAATCTTAAGATCTAGCCGAAATTACATATTGTTGTGTCGTTGGTTTCAATAAAGCATCAAAAACTACAGGCTCATACAATGGATGGATATTTAAATATGCTTGAATACTGAGGCAAAGTGCGCCCATATTGTCGCTGTCTAACAACATTTCAACTTGAATTTGTCGTAGGCGAGGTTCATGTGCCGCAATGGACTGCTGAATAGATTGGCAAATTTTGTCTCGATCCATTGGATTGGCTGTTGATAATCCAACAAAATCAATAATGCCAAACTGTGCAATCGAGCCTTTAACCGTAGGGAAGTCATCAATTTGATCAAACTTGGCTACTCGACTATTGAGTAGATCTTCCAAGTCATGTGCAACAGATTCACGTAGCTCTTGCATAGATAAGCCTTTGATCTGATCCTCATATTCTGGAATCAAGCGGTCAAATAAAGTTGCACGGAAGCCAAATGGATAAAGATGATCTAAATTTGTTTTCATCTTGCCTACTCTAAAAGATGAATAAAGGCCAACTTAAGTCAGCCCCTACTCCTCTCACTTTCAAGACTTTAAGCTTTGTAGCTTGCAGTGTTGTTAGAAAGTGACCATTGCTTCGTGATCGCACCTTTTTGAGTACCATCGATATCTTGTTGGTTGTATGTCCATTCAACAGCAGCATATTTCAAACCAAATGCTTCAGTCGGAACACCTTCAGCATTTACAGATGGTGTTACGCTTGAAACTAGAACATGTTTCAATTTGATTTGAAGGTACTTGATACGCTTATCACCATTCGCACGGTAGTAATCGATTTGTACTTCATCAAAAGTGTAACCAGCAGAACATGCTTCCCAAAGTTTCGGGCTAGTCGCATCTAAATCTTTAACGAATAACATGTCTGAATGTTCAACACGCTCAGAAGTATGACCACCAACACTTGAAGATGTCGCAGATTTAGGCTGACGGATGTTATGAGACCAAGAATTAACTTCCAACCAATCTTTGTGCTCAGTGTCACGAGATTCGCCGTCTACTTTGTATTTTCCTCGAAATTGAACATATATATCTTTCATGAAGATTTCCTGTTTTATTTAACGTTATTATAAAGTTGCTCTATTTAATTAGAGGACTGAGGTAACTCAGTGACAAGTCTCAAAGATACCGACAACTCGTCCAACTGGAAGTGCGGTCTTAAAAACACGACCGATTTGTAGTGACCAGGGTTCGCCGGGTCTTCCACAACTTTTACAGATGCTTCACGAAGCGGGCGCTTAGCTTTGGCCTCTTGTGATGCACCATCATCTAGTAATACATATTGAGATAACCAATCATTCAAAAAGCTTTCTACATTTCCAGCTGAAGCAAAACTTCCGACTTTATCTCGCATCATTGCTTTCAAATAATGCGCAATACGCGACACAGCCATGATGTATTGAATCTGGCTTGAGAGTGCTGAATTTGCATTCGCTGTATCGCTATCATATTTCTTAGGCTTTTGGGTCGATTGAGCCCCAAAGAACGCTGCGTAGTCTGTGTTTTTGCAGTGTACTAATGGAATAAAACCGAGATCGCTCAACTCTTTCTCACGGCGGTCCGTAATCGCAACTTCTGTCGGACACTTAAATACGACTTCACCATCATTGGTTTTGAAGGTATGTACTGGCAAGCCTTCTACTAAACCACCACCTTCAACCCCACGAATTGCTGCACACCAACCATGCATATCAAATGCATTCGTTAAACGTGTACCGAAACCGTATGCTGCATTCATCCAGAGATATTGATCGTGATCTTCACCTGAGACCTCTTCAACGAAGTTAAAGCCTTCTGTTGCCCAACCCTCTTTAGGGTCATAAGGCAGGCGACCCAGAACGCGTGGCATAGTTAAAGCCACATAGCGAGAATCATCACTTTCACGGAATGAGCGCCACTGTACATATTCTGCAGTTTCAAAAATTTTAGATACATCACGAGGACGATCAATTTCAGTGAAAGATTCAAGACCTAGAATTGAAGGGCTTGCTGCTGAAATAAAGGGTGCATGAGAGGCAGCGGCAACATGAGAGATTTGTTCTAAAAGATACATATCTGACGGTGTGCGATCGAATTCAAAATCACCAATCAAAGTTGCGTAAGGTGCACCACCAAAAGAACCATATTCTTCTTCATACACTTTTTTGAACAATGTGCTTTGATCAAAGTCAGTTGCGCCTTGGAAGTCCTTAATCAATTCTTTTTTAGTGGTATTTAAAATGCGGATTTTAATTAAAGGATTTGAAGGTGTTTCTTGACAGAAGTAGTAAAGTCCACGCCAAGTCGATTCAATCTTTTGAAACTGTTCATGATGCATAATTTTGCTTAATTGAGCAGAAATTAAAGCATCAATTTCAGCAATACGCTTATCTATTGAGACCGTCATGTTTTCTGAAACAGTAATTGTTCCAGCCATAACTTCTTTGGCTAATTCCCCAATTAAATTTTTCGCACGAACATGTTCATCATCGTTACGCGCAATTCGACTTTGTTCAACAATCGAATCTAGAAGACTCGTTTCTTCAACAGCATTGCTTGTCGCAGGTGCGGTTTGTAAATTACTCACGGTCGTCGCCTCCTGCTTCAGCACTTAATTTGCGTACTTGATCTGTATTTTGAAGAATTTCATCAAGCAGATCTTCTAGACGTTCACTATTTGAAATTTTATTACGCAAATCTGAAAGGCGTTCACGCGCTTCAACCAATTTGCGTAAAGGGTCAACTTGTTGAACAACATTTTCAGGTCGGAAATCTTCCATTGAGTTAAAAGTAAGATCTACCGACATATTTCCACCCTCTTCCGAAATTGTGTTTTCAACTTGGAAGGCTGCTCTTGGTGCTAGCGAACTCATTACTTCATCAATGTTATCCAAATCTACATTAATAAATTTCTTATCTTTCAGTTTGGTTCTTTCAAGTTCAGATGCTGCTGAGAAGTCCCCTAATACACCAACAACAAAAGGAAGTTCTTTTATTTCTTTACCATCACCTACTTCTACGTCATACGTCAGTTGTACTCGAGGTGGTCGGATGCGTTGTAATTTTTTTTGAACACTTTCACGCTTAGCCATATTATTTTTTCCTAAATTTGTAATTTGATCAGTTCAACGAGCCAAATGGATTCTCACGTTTTGGTGCTGCTGGTTTTTCAACTTTCGCAGGTGTCGTTGTTTTAGCGGGTGTTGTTTTTGCTGGAGTCGATGCACGGCGCGTCGTACGTGCAGGCTGTCGAGTAGTTCGAGTCTCTTGAACACGCTTAGGTGCTTCTTCAACTTTGGTTTCGATTACAGTCAAAGGTTTAGCTTTTTTAACTGCTTCAGAAAGTGCCAACGCAGGTTCGTAAGTCTCTTCAGTCAAATAACGTACTTCTGGTCCACGCATTTGCTCTAATGCCTCATTCGCGATTCCGATTCCAGCTAAAAACTTAGTATCTGTTAACGATGAGTGCTGAACATTTTGTGCATTAAGACTGTTCACCAATTGAAGTGCTTTCTGATTTTGTCCGATTTGTTGAAAACGCTGAGCTGCTTGTGCTAGAAAACCATTTTTGTTGTCTTTATTTTTTTTATCACATGCTTGAGCATAAATTTGTAGCAATGTCTGGTCTGTTTCACCCGCTACTAATGGATGATCTTTAACACAACCTCTTTTGAGTTTTACTTCATCTGCGTAAGTTGTAGACGCCATCCCCAACCCAATTAGCAGAGTTGTAAGCAGAATTTTAGTATTCAAAATACACCCTCATTTATTATTAAATTTACATTAACTATATGATTCATTAAATCATTTTTTAACACACTCAATGTTTAGAGCAATGTCTTCTATATATTAGATTTAATTAAAATTTAAACTTATAAATGCAAACTTAGTCAACATTATGACCATTATAATAAAGAAACAATTAAGTTTTTTAAGTTACAAAATTATATAGTTCTGTAAACGATTCACACTATAGGATAGTTTTTTTATCACCTTTATTTAGGTAGAATAAAAAATATGGGTGAATTTTTTCATACTAAAAATTATTGTTTATTAAATATTTAGTCGTTAAAAATCTTAAAAATAGACGTTATCTAGGTTTATTTTAAGTAACTATAAATAATTTGAACACAGAGAATTCTGATGAATAACTTGAAAATTTTGATTACAAAACTATCTCCTACGACAAGAACAGCACTAGAAAAGTCTGCAAATTATTGTATTAATCAACAAAATTACGAAATCGAAATTGAACATCTACTCTTCGAATTATTAAATCAAAACGTAAAAAATGATCTCTCTATTTTGCTCGATCACTATAAAATTTCTAAAAATGCACTGATCGATGATTTACAAGAAACGATTTCGCACTTGCCCAAAGGCAATACGCGTACACCTATTTTTGCTCAATCGATTGTACGTCTGCTAGAACAAGCTTGGCTTATTGCTTCCGCAGATCAAACCCCAGTCATCCGTAGCGGGCACTTATTAGTTGCGTTATTGACTGCAGGAGATTTATATCAAATCGCGCTTCGTGCATCGAGTTTATTCGATCTGTTCCCGATTGATACGATGAAACACAAATTTATAGAAATTTGTAAAGCTAGCATTGAAGAGCATCTCCCTCAAGCTGATCATCAAAATGATGTTCAGGATCAGGATACGATTCAAAGTTCAGAATCTCATGCAAAAACACCTGCACTAGATCAATACACCATTAACTTGACTCAAAAAGCGCTTAACGGTGGGATTGATCCTGTCATTGGACGTGAGTTTGAAATTCGCCTTATGTTGGATATTCTGATGCGTCGTCGTCAAAATAATCCTATTTTAACAGGTGAGCCAGGCGTAGGTAAAACTGCTGTCGTTGAAGGTTTAGCGCTGAAGATTGCCAACAACCAAGTGCCTGATGCATTAAAAAATGTACATATCCATGTTCTTGATATGGGTCTATTACAAGCAGGTGCAAGTGTAAAAGGTGAGTTTGAAAATCGCTTAAAACAAGTCATCCAAGAGGTTCAAAGTTCCGCTCATCCTATCATCATCTTCATTGATGAAGCACACACACTGATTGGTGCAGGCGGTCAAGCTGGTCAAAATGATGCGGCGAATCTCCTTAAACCAGCCTTAGCACGTGGCGAGTTAAGAACAATTGCTGCAACTACATGGGCTGAATATAAGCAATATTTTGAAAAAGATGCGGCGCTCAGTCGTCGTTTCCAAGTCGTCAAAGTTGAAGAACCGACTGAAGAAGTTGCGATTGATATGCTTCGCGCCATGATTCCTGTCATGGCTAAACACTTTAATCTTCAAATCGATGACGAAGCCATTGTGACTGCTGTTCATTCTTCACATCGATATATTGCTGGTCGACAACTCCCAGATAAAGCAGTGAGTGTTTTAGATACTGCTGCCGCTCGTGTGGCATTAACTCAGAATGCTCAGCCGGTAAAGTTAGATCAGCTACATGCTCAAAATCATAATTTATTGCTTGAATTAGATATTTTGGAACAAGAGCATAATCAGTTCCCACAGCATGACGAACGCATCTCCAATCTTAAAAATCGGATCACTGAAATAGAAAATGAGTTAAATGCCACAACTGAAAAGTGGAAACAAGAACTAGAAATTGTTCAAAAAATCAAAACACTTGAGCAAAAAAATTCTGAATTAAAAGATGAAGAACACAGTAATGATTTTAAAAATCAGATTCAGCAACTCAGATCAGATTTAAAAATATTACAAGGTGAACAACCTCTGGTATTTGAACGTGTTAATGCTCAAATCATTAATGAGATTATTTCAGATTGGACTGGTATTCCTGTAGGAAAAATGGTCAATGACGAAATTAAGCAAATTCTAAGTTTAGAAGAAAAACTGGAACAACGCGTCATGGGTCAAGACTATGCCCTGCATCAACTTGTTCAAGGAATCAAAACCTCTAAAGCAAAACTTGAAGATCCAAACAAGCCTCAAGGGGTATTTATGTTGGTTGGACCAAGTGGTGTGGGGAAAACAGAAACGGCTTTAGCTTTAGCCAATGAGCTGTATGGTGGGGAATCTCATCTCATCACGATTAACATGTCTGAGTATCAAGAGGCTCATACTGTTTCCTCATTGAAAGGTGCGCCTCCAGGCTATGTAGGATATGGTCAAGGTGGTGTCCTCACTGAAGCTGTTAGACGCAATCCGTATAGCGTTGTTTTGTTAGATGAAATTGAAAAAGCACATTCAGATGTTCAAGAGTTATTTTACCAAGTCTTTGACAAAGGCACACTTGAAGATGGTGAAGGACGTGTTATCGATTTTAAAAATACCACAATTTTATTGACCTCTAACACTGGCTCAAGCGCAATTATGCAGGCCTGTTTGACTAAACCTGTAGAAGAATGGCCTACGGCAGAAGACTTAATTGAACATTTAAAACCAAGTTTATATAAACAGTTTAAACCTGCCTTCTTGGGACGTATGCGTATCGTGCCTTACTTCCCACTCCATGATGATCTACTTGTGCGTATTATTCATCATAAGTTAGGCAAAATTACTGATCGTATTTTCAAACAATATCAAACACGTGTTGAGTATACGGATGATTTGGTGGAACTACTCTTAAGTCGCTGTACAGAAGTCGATAGTGGCGCACGTAATGTCGACAATATTCTAAACTCTTCAGTTTTACCTGAACTTGCAACACAAATATTGATCGCCTTGGCGGATAACAAAGTCCCTAAGTTAATTCAAATTGATAGCAAAGATGACCTGATTGAGTATCGATTAGATCCAACAACAGCACCGAAAAAGCGTAAAGCCACCAAAAAGAAAATTGTTGAAGCATAATTATTTGAGTATATAAATTAATATGAACATTGATATAGAACAGCTACTTCAACCAATCTCAGATCAAGTAATCTGTGGCGAAGATCTATCTTTTTCGAATGAATTTCATGAGATCAAGAAAGCGAAAACCCAAGATGATCCGCTCTTAGATATGGGGGATTGGGTAGCTGAACCTAAACAAGCAGATTGGTCATTTGTTTCGGCAAAATGTATCGATGTTCTGACTCAAAAAAGTAAAGATATTCGTTTATTGACTTGGTTAAGCGAGGCTTGGAGTCAACTCTACGGTTATGAAGGAGTCGCTCGTAGCCTTGAGCTTTCGCATCGTATGTTATCCAATTATTGGAAAGATATACATCCTGAAATTGAAGATGATGATTTAGATCAACGTCTAGGTTTATTGCAAGGTTTGACTTCTCAGTTACCTGCTTTGATTAAACGTGTTCCACTCATCAATTCAGCTCCTTTCTATTCAATCTATGATTATGAAAAATTACTGCATCAACAAAATGTAAGATTAAAAAATGCTGATGATTATGGATCTTCTCAGAATCATCCAGAACTCGAGCAATTCGAACAAAGCTTATTTAATACCTCAAAAAGTTTCCAATACAACAATTATCAGTTCTTTTTAGAAATTTTGATGCACTGGGATACCCTCAAGCAAGTACTTGATCAACTGATGCAATTAGACGCTCCAAGTTTCGCAAATACTGATTCTCAGTTGGAAGACATACATAAAACACTGAAAAAAATTTACAAAGCAGATGCATTTTTAATGTCTGAGGATACTCCTGACATGAATCAAGACCTACAATTCCAAGAAAACAATTCAAATATAAATTCTGCTCCAACAGCAAATATACAAGCATCAGTAACTCAGCAGTCATTTCAACCTCAACCACAAAGTCATCTACAAAATCGTGAACAAGCAATGCGGGTGCTTAAAGATATTGCGGATTATTTTCAAGCAAATGAACCACATAGTCCTGTGAGTTATATGCTTCAAAAAACCATTAAATGGAGCCAAATGCCGCTTCATGAATGGCTCGCACAAGTCATTAAAAACGATAACAACCCATTGGAATCAGTCCATGAACTCTTGGGTGTAAAAAATAGCAATGAATCTAATGAATGGTAATCTCAATGTTTAAAGCAGAAAAAGTACTGTGGGGTGAAGGTCTATTTTTAAGACCGCAGCACTTTCAAATTCAAGACAGTTATCATGAACAGCGTTTAAATCAAACTATTCGCGCCACCATTCCATTCGCATATGGGGTACAACAGCTCAAATTTGATGAATCTCAATTAACGACCCATGTGCTAGCAATTGAGCACATTGAAATGATTTGGCAAGATGGTGAAATTTACGCTGCTCCTTCGCGAGATCTTTTACCTCAGCCCGTACTGCTCGATGAGCTCAATTTCCGTGGTGAAATGACCATTTTTCTTGCGCTCCCTATCGTTCAACCAAACAAGCGTAATATCGCCCATGAGGCTTCGACACAACCAAGTCGATATCATTCGTATCTGAATGAAACTCATGATTTGTTCACAGATGCCACACCTGCTGAAATTACTTACATTCGTCGTCGTGCTGAGCTGAAATTACTGGAATCTCAGAATGATACTCCTCATGAACTGGATGGTTTTTTATATTTGCCAATAGGAAAAATTAAGCGTCATAGTTCAGGAAGCTTTGAACTTGATACAAAATTTATTCCACCAATTTTGCATATTGCTTCATGTGAGTCATTGGTTGCTAATTTAAAACGTACCTTGAATGTCATTAAAGCAAAAATCAAAACTATTCAAACCAACAATCGCGAAAACGAACAAAAATTAATTGAATTTAGATCAGGTGACATTGTTTCATTTTGGCTAGTGAATGCATTGAATACTGCTCATGCAACTCTCAGCCATTTATTGACTCATCCCCAAATTCACCCTGAACGCTTATTTTTTGAATTACTCAGATTGACTGGCTCATTACTGACATTCTCAACAGCCTATGAAGTTGAACATTTACCTCAATATCAACATCATAATTTACAAGATAGCTTTGCGCAGTTAGATGTCATTTTAAGAGAGTTACTCGACACAATCATTTCAAGTCGATACTTCAATATCAGTCTTAAAGAAATACGTCCTTCGTATTGGGTTGGTAGCTTAGAGTCAGATAAGATCACTCGCGAATCTCGTCTGTATATTGCTGTGTCTAGTTCAATGATGCAGACACACGAACTTGTACAAATTGTCCCACTACGTTTTAAAGTGGGCACAACAGTCGATGTTGAGCAACGTGTCGTCTCTGCATTGCCTGCTATTCCGATTCACCATTTGATGCAAGTACCTACTGCGATTCCAGTCCGCTCTGGGGTGAGTTATTTTGAAATTGAACCTCATCATGAACTCTATCAACGCATGTTGGAGTCTGAAACCATCTGTATCTATGTACCTGCTGGATTCCAAGATATCAGTATTGAACTCATCGCAGTGATGAATGGCTAGAGATTGAGAAGAGAAAAATATGAATATGCCTAATGGAGCGCCTTCACTGTTCGATGACGGTCAGATTGGAGCAGGCTCTACACCACAGCAACAGAATAAATTGACACAGTCTTCTAATTTGGTTGATTTAATGCATGACGGTTTCTACATCGTTTTTTTAATTCGTAACCAATACGTTCCTGACAACGTCGATGAATTTCGCCAAAAAATCATGGATCAAATACAACGTTTCGAATTACAAGCGAAGAAGTTGCAGTTCTCAGCCGAGGATATCCATGATGCAAAATATGCATTTTGTGCATTACTTGATGAAACGATTGTCACACAACAGGACCCTAGTTATTTCCATTTACAAAATTCGTGGTTAATTAGTCCTCTTCAGTTAACTTTATTTGGATCTCAACTCGCAGGTTATCAATTTTTTGACTTATTAGAAAAAATTAGAACTCGTGGAAAAGATCGCTTAGCGGCTTTAGAAGTTTTTCACTACTGTTTACTGTTAGGTTTTCAAGGTAAATACCGTATTGAATCAATTGAAAGCTTAAATCATTTGGTTGCACGCGTAGGCGATGAAATAGATTATTTAAAAGGTAAAAAAGCCCTCTTTTCACCTTTCGCTGCATTGCCTGATCAAATTAAAAACATTATTCATAGAGAACTTCCATTCGCTTGGATTCTCTTATTTTTACTCCTCTTTGCATTATTGGCATTTTCTGGACTTCGCTATATGCTCAGTCAACAAGAGATCAAAGCCATGACTCAATATAATAATGTCATTAGTGCACCTGCTGAACAGGCCCACATAACGATTCATTTACCATAAAAGATATTCAACATGAGCCAAGAAAAGAAAAATATTAGAGTCCTTACACCTACTAAAAAAAATAAAAAAATTTCGCCTCTAGTAAGTGGGATCATTGGTGTAGCAATTGGTATCTCTGCCACATCTTTAGCTTTTTATACCTATTTAAATCAACCAAGCTTCCAACCGATTAACGCAGCAGATACAGATTCAACACACTCAAATGATAAATTATCCAATATTGATTCAGGAGTCACTCAAGCTGATGAAAACGAGCAATCTGAACCTGATGAATATCACCAAGCTCAACCCAAGCTAAATGAGCTTAATAATATTTTCAAACATCAGCAAACAAACTCTGCTCAAGCAACTCAACCAGTGACTTCAAGTAAAAATCCCTTTGAATCAACTTTTAATCAAGCGCAACCTTTAAGTAACAAAACTCCCCAAGTTCCACCTAAAGCAGAACCAGTAAAAAAGACCACAACTGAAGCATTACCGAAAACCATAAAAAAGCCTGAGTCTAAGCCTACAACAACCAATGCAAATAAAGTTGCTGAAAGTAAAGCTGACACTGATGAAAATATTGATATTCCTGTAGCCAGCGTAGAAGTTTCAGTCACACGAACTGCTAAAGAACCTGCACCGTGATTTTTTTTATCATTGTCAGTTTTGTGATATTAATCATCGCACTGACTTTATTGATGTCTTATGAGATAAGACAAAAAGTAATAGATTTTGCACAAAGCTTATTACCACAAGGTAAAAAAAAGCTTTTAAACGCACGTAAATTTGCACATGAAATGAATCATGCTGCTTCAGCAGACCAAATTCAAACGCATTGGCACTTACAGCAATGGTGGATACTCATTGCTGGTTTTTTCTTACTTAGCAGTATTATGCTTTTTGCTTTTACAAAACCCGTTGATCCTACAAAAATAGAAGCAAACTATTTAAAGAAAGCTGATCCTCAAATTTATAACTTATTAAACGGGGAAATTCTTTCCCCTCCACCAGAGGTTGAAGAAAGTCTCGTTGATGCAGCAATCGTTGAAGCTGTACGTCTTGAGCAACAATATCAAGCTCAAACTGGCGGTTCTGTTTCATCTACAACTATTCCTAATGTAGAAAATTCAGAGTTTTCTCATGGTCATCTCGATACTTCAATGGTAAATCGTAAGTGGGACAAGATGCATCCACGCTATAAACAACGATTACTTATGGTCTTCAAAATTATGAAGGAACAACATGGCTATGAATTAGTATTACTAGAGGGTTATCGTAGTCCTGCACGACAAAATAGCCTATCTCGGAATAAAGCAACCACTTTAGCGACTGCATACCGTAGCTATCACCAATTTGGTTTGGCAGCTGATGTCGCATTCAAGCGAGATGGTAAAGTCGTTATTTCTGAACGTGATCCTTGGGCTATGCGTGGCTATCAGTTATATGGTCAAGTTGCTGAGTCTGTCGGTTTAGTTTGGGGAGGACGTTGGACAAAAATTCATGACTACGGTCATACAGAATATCGAATGCCTGGCTTGGTTCGTAGCAAGGAAACTCATGATCGTTTCATGCGAGAAGCTGAACAAGGTAATTTAATAGCAAACAATATAGAACAGTAATATTCCATTGATTCTCTTTTCAAAATGCCTGTTAACGATACAGGCATTTTTGTATTTATTGATATGGTTTGCGCTTGTAATTAACTATGTGAAGACATCGATTTAGAAGTTAATTTTCCCGTACCCATGCCTTTCCCTTAATTTTATTTGTTTATTTTTTTCTTTTGATATAAAAAAACACCCCCTTCTATTGAAGGAGGTGTTTAGAATAATGAGCTGGCGATGACTTACTCTCACATGGGTAACCCCACACTACCATCAGCGCTAAGAGGTTTCACTTCTGAGTTCG